>CAYUZF010000016.1:6365-17341 GCA_964449615.1 uncultured Aureispira sp.
CATGATATTCCTCCGCTTCCTCAGAATCCTGTTGGCACGGGAAACTACACAGCAGACTGGCCCGATGCTATACCTGGAAGTACACAATCGTCCAATTATGATGGGTCAAATTATTACAGATTCAATGCGGATGAGATAAACGGCTATGAGGTGGTCGTGTTTGACGATGAACATTTCATAACGCCTTTGGACATTAGTGATAACAGTACTTTTAATGAGTTGCATGTTTTTACGGTTTACCGGCCACGAGCAACGGGCAACCACGGCATTTGGGGCAATGGGCGATCGGGCAATAACAACGGCCTTGCAGGACGTCGGATTCTTCTAGAGACCGTTCATGGCGGAGCAGGAACACAGCCGCAAAATTACAACCACCGTCCAGGAGTAAAAGCGGAAGTAAATAAGGTTTACATCAATCATACTTCTATTAAAGATGGTGCGCCTTCCTTTGTTCGCATCGATGGTAGAACCATGCACACCTTTACACCTGGCAACACTTTAAGCAACAGTGAGTCCAACATGTATTTGGGAACACACAAAAAGAATGAAGATGGAAAGGAAGTAGACATCGCAGAATGTATTGTTTATTCTGGGGGAATGAATGACGCCAAACGAGAGCGCATTACTTCCTATTTAGCCATCAAATACGGCCTTCCCATCTTCCACGATTACTACTTAAGTGATTATACTAAAATATGGAATTTGGGTGCAGCAGGAGGTGCTTACGATCACAACATAATTGGAGTAGTAAATGATACTCTGGCTCAATTTACCCAAGACAACTCTAGTAGTGAACGTGCAGGCGATTACCTAGAACTAGCTACTACTTCTGGATTTAATGCAACGACGGAATATGCTTTAGTCGCTGGGCATAACGATGCGCCCACAAATACTGCCGTAGCGTTTGATCCAGGTTTTCATTTATTGGACAATGGAATGCGCATGAGTAGAATATGGCGTGCGGAGCAATTGGGCGGTTATCAAGGCTATAGTGTAGCGTTCGACGACGATATTTTCAATAACCTTCCTACGGATTTTAAAAGTAAAAATTTAGTGCTGTTGGTAGGCGACAATGCTTCTTTTGATCAAACTTCTAACATCAAAGCGTATCCAATCATCATTACTAATACCAAGCCAAAAGCAGACAGTGTAGATTTTGGTTCGGGGCCTGGCGCTACCGTTAAGTATTTTACGATCGCTATTTTGGAAACGGGTACTTGGATCATGGCCGATGCTGTGGATAACGTGGTTACTGCTGGGCAAGTCGATGCATTGAAGGATCAAGCTTGGGGTATCAATGACTTGGAAGGAGTAGCAATCGCAGGCGGACAAAAACCTCAGTATGTCAAGGAGCAAACCGAAACTACCTAGAAAAAGAAAAGTACTTGGGTTTTGGAGCCGATGAGAGTACCGTGTTTATGGTAACGCGCAACGATGGAACAGGTGGAACAGATCAAGCCTTATTTTCTTACGCTACTGTAGATCCTGTTACCAGCAGCACACGTGCCAATGGAAATGATCTTTTAATGATAAACCCTACTGTAACAACCTTGCTTTTTGGGCAAACAGCAACCTTTATAAACGGCAACCATGATTTGACGTACAACCGTCCTGCTTTACTTTCTACAGAACAAGGAAATGGTTCTGATATCGCTATAGGATTAGATGGTGATACAACCAGAGGAGCTTATGCCAATAATCAGACGGTCTATGATGGAGGAACGCTGATTATCGGTCAAGAACAGGATGCTATGGGCGTGGTTAGTCAATTTGCCCTTGCTCAACAGTTGGAAGGCGATGTGGCAGAGCTAATCATTAGCTCCAAACGGGTGTCATCGGACAAGGCCGACAAAATTCGTTCTTATTTGGCCATCAAATACGGTATTTTTCTAAAGCATGATTATGTAGACTCGTATGGAAATGTCATTTGGGACAAAACGGCCAACAGCGATTACGACAAAAATGTAGCAGGTATTGGACGGGATGATGCGTTGAAACTCAATCACATTCTATCGCGTAGTCAAGATACGGCAGCTATTGTTACCATGGAAAAAACCTCCGCTTCGGGTATTACAACGGATACTACATTTTTACTGTGGGGGTCACTCAAATTCAGACCCAGTAGTACAGATGCTGCGAATTACGAGGTCATCAACTCCGTAGATGCGCCCACTGATTTCACCATTTCTGAGCGCCGTTGGAAAGTCTCTAATCCTGGCAATAGAATGGGGGCCGTTACTGTTTATATGGATATTCCAGCTTTGACTCCTAGCTTGACAGGAGTACGGTTGTTAATTAGTAGTTCTCCTTCTTTTGCATCGGGTTTTCTTACCGCTGTTCAGGGAACTCCTAATATAAGTACGGGTAGAATAGAGTTTAATGGTGTTGTATTGGAAGATGGGCAATATTTTACGCTAGGTTTTGACCAAGATCTGTCTTTCACTAACAACGATCCAGGAGCGCCTAGTACTTTTGAAGCCTGTGCAGGGTCAAATGTAACGTTTAGGTATGATACGTTGCCTACACATCCTGTTACCGTTCGGTTCAGTAGCATAGATGGACAACCTGCAATACAAAGTGTTTCGCCGACCAACCAAGCCCCTGGTTCAGGGAATATTGGTGTAAAAGGAGAAATAACGTTCGATGTTCCGCCCAATGCGGCTACAGGAAATGTAGTGTTCTTGGATGGAGCAGGGGATATTATTTACAACAGCAACGCCTTTATTACCATCCACAATCCTACCTTAGCCATCTTACCGCAAACAGATCCAGTTTGTGCGGATCGAAACATTCGTTTGTATGGCTTTCCTGAAGGGGGAACGTTTAGCAGTTCTATTGCAGGGTTGATTAGTCCAAGCCAAGATTCTTTGTATGCTTGGGCGGCGGGCTGGGGAGCCAACCACGAGGATTCTATGGTAGTGGATGTTACCTACTCTTTTGAAGCGGAGTACTCCAATGGCGGGCGCTGTGCCATTCCCAAAACACGAACGGAAAACATCACTATTCGAGACAACCGTTTGTCTGGTTTGACGTATGCCACTGTTGTAAAGATCAACCCACCCAATCCCAATAAACCTTTGGCGGTAGATGCCAGTACTATCCTTACCTCTACGCCTAATCTTTTACCTCCTGCTACTTTTCCACATCCTTTCACGTTTACAGGAACGTATGTAACACCAGGTAATGAATTTTTAGTAGACCAATCACTAGCTTCTAATCCTGTAACTTTTCGATTCAACAACAAAGGTTGTATAGGGGAACAAACCAGTGATATAGATGTATTTAATCCCTTAGGGATTCCTGGATTGCCTGATACCTTGTGTGCGGAATCAGATACTATTTTCTTTTTTAGAGACTCTACGCCTCAAAATGCTTATAGTCAAGCTACAATAGTAAACCCTAATGGTGTTATTGATTCCAATATTATTGCGGATGTTATAACAGACAGTGCCTACCAAGCCGCTATTATAGTGCTGGATTCTACTAATGGAAGTGAACGCTATGGTCTACTACCATCTTTGTTGCCTCCAGGAACGAATGCGGTGCGCATACGTATGGTTTACCGAACAACTCGAACGCTTAATTCTGCCCCTAATAGTCCTACCACGCTCTACGAATTTTCGGCCTTTTCTACGGTTTTCATTGTGCCGAGGCCAAATGTAGACGTTGGTACCAGTGTACAATCGGTCTATTGTACTTCTGAAGCGCCCGATACGCTGCGGCCTTCGCCCGCCTTTGATAATATTAGTACGACTTATTTTAATATTGTAGCGCAAGACACTTCGGGCTTTTTTACGCTTACGGATACTTTGACAGAAGACAGTATTTTTGTAGCGAGTAGCGTCTACGATTCGCTGGTACCCAATCCTACCCGCGATTTATCGGCGTTGGTTATTTATACGGTCGATCGCTATGGCTGTATAGATTACGATACGGCCACTACGGTTATACGAGCGCCTAGAAGACCGTTTTTTGCCACTAGAGATGCTTATTGCAGAAACGGCGACCCTTTTTCTTTGACAGGAACCTTGCCTGGTGGAATCACTGGTCGTTTTGAGCCAGCCATTGGGTTGAATGATTCTTTGGGTGTTTTTGATCCCACTTTAGCCGCTGTGGATACTACTCCTGTTACCCTCATCATAACAGACCAATACGGTTGTGAATACGATTATACAGGAAATATTGTGGTTCGTGAACCGCCCGAATTGGCTCTTAACATAGATGGTAGAAGTGACAGTGCACGGTTCTGTGGTAGTGTTCTTGCTGTAGATGTACGCGCAACCTTAATAGCAGGCTCTGCCATTGACTCTATTGCCTATTTTGGAGCGGGTGTTATAGACAGTACCCTAAACCCAAACAGTGTATTTGTTGGGGGGCCAGGCAGTCCAGGGCCTGGAACAGGCGGTACTTCTCCAGTTTGGGCGCAAGTAACCGATAGTTTTGGTTGCAAGGGCTACGATACGGTGGTGGTAACCATTGTACAGGCGCCAGTGGTAGACATCGACAGCGTGTTTAATAAAGAGCGAACAGTTTATGGTATTAACAACGATAGATCCGATCACACCTACTGTAAAAGTGATTCTATTATTACCGTAAACGGCAACCCCGTATGGCGCAGTGGTGGCGTAGGGCGCGGAACAATTACGGGAATTGGAATTTTTTCAATAGACACGACTTACTATTACGATCCTAGCTTGGTGCCTGCAGGGGTAGAGGTGGATACCGTTGTTTACAGTTATACGGATGATGTAGGCTGTGAGAATACGGATATTGCTATTATAAAATTGGATTCTGTACCGATTGTATCCCTTATTGGCTTTGTAGACACAAACTTTTGTCCCAATTACGACACCGTGCAGTTGCGGGGTATTCCCGACGTGAATGTAGCGCAGGGAACAGCTACTTTTTCGGGGCCAGGTGTAAATCCTAATTCAAATGTTTTTACGCCTTCTGCCGCAGGAACAGGCAATAAATCCATTGTTTACCGATTTGTGGACTCCAAGGGGTGCGTAAATTCTGATACGGTTAATATTTTGGTTAATCCCTTACCTCCAGCGTTGTTTACCAAACGCGATCCATTGGATATCCAGTACTGTACCACTGAACCTGATGATACCTTATTTAGTAGCAATGACCCTTCGGGTACGTTCTTTTTCTACGGAAGTATTATTACAGATTCCATTGGAATTTTAACTCCAGGAGCGGACACGGTAGGTTCTCAGCAGGTTTATTACAGCTATACCGATACTAACAATTGTACCAACATAGATAGTGCTACCTTCATTATTTATCCCACTCCAGAAATTACGGTAAGTGGTTTAGACTCTGTCTATTGTTTCTCTGATTTGGAGGATAACATCTCTATCTCTCCTTCGGGAATCTTGTACGATGCTGATCCAGGCTTCTCTGCGAGTGCCAACAGCATTACCTTTGACCCTGATCAAGATTCGGCGGGAATTAAAACATTTAGCTACCGACATGTAGACAACAACGGTTGCTCTGATACCATTACGGCGCGGACGTATGTCTTTAAGCCAACTCCTCCGACAGTGATTAACTTGGACACCTTTTACTGTGAAACTAAAGATACCTTTGCGATATCGGGAAGTCCTACTGGGGGGATATTCACGGGACGAGGCATCTATTCCGACAGTACTTCTTGGGCCTTTATTCCAGACAAAGCAGGGAGTGGCTCTTATACCATTACTTACAGCGTAGAGGATACGCTAAACACCTATGTCCTTGGCAATGGCCAAATCGCAGACTCTGTCTGTCCTGCCATTACTACAGTGCCTGTTACTATTCGTCCTTTGCCCGTTCCGAAAATGACTTCGCCTGCGGACAACTCGGCTTTTTGTAGCAACGACACCTTGCAACCCTTGTTGCCATCAGGATATGCCAACAGAACGTGGACCGACTTTAGAGATACTTCTGGAGGTTTAGTGACCGTCTATGGCGGAATCACGACGACGATTGTAGATCCTGTAACAGGGATAATTACGACGCCTACAATACCCGATACGACTTATTTCTTTGACCCAGGAGCCGCTTCGGGAAGTGCTAATTTAATTACTTATTTCGCTACGGATAGTGCTTCGGGTTGTTCCGATAGTATTAATTTTACCATTATTGTAGATGGTTATGTAGAGCCTGATTTTGCACTCAAGTCTGCTTTCTGTGAGTCTGACCCCGCAGTGCTGTTGTTTGGAGCGCCAGGGGGTGGTGTTTTTGCCAGAAATGGCGATACCATTGTCGGGACACCCCCCAACAACGCCCCTTTCTATGTTCCCAATCCAGGTTATGTCAATGGGCAGTATTTGACAACTCCTTTTATCATAGATACCATTACCTATAGAGTAGTTGATGGTGCCTGCGAAGCAGTTGATACCCAAATAGTTGAAGTTAACCGCGTACCACAAGTGAGCTATACTACTACCTTCCCGCACAATACGTACTGTATGGGAGGTGATACGGTGTGGCTAACGCCCAATATTCAGGGCGGTGTGTTTAGTGGTGGTGGTGTTCCATTTGGAACGGATTACTTTATTCCTGATTTTGCAGGTCGTGGCGAGTCGATGGTTAGCTATGCGTACGAAGATTCTACCTCAGGTTGTCGAGATACGTTTTTTGATGCTATTTATGTTTACAGTATGCCTGTATTGGACTACGATGTAGCGGGAGGTTGCCAATATGACAGCGTTTACTTTGAGCCTAATAATGCCATTCTAGGCCTCATCAGCAACTCACGTGCAACCGATTCTATTACCAGCGTGCAATGGGTGATGAGTTCTACTTATGATACCATGGGTTCGGTTCAGAATGGAAATATTGATACGATGGCTTATCTCTATGACAATGCAGGGGTCTACTGGACACAGTTGATTGTTGCCAACCAACAACACTGTATAGATACCCACACGGTTCGACTGGTGATTTCTCCTAAGGTCGATAATTTCCCTTATGAACAGGATTTTGAAAGTGGCGATGGCGAATGGTTTGCAGAAGCTAAAGACAGCACTTACGATCTCTTGTGGAATTGGGGGGCAGACAGCAACCCAATAGGCATTCCACAGAGTGCCAATAAGATTTGGTCAACGTCAACCGCGGGCGCTTACGGCAGATTAGAAGATGCTTGGGTATACAGTCCTTGTTTTGATTTGTCGAACTTAGAGCGACCAATGATGAGTATGGATTACTGGACGGACACACGCGAGATTGTTGACGGAACGGTCTTAGAATACCAAAAAGCAGACGGCACTTGGGCGCCTGTCGGTGAAGAGGATCGAGGAATTAATTGGTACAATACAACTTTTATTGCCGCACAGCCAGGTAGCGATAGAGATACCAGTCAATTTTTATCATTAGGATGGTCTGGGCAGAGTAACGGCTGGCAAGATGGGCGTTATAAATTAGACAATTATAGAGGCGCCAACGGTATACTTCGCATGCGTTTTGCCTTTGCTTCTGTAGATGCCACTCCAGGCGATTTGGAAGGTTTTGCTTTTGATAATGTTGTAGTGCGCAGTAGAACACGCAATGTTTTGTTAGAAAGCATGGTAAACGATGCCTACAGCAATATGGAAGCGGTTAACAACCGTACTTATGATTTGATCTTCCATACACCGCTCAAAGAAGACGTCGTCCTCTTACAGTACCACATTGATGCACCAAATGCCACAGACGCATTCCACGTGGACAACGACAAACTGGGTAGAAATAGATCGTTTATATACGCGGCTAGTGCAGGGCGTGCCTATATTGATGGGGATTCAGCAGAGGTAAAAGTAACGGCCAATTTAACCGATGCCGATTTTGAGCAAGATATGTTGGCCTCGCCCAAATTTGAGATTGAAATTGACGGTGGGTTGGTACACATCAACAATACCTTCAACTTGAAAGCGACCGTTAGAGCATTAGAGCCGAGTGCCTTTGCCAACTACAGAATTTACACGGTTATCTCAGAAGATTCGTTGAATTACCCCGTTGGTAGCAGTTATACCAGCCAAGTTCACGCTGTAGCTAGGGAGAACGACCAGTTCCACCTCAATTCAGCAGTCAATACCACGCAGAGTTATTCGTTGGCTTGGAACACAGGCGATAGCATAGCGATTAACTTTAGTTGGGATCATACCCCCTATAATTTTATCAATTACGAAGCGGGTGATTTCCAAGCAGTTGTATTTATTCAGAATACCAATACCAAAGAAATTTACCAAGTGGCAACGACTAGAGATGTCAGTAGGTATGCGGTAGGGGTAGACCCCATAAAGGCAGCAAAAGACATGGCCGAGATCCAAAATATGGTCTTGTATCCAAATCCAGCGCACGATTACTTCAACTTGAAGTTTGACAATGCCTTAGAAAAAGATTACCAGTGGAGATTGGTAGACGTGCGTGGGGTAGAAGTCAGCAGTGGTACAGTCGCCCGAGGAACCGAGCAGGTTACCATAGATGGGTTAAATTGCCCCGCAGGTGCTTACTTCTTCTTGTTGTACAATGACAAGGTTACGACACAACGCAAAGTCATACTAGGAAGACCGTAAGGCGCAAATACAGCGCATGCACAAATCGGCAATGGGGAAACCTGTTGCCGATTTTTTTTGTAAGTTGTACAACTGCACGACAAAACTAGAATCATAGAAGAGCGTTTGCCCAATTGCTGAAAGCATTCCTTCAAAACGGCTTCGGACGTCTGTACTTTGAGCGCAAAAAAACTAGCGGTTTGTGGCTTACAAGTTATTCTATTTTTATAATTAAAACCAAACTGTTTAATATATAAAACAACTTACAATCAAAACTTTAGTCCGTGAGTAATGCAAGAAATTGCTGCGTTCCTTCGGCAGCCAAACAATAGGCAAAAGCAGCACCGAGGCCTTCCAAATCACCTGCGATTGATGCACAGGTACCCTGTTTTTATCGTAGATTGTTTTTTTATTTTATTATTGAAATACCATCTAAGTACTATTGTACAAAATTCAGCAACAGCTGAAGCGCGTAGATTTTTTTGCTGGGGAATAGTGTATTCTATGCGCTAGAAATTGAGTAAAGATGTAGAGAAAGAACGTCAAAGAATGTTGACAGTAAAAAGAAAGCGGCAATGTGCAACGGAATTTAAATAAACCCTAAACCTTATAACGTTGCAAGATTGCCTTTTCTACCACTACTTGTAATTGGGTATAGTTAATGGAGGGGGGTTGCAGGGGAGGTAGTATATGCAATTATTAAAGAACAAGTGATTTTTCGAAGCCTCTATTTAACATAATCTAAATTATGGGCAAAATATATTGCCTTGAATTAGGCTGATGCACATCTTAAAACTTTAATGCGTACAACATTTGCTTAAAAAGCTCTTTAAAGAAGATAAGAGCGAGAGCAAGATAGTGTACATTTTGTATAGCGATGAACCCCGCAGGGTTAGCGAAGCAAAAGTACTCGCAAAGCGGTACGGGTACATTTGATAGAGCGATCCGCTAGCGGGGTTTTGTTTGTGTAGAAACTCACAAGTTAAACCTTTTGCAACATTCCTGTATCTACCAACTTTTATCCTTTTAAACAACTTCATAATTAGGAGTCAGAAAGTCTACCCTATTGAGCTGTTTATCGTTTAATTTTTACGGCAATATGGTATTTTTTTTTATAAAAATGTATTTAATTTTTTTTATAAAAAATTTAAATTAAACCATTTAAATAAAAAAATAAAGATAAAAAGATTAGAATATCCCGAATTCAAGACCTTGAATTCGGGATATTCTAGACTAAAAAGTCATTTTATTAGCGGGTTAATGCTTTTGTTGTCTCCCCTTGAAACGTTCCTCAATCCTGCTCAAAAGCTTCCAAATGATCGAACTGCAAATTGCTGTTAACCTCACCATTTCCCGCTTTCTTTTGGCGGCCCAACCAGGTGTAGATTTGCCCGTCGATCCAGCGTGTGCGTTGAAATCTCTTAGTGACTGTAATGCCTGCCCTAGGCACTTCTTCCTCTTTTAGAAAATACAAATTGGGATTGCTCTGTGTGTGCTCGTTCAGCAGTGTCCCCATCGGTTTTATGTAGCGCAAAGAAGCGAGTAAGTGGGGCAAGTTGCGTTGCATTTTTCCGCGCTGGAGCACCAATTCGTTGTTGAGTCGCACAGGGACAAATGGAATCCAGTTTTCGGGAACTTCGTTGAGCAAATAATGATAAATAAAATCTGCGGGTTGTAGATTGTCCGCCGCCACTTGTGGTGCCAAATCTGGAAAAGGCTGCCCGTCGTTGTAGAGCTGGTCTATTTCTACATCGCTTAGCGCTCTGTTGTAGAAACGCAGTGTACTTAGCGACCCCTCAAAGGGCCCATTGATTGTTGGTTCATTGGTGCCACCTACGATAACTGCGGCGCCTACTTTATAATCCAAGGCATGGGCAGCAGAAGTTGTTGCCTCCAAGACTCCATTGACGTACAATTGTATTTCGCTGGCGCTAATGGTAAGCGCGACATGGTACCAAGTATTGTTTTGAACGTTGGTGCTGCTGTCTACCACTGCACTGAGAACATTGATAGAAGGCCCACCACTTGGATTGGTGGGTGCTACAGCATTCTTGTATCCTCTAAATTTACCATTGCGAATACTAAGGGCATACGCTTGCAAATCGGTAGAATCGTTGTTGGCGGTAAAAACGAGGTACTGCTCTTGTGGTGCAGTAGTGTCTGGGCGTACCCAAATAGCTACACTGAGTTTTGCGCTGGGTTTCAATCGAGCATCATCGGGCAAACTGATGAAACTGTTGGCGTTTCCTGCAAACCCCGTCCCCAAGTAAGGCGTCTGCCCTGGCCATATCGTCGCGCTGGTGTTACTAAAAGCACCATGTAAAAAATTCTCCTGCTCTTGAGCATCGCCATGCAGCGGATAATAAGCCGTCAACCCTTTGCTGGGCGGTACGGGGATTTGCTCCAGCAGTACGTTGGCCAATTGTCGTTTGATCGCCTCGCTTAAAGTCTGTA
>CAYUZF010000016.1:17366-17657 GCA_964449615.1 uncultured Aureispira sp.
CTTGATTCGCCATTTCGTCTCGGGCAAAACGCACCACTTCGATAGGTTCACTTTGTAGAATTTTGTCTAAAGTAGGCGGTATAAATAAGCGCCCATCCAGCGTAGAACTATCTTTGTGGTTCAGACTGTACAAACTCCAATTATCGGCTGCATTGTTCGCTGTTGTTACGGCCGTTCTCTGTCCAAAAACATCGGTAACAATCAAACTTTTCACCTTGCTTAAACTGCCAATAGGACGACGTATTGGCACCATTTGCCAGTCGTTGTTGAACACCAGACCAAATTGTGCCA
>CAYUZF010000016.1:17731-17991 GCA_964449615.1 uncultured Aureispira sp.
GACGGGCATGCCTGCAAAACGCACGGGCGCAGGGAGCACCGTTCTGTTTTCGGTGTAAACGGTCATATCCTCCCCTGCCATCGGGCTATTGTTGGTTAATGCAGTATTAGAAGTACTGTTGTCAATACTGTAAGCAAACCAATCCAGCTTGCCCTGGTAGTGTTCTTCTACCGCCAACACCTCGTGGTTGCCGCCTTGTGGATTTGGGACAGCGTTGGCAAATTGGTATTCTAGCCGCTCTGCCTGCCAAGCAGAAGAAG
>CAYUZF010000016.1:18001-18369 GCA_964449615.1 uncultured Aureispira sp.
CCAAGTAACAAGTGCTGTAGCAAGGGCGTCTAAGGCCTGTTCTTCGCTGCTGTTCAACACCCCAAATAGGACTAAAGAAGAAATAGGCGTATTGCTGTTCAAGGCATCTTTTATATCCGAACACAGCCGCTCCCCATCTAGTAACCCTTTGTTTGCCGCCGCTTTCCACAGTAGCCAACTGCCCGATTGAGTTTGGTGCTTAACCTCTTCTTCTAAGGAGTTGAAAGAAGGCAGGTTCAACGCATAGGCATTGGCAAAAGCCGCATACAAACCCGTCGGCAACGGCACCGCACTTTTCTGAAAGAGCTTTTTAAAATACAAACTAAGTTGTACGTGCAGTTTCAAATCAAATGTGGTGCCTTCGCTCT
>CAYUZF010000016.1:18379-20425 GCA_964449615.1 uncultured Aureispira sp.
GGCTGTCTGCGTAGCGCGACAGTTTGGTGTGTTCTAGCTGCACATGGGTGAAGACGGCAGAACCCGTATCCTCCCCTTTAAACTCCCCAAACTGCCACTGTCGATTGAGCATCCAAAGCGGGTCGTATATTTCGGCTTTTAATACACGGGAAAAGTCCTTGTGCAGTGGACGCGGTTCTAAGCGGTTCCAAATGCCCAAAAATGGACGTTTTAAATCTCTATTAAGGTTGTACATGTTCGTTTAGTTTGGTTTGTGCAGGTGGGTGTCGTTATTTTTATGATAATCTGTAGACCAACTTTCTTCCGAGTCGGGCGGGGCGACCCTCGCAAAAGTAGCGGGCAAAAGCTGGGAAAACGCATCAAATACATCACTTGCCGTATTGCCTGGCGTGTAGTAAGTCGTGTCATCCATCGTGACGGTCTGCAAGTGGTCAGGTTCTACCGCCCTCATTTTAGAAAGTTCTAAAGTGGTATCCAATGTATTGACCAACTGTTCCCATTGCCAAGCAGTAGAAGCACTGCTATCTTCTGGATGCACCGCCAACAAAATGGATTGTGGGGCTTTTGAATTGGGTTGATCGTAGTGGAAAGCCAAGCCTGCGGTTTCCTCCTTTGCTGGGATGGTTTCGGTCCATTCGTCCACCAACAAGCCCACAAACGGGAGGTTACTTGGAGTAGTATGCCAATTCATAACCAAGGATAATTTATCCAAGCTCACTAGGTTGGTATCCTGAAAATGATTTTGATAATAATCGTTGGGCAACTCTACCCCTACCCAATGGTCGCTGGGTCGGTAAGGTAATTGAATGGGTTCCCAACTCAAACTTGCAGTGGTTTCATCCAAAAACAAACTCTGCAAAAAGGAAACATTCTCCAAACGGTTGACTTGTCGACGCACCCGCGCTGCGCCCGCCGTCCAACGCTCTATAACTAACGGTTCGTTGGCGGGCAAAATGCTGGATTTGGCACTGTACGCATTGGTCAGTTCTGCCGCGTTCAACACGGAAATCTGTGGCAACAATAAGAAACTTTTGCCCAATAAATGAGAGACCGCTTTTTGGTAAATTTCCACTTTCGCAGCGGTGTCCAAAGTAGGGTCGGTAAAAACAGGCGCCACTAATTGATCGTACTGCTCGACGCGGTCGCCCGCCAATTGTTTGATGCGTTCAATTGTATCTGTATAAACTACACTGCCGCCCAAGGTAGCAGCCACGGGCGTAGCTACCGCCGCTTCATTGATGCCATAGTCTGCCAATGGCCAAATGGCGTTGGCCGCTGCATTCGGCAGCAAACTATTGGCCGCTTGCTCTAGTCCATTTCTCAAATTGTTCGCACGGCTTGCCAATTCCTGTAGGCTATTGGCGGAGACCCCTGTCAATTCTAAATTGGTTGTATCCGCCGTTGGATGCACCAAATCTCTTGCTCTCAAATAACGGCTGTTTGCACACAACAACTTCAACTGTGCCATTAGAGGCGCTATATCTGCTATGGTATACGTACCAACTGCCGCCTCAAAATCAACGGTAAAATCGTAAAACGCATCGTTAGAAAATTGGGCAGCATCCGAATAAGCTACCTGTTTGAAGCGCTTGGCCAATTCCGAGTGGGTATCCTCTATGCTCTCGGGGAAACCATACAACAAGTCAATCGGCTCTAGGTCTAAACTCAATAAGGTTAGTTGAACGACTTCTGTTGTAAGGACATTGCTGCTGTCTTTGCGCTGGTATTCTACTTGGCAATAGACGTCGCTGGGTGTAGGCAGCAAAGCGCCAATTTTAGCGTTCAACGCAGGTTCGGCCAATGCCCGTGGCGTGAAACTGCTGGCCCATTGGGGACTCTCCACTGCGGTGTTTACCGTCGGTAAGGTCAACCCAACGCGGTGGGTAAGCGATTGCCCCGTTCTAGGTGTTTTAATAATTTCTGGCTCTGGAAGCGGTGCCCCTTTGGCCAAAGCGGTCAGCATGGCATTGGAGCGACTGTAATTGCCCAAGACCATTTGGTAGGTGCCTTCTGCCAGCGATAGATCCGCCAATGCGTCCATGTCCT
>CAYUZF010000016.1:20435-21658 GCA_964449615.1 uncultured Aureispira sp.
AACGGCGGCTACTGCTGCTCGATCAACCGAATTGATGTAGCCAAATGCGCTGGTAGGAGGCTGTCCTGCGGTTTCTAATTCGCGCAAGCGCTCTACAACGCCCAAACCATCTATGACACTACTGGGAGAAGTTGGCGCCAAAGGCTGCTGGTTGTTGTCTTCGTAGTGCAATTGTTGAATGGGGTAATGCTCGCGCAGGGCTAACGTGTATTGCGCCAGATTGGCTTCGCGCAGTTCGCGTTCCATGCGATAGCCCAAGAGCGCCCCTAAATGCTGTCCATTGCGAATGCCTTCTATATAAAACAAGGCCCGTTTTACCCGCTGAGAAGATAAATTAACGGCCAATAAATCTTCATCGGCCGTCCCCTTGTGAGCTTCATAACCACTTCTCAACACCGCTGCCGTCATGGCATGGTTGAGCGAGGGCGCTTGAATGTACCCCTGGTTATCGGGATCGATCATGACAGGAGCCGTACCAAACTGATCGACGTTGAACAGAACCGATTGGTTGTTAACGGCTGTCCGCTGCCCGCCAGGCTCCAAATTCATCAACCAGCCATAACTGCCCAAATACGTCCCTGTTTTGTTGTTGGTACGCAACTTATTCAAGCGCTTATTGGCCATGCCCAAAATCCAAGCATCCAGCCGATGAGAAGCCAAATCCATGTGTTCGGCAAACAAACGTTCCAATTCTGCTACAGGTTCTTCGGCCAATACGTCTAAGGCTTCTAACATGGCTTTTAAGGGCGCTGTTTCTTGTGGGTAATCGGCGAGTGCGCCCAAGGGGATAATCCCCGTTCCAGGGAAGAGATAAGCCGCCATGGTCATATTACTAGCGGGAATGCTAGGCACATCATTGACGTTGACGTCCATCAAAAATGGTAGGCGCCCACCTGCTAGGAGTACATCTGTTCCAAAATAAGGAATGGGTAGCGGATCGTTGTAATAATTGGGAGAGGGTGGCCAATGGTTATTGGGGTGATCTGGATCGCTCGCCATAATAGGCACATGGGGTTTTACATCCATTATAAACGCCTTATAGCTCGTTCTTCTTAAATAACCATAGTTGTAATAATCATCTCCCGCACTAGAACCCGAGGTATTAAAGTTTCTCTTTATTTTGTAATAAGTATCCTCTGGCGTAAAGAAACCTTGGGAGTCCTGAAAGGCTTCCCAGCCCGTTTTATTGTTGTGAGTGTGATGTTTTAAAGAATAATCTCTAA
>CAYUZF010000016.1:21668-23033 GCA_964449615.1 uncultured Aureispira sp.
TCTTTCTCTAAAATCCGCATGGCAGCATCCCAATATTGATTGAGCAAGGCATTGCGCAAAGCGGTGTACAACAAACTCGTAGAAGGGTCGCCGCCCTGTCCAAATTCTTTGTCGAGCTGTTGCGAACGACTGACGATTGATTCGGCGGAGCTTGTTCTCAACCACTTGATGTAATTGGTGGTTGTTCCGTCAATGTTGCCCAAAGGTTCTTTTTCAGGGTTTGCGCTGTCTGCTTCGACTACGGCACCCGTCAAAGGTTGTAGGGTTTCGGTATTGCCATTGCCGTAGGTCTCAAATAAACGCAGCTCATTGATGGCTACATTGCTTACGTAAGGCGTCCGTATATTGTTGTTGAGGTCTTCGCGCTTTTTGAGAAACGCCTGAAATTCATTTTCCATAGAGGAACTAAAATGCGACCACTTGTTGAGTAGGCTTACGTTGCTCCCTCTAAATAAATTCCTATACACGTTGTTGCCCAAGCCTCCAGACCCTGTGCGTATAGAACTATAAGGGTTAAGTGCGTAACGGGCGTAATAGCTGGCCGCTGTGGGGTGCAAACGGAGGATTCTCATGAATTGCGTCTGCAAATCCGTTAAAACGGTACCATTGTGCGACAAGGGTAAATCGTCTACGGTACGAATGTGGTTTTCTACCACTTGCTGCCATTTCTGAGAAGCCGTAGTATTGTTAGAGTTGTAGCCCCAGAGGTAGCCCAACAATAGGGTTTGTAAATTGTCTAAAAACGCTTGGCTCAACTCTTGTGCATTGCCTATGCTGGGCGCATCCTGCCACTGCCACCCCTTCGTGTTGTCTTGTAGGGCGCCTGTTGTCAAAATGCCATAAGGTTGTTGGCCAACGCGAATAGCGGGTAAACTACCGCGTCCTTTTACATGCTGGGTAAAAAACTGATATACCTTGTCAAGGTCTTCTGGGATGTTGAAGTAGTGTTGCAACGTTTCGGTATGTCCCACTTGTGGTGGAAAAAAGTCCTTGGAAGCAAAAAAACCGTCCTTGTGTCCAAATAAATCCTCCAAATACAAGCCCCAAGTACTCATCCAGAGCGCCTTGTTCATCAACTCCGCGTTGTGGATGCTTCCGCCTGTGCTGTGCTTGATGTGTTCAAAGACTGTGCTGTTGATGCCCAAGGCTTCGGCCAAGATGTGCCCGTCCGCAGGACGTTCGTTGCTTGTGGTAGTCGCTAGATGCTGCTGAATTTCTACTTGATAACTCTCTTTGACGTTGTCTTTTACCAAGGAAAAATCTGTATTGGCATCTCCTGTATTGTTGGTGGCGGTGCCTGTTGGCAAAATAGCTAAACCGCCTTTGGTATAATGGTGTGCTTCTAGCAATTCTTCCAACTGTTGT
>CAYUZF010000016.1:23092-25313 GCA_964449615.1 uncultured Aureispira sp.
GAAAAGCCTGGCTTAACGGTGCTGTTTACATCTGTCACCACGGCCTCCTCTTCAGAAAGCGGAATTTTAACCGCCATCCCTTTAACCACCGCTTCGTCAAAATCCGTCATCCACTTGATGGTGTTGGGTTTTATACCCAAATCGCTTTGATTGGGATCAAACTGCGTTTCGTCGTTGGGATCAATGCCCACTTGTAATTTTTCGGGAATGAGTTTGCCCACCACCTCGTGCGCTACTTCCCCTTCCCAATTGTACAGCAAAAAAGCCAACTGGTCGGGCATCACATCGGTATAGGCGGCCATAGACCACGTATTGTCGCGACGCTCGTTGGTGCCCAAAACGGGGAAGATAGGCAGCATGCTGTTGATCGGTGCTACTTGCTGGTGTTGAGAAAGGCGCGCACCGCGCTCCTGTATCTCTGTTGCGCCTACGGTAAGTTTGTAGCGCATTGTATCGTCTGCATTGTCGTCCGCTTCTAAGGCATAGGCGCGTTCATAGACTACCTGTCCCAATTGTTCGGGGCGGGTTAAGTAGGACAACACTTCTGCCCGTCCCTCTCTATGCCTATTTCTAAAGTTCTCAACAACCATCCCCTGTTCTTCTGGGGAGTTGTAGGTCAGCAGCAACTCGTTCCAAAAATTACCGCCTGTGAAGGCAATTTCTTCCATGCCCATTCTAAGCGTATGTGTTACGGCATCGTCAGATATCGTAGTCGCCACTGGGCGCTGGTGAATATTAGTTGGGGTTAGTTGGCGAACAATCCAAGCCGCCCGTTCTGAGCCGTATTTGCCGACTAGCACCCGCCAAGCACCCAACTCGGCATCGGTGTTTCCCGCTGCATTCCAAGCCGCTGTCCAATAGATGATAGCGTCCTGTATTTCTGCATCCGTTAAACGTTTGTCGTGTTCATTGATGGCAATAGCGTCGGGGTAAGCGCGAATCCACAACTCATGTTTGGATACTTCTGTGGGGTCAACGGTACCACCGCCGCCTGTGCCGCCGCCATTGGGAGGATACCAACAGATAATGTCTTTGTCGGTGTAGGAACCTGTATTGGGGCCTAGTGCTGCTGTTGTGGTAATGCCCGTTTGGCCGCTGTCTAAGCGGGCAACGGTCTGTTCTGCTTGCGCTTCTAGTCCATCCAATGCCGCCTTTGCACCATCAATTTGAAGGCTGCTGCCACTGTCCCAAGTCTTGTAAGCCTCTTCAACAGGAAGCAATAGCTGCTCGATCGCAGCGCGGTCTTCCATTAACAAACCTTGATTTTCTAGGCTGCGTAGCTGCTCCACTACAGCATCAAAAGTATTTTTTAAACCCAATTTACTGGTTATGGTATGGCGGGTGTTGCCGCTTAGAGCGCTGCCTCTTTGTAATCCATTGACTAGTTCGGCGACTGCTTTTTGCAACGGTTCTAAGGCCGTAGTACTGAGCGGTTCGCCCTCTTCTTTCTCCTCCTGTGTTTGCAGATATTTGAGGGCCTCCTGTAATGCTTGTTGGGCTTGTTGCCCCATAATTTTGACCGAACGAAGCGCTTTAACCGTTGCTTGTTGGTGCTGAACGCTGCGCTGGGCTGTCTGCTTGGCTTGAGCAATGCTGTTGCTAATTCTTTTTTTATAAGCGGGTGCAATAACCGTTGCTTGAATACGGCTGCTGTCTAAGGCGTTGGCTGCCTTTTCTAGTTCTACCAACCACGGGAGACCCCCTAGCTCTATTGGTAAGGACTGGTTCAGCACAGTTGTCAAGTGCTGCAATTGCGCCGCTTGTTGTTGCAAAGCAAATTCTGCGGCTTCTTCGCGGTTTTCCAAATACCTACTGTACTGCTCGTTGATGCGGGTTTGAATCGTGTCAACTTGGCTTTCCAATTCTGGAACTTGTCCTTCTAAATTTTCCGACCAAGCACTGGTGGCGTCGATTCGCTTCTGAACCGCTGCCGTGAGTGCTTGAATGTGGCTGTAAAAGCGGTCTCCATCTTCGGAAGACAAAGTAAATAAGGTGCCTAATATCGAAACAACGGCTTCTAATGCCTGTTCCAATGCCCAGTAATCGTGCAACAATAATTCTAACTGCCCGACAGGAGCTGCCGCATTTGTAATACGTTCCAAATGTGTCCGTAGATACGTTAAGGCAGCGTCTACAGGGGGGTAATTAAAATTGGTTTCTTCTTGAATATCGACGCGTTCTACTAAAGCAGCAATTAAATTTTGATAGGCTTGCAATTGGT
>CAYUZF010000016.1:25323-40693 GCA_964449615.1 uncultured Aureispira sp.
GCAGTTGCCCCAACTGGTATAGGCGCTTGATCTGCACCGCACTGCCCGCAGCTTTACCCAAATTATCACTCAATGCAAACAAAGCGCGATTGCTTGGCGCCTCCAATTTTCGCATCCGATCGTCCATCGTACGCATCAATTGATCCAATGTAGACAATTGATCTTGCTGTTGAGCAAGATTCCAAGTGGGTGTTTGTTTGATCTGCTCCGCGTGCAGCCTACATTCGTGGAGTGCTTGCCAAGCTTGTGCTTCGGGCAAATTGGCTTGCTCTTCAAAATTAGCTTGTGCGACAGTTTGAAGTGCCTGCACCGCACTAGTAAACGCATCGTCGATGCCGTTTTTGGTCGTATTTAAAGTATTCAAGGCCTCTGCCACAGCATCGTTCCAAGTCTGGTAACGCATATTGATGGTTTCCCACTGACCCATTAACTGCTGCTGTTGCTGCTCCTCTACTCCTGGTAACTGGCGAAGTGCTAGAGTAATTTCACGAAGCTGGGCATAAATCAAAACAGGCGCGCTTAACCAAGCTGCCCAGTTGGTCGGCACCTCTTCCAAACGTTGTGCTAACGCTTGCATAGCTGCTAGAACCTCCGTGTGGGCGCTGTTGGTTTTTGGAACAATCAGCAACTGTTCTAGGGCGCTATCGGCCTCTGTTTTTAAATCCTCTATTTGGTTGTTGTAATGTGTTAGGGTGTTTTGCTGTTGTAGAATAGATTGTTTGGTGGCCTTGTTCAACGCCTCTAATTCTACTTGCAACATTAAGGTGCTCGCCAGTGTGTAAAGGGCGTATGTTTTGATTGAAGAGATGGGTTCTATCAATTCGTTGACAAAACTACTTATGGTAGAAGCGATGATATTCAGTTCGGCGTACTGTTGTGCTTCCAGTGCTTTTTCATACAAAGGTAGCTGCTGGTGGACGCCACTCATTTTTTTCCAAATAGGCAGTTGTAAGCTATAAGCAGAAGCATCCAACAACCTATTGTACGTCTCCTCCAAGTTGCCCTGCACGGTAGCCAACGTATCTTGTAACGCATGAGCTTGCGCAGAAAAGCTGGCAGCGTGTTCCTGCGCTTCTCCTTGCCAAGAAAAAACAGCGCTTTGAACGCTTTCCAAGGTAGCTTGCACCATAGGAGCATCTTCTGGATGTATGGCGTCGTATTGGTTGAAGATGGTAGCAAATTGTTGTACTTGGTTGACTACTCGTTGGGCAAGTTGTTCCAAATAATCGCCTTTTGTGGTGGCAATCGGATCGCCTGCCGTCAATGTCTGCAACAGTTGATTGGCATAAATACCCAGCTCTTCTTTTTGTGTAGTAGACAGCAAAGGCGCCTCTTCGTTGGTGGCTAGGTACAAGTTTTCTCCCAATTGACCAAGACTGGCAATGGAGTGGTTGATGTTGGTAATATGCGCTTGGTAAGCAGGCAATAAACTGCTGCTGTTCAACGCTAATACTTCGCTTACAGCGGCGTACTTCCAAGCAGTTAGCGCTTTCACTTCCCCAGCTTCAATAGCACCAGATAAGTGTTCATTTTGTTTGGCTAGTGTAGTAATGGCTTGTTCTATGTCGGCCATTGTTCCACCGCCCGTTCCTTGCCCACTTGCTTTTCCCAAACGGGTAATGGTGTAGTCGTGAGGATGGCCTACCGTTGTCGTACTACTAGGAGCAATGTGCATGAAACGCGCTTCTAAGCGTAACGGAAGCAAAGTAATAGGATAAGCTGCATTGCACTTAGCATGGAGTTTGGTAGCTTGAATGTGATCGGGATTCGTATATCCGAGAGGATTGGTCATGAGATCGATATAGTTTTAGGTGACAATTATCACGAATTATATTAGAAGAGAGTTGACGATAAGCGTTAGAAATTACAAAGGAGAAGGATTAACTGGTGTAGGATTTAAAATAGAAGTAGCAGGCAACAAACGCGTGGCATGGATGCCCAGCATTAGCGGGGCTTGGTAGAGGCGATGCGCCAACTGCGCTGCGTTATCGGCCAAAGCCGCGTTTGCTCCACCAGTAAACGTCAAACCCTGTGTAGGATCTATGTAAGTTACGCCACCGCTTGTAGTCGGCATGTGTTGCCAATGTAAGTCGTTGTAGTTGTTGAGTTGCACGGGCACCGTACCGCCCTCATCCAATCCCAACTTCACTTTACCAGGCCGCTCTTTTAAAATAAAAAACCAGTCAGCAGGATTGGCCAAATCCAATCCAATGGCAACCGTATCAGGGTTCAAATTGGCTCGGAATATGGGATACTTGATGGTAGTAGCGTTTTGTAGAGCCGTTAAAATTTTCTTAGGTTGAGTATTGGGGTTGTTTAAATAGTTGGGGTTGTCTGCAGCTTTGTGCGCATAAATGACCAAATCAGGATTGGCGCGTAGCAATTCTCCTTTGATTATCAACACTGTTGGCGTATTGGGATAGCCACTAGGGCGGTGGCTCCCCAAAACGCTGCTGCTGTCCCAAGTATGTATTGGACTAATGTCCTTGTAAGGTAAGTGGCCTTGCCCTAATGCTACGTGATCTTTTACATTCCAAAATTGACGAAAATAGCTTCCGCGTTGATCGGTGGGATATCCCCGCCACATCAATTCTCTACCCATTTCGTGATTCGCCCCCACCAGAAACTGCTCTACAAAAGCCTGATTGATGTCCATCAGTCCCACAAAATTATCGCCGTAAGTGGCCAAGCTGGGCAAGACAAACTGTTGGGCAATTTCTTTTAAATAAGGATAGAGCGGTTCTTGAATTTCGGGGGCGGCCAAAATAGGCTGCAATTGGTCTACAGGTGCTTGCACCAGCGCATTGCTGTTGTTATGCGGCAATTCTAAGTAGTCTAGTAAACGCCTTTTGACGGTTATCAAAGGGTCGATTGCTTGCTTGATGGCTTGTTGTTGCGTAGCCAAATCAGTCGGCGCAGGGGCTACTTTTCCAATGGTAGTCAAGTGGTTGGCTAGATTATTGGCCGAGGTACTTGAAGAGGGCGTAGTAGACGTATGGTTGGACGACCCTGTCACCAAATAGGGGTCTGGTTTCACGGGGGCTCCATTGAGTTCCTCTACGGTAGTTTGGTTGATGTTGTTTAGGAAATTTTGATTGGGTTCTACGGTAGTTAAGTGGTTTTCGGCTTGTTTTTTAAGTTTTTTAATGGCTTTGCTGCTCGGTCTTCTCAACTTGGTAAACGCGCTGTTGGTTGGAGCCAACGATAAGTTGCTTCCTTTGATGGCCTGCTGAACAGAAACCGAATTGGTAGGAGTATTGGTGTACAACACCCGCGACTGTATATTTCCCGTAAGTGCTACCGTTGTATCTTGGGTACTGCCTTTGACGCGCTTGTGCAATTGGTGGTTGGCCTCTCTGGATAGCAAATGTTGGTTGATGCTTTTGTTGGCTTCTATAATTTCTCCCACTTGTGCCCAAGCAGTGGACATGAATTTTTCTTGGTGGTCGCGAACAACCCGAACGCCCAAGCCCGCCAAAGCTCTTCCTTGTAAGTTGGTATTTAATTGATGTATCCACCCCATGTTGTTGGCATCCAATGCTCCGTTGAGTCCTTGCCACTTTGTTCGGTCTAGATGCCATTTTCCATAAACAGGCGGCTTATTCACTATAATATCTTCCTGTGTGTTGGCGCTAGGTACGTTGGTAACGGGGGTATTGGCAGTATCTACAACGGGGTTTAAGTCGTCTTGTACAGCTGTTTGTACGGCTACGTCTGCGCTAGAATTGGGCGCAGGCCAGACCGCTGCATGTTGGCCAATAGGTACCAAAGCACTGGGAATCTGCACGGTTTTACTAGCATCGTTGGTTGAAACAGCCCCGTCAAAATGCGTCAAGGTTCGTTCTACGTTCATCTCAGCAAACGGCAAATTCGCCAACTCCTGTGGCTTCAGTTTGCGCGCCAGTGTTTCAAAATCTTCTTCTACACTGGTTGTAAACGACCATTCGTAATAAAATGGAAACTCTTTAGAGGCATTGTCCAAATCGTTGGGTGACCAAGCTACGTCCAACACAGCTGCCGTTGTAGGATCTTCGCCCAAGCCTGTCAAGCGTCCCCGCTCAAAGAAAGGCACTAAAAATGCCTGATAGGCAGTACCTGGTTTTAAGCGTCTGGGAGAAATAATTCTAGAAAAAGCGATGTCGGGGTTGGCCTCCAGTGCTGTTTGCAACGCGGTAGACAAATCGACCGTGCTGGTATCCAAATGCTGGTTGACTTGCACATGTGCCCAAGCCCAAGCGCCATCTGGTGGAATTTGTAGTGCGGGGTTATTGCCGCCGCTTTCTAAGGTCGCTTCCAGCGTAACATAAGGCAACGGACGATTGCTGTGGTGTACCACCGTGTATTCGCCTTGCTCTAGCACCATCAACCAAAGCCAAGGCCGCAGCTTGTTTTGTATAGGAGCCGCAGGCGTATAGCGCCACGGAAAATCTTCGTCGTAAAACTCTATAGACGCAACATAGCTAGCAATGTGGGTGGTAGAATGATCGCGTGGAACGGTTTGAATAACCGCTTCAGGTCGAATTCTAACAATATTTTCTGGCCCTACTAAGGGCATGTTTTGCGTGATGTTGGTGCTCGGATGCCCTTCTTTTTCCAGCTCTACGCCAAAGGTCAATTCCAAATTTGTAGAAGGACTGTTAGAATCATCGGGCTGTTGAATATAGGTGGCTAATCCCTGGCGATACCAAGAAAGGAAGGTATATTTGGTTGATAAGCTCATGAAGCGCTGTTAGTTTAGTCGGGTAAAGAAAATAGGGTTTGGTTTATAAAGTATTCATCAACTGTTGCCTATTGGCTGTGTAGACGAGATCAATCGGGTCTGGATCGTCCCAAGTACTGGTGTCGATCAGCACCAACTCCGAAGCAGGCACTACTTGCAACAAGGCCGCTGCCGCGGAATCCGTCTGGCGCAATTGGCGCAACCACTCGTCTGCTCGTGTTCGGGTAAATCCGTCGGGAACAGTAGCATGAGCAGGGTCATAAGGTTGTAAATTGGCTTTTGCAACTACGTAGAAACGCTCTACAGCAAGTTGAATGGAGGTTTCTTTGGTGCTAGCAGCCTTCGATAGACTAGAGGTAGCCGAAGCGTGGTTGCCCAGCAGGGTCTGGAATTCTTCTTCGCTTGGAACCATAGGATTCTGGACGTAACTGGTCTCGTCTTCCGCTTCTATCAACAGCACCTCATAAGTAGGCGTGAGCGCTTCTTGGTCAGAAACTTGTACGGGCAAGACCTCTTCGGACAGTTGAACGCCCGCAGGAAACTGTTCAAAGGCAGGTACCCCTAGTTTTTCTTGATCGCTCAATTCCTCGTATTGCGCCCGCGCAAATTCTTCTTCCACGACTTGCTTGGCAAGTGGAACAGGGGCAGCGTTTTGCACTACGTACAAGTTGTTGATGGTATAATATTGTTGGTCACCAATTAGGCCGCGTTCGCCGTATTTTTCTAACGTAGTATCCAAAGGCGCAATCGACTGCTGCACCGCCAAACGCCCATAGGGCTGCAACAACAACGATTCTTCTTGTCCAGTAGTTGCCTTAATGGCGACTAATTCGTGTATACTGCTGCGCTGTGGAGCCAGACTGCGCCACGCATCGGGCTGTTCTAAGGCTTCTTTTATCAAGGGCAGTAAATCGGTTTCTTCTACCGTTGTAATCTTGCGCTCGCCAAAGGTTTTGTCAAAGGGTACTTTAAACTCTATTCCTATTATAGCAAACGTAGCGTGGCCTTGTACGCGCCACGGGCTCGGGCCTTCCAAACGGAACAGCAAATGAATGGCCAATATAGGAGTACCCTTGAACTCGACGCTAACTCCTGCTCCAACCTCTACAATCATCATAAAGGGGTTGAACTGGAACAAAGCGTCAAAGTACACATAACCCAATACCTGTACATGCCCTTTGTCACCTGCCGCAAAGCGCAAATCTGCCCGCGCTCCAACTTGTACAGAGTTGGAAGTAATGGCAAAATAGGTTTCCAGTTTTACCTTTGCTTTGGGTTCGTCCAAAATGCTCAGTGTAATTCTAGACATCTTCGTCAACCCTTTGGGAACTTGGGTATACTCTGGGTGGAAGCCCCCCACAGACAACACAAATACGGGCTGTCGTCCCCAGCTCAACCGCATGGCCATGTCACCGCTTAGGGTAAATTTGTTGAGAATATGAGAATCGTAAATTGAAGCATCAAGAGAAAACAACTTGGCACCAAAATCAAGAATGGCAATAAAGGCCGCTTTTATAGTAATAACATCCGAATTGGCTTTGGGCAACAGGGTTTGCAGCACTCCAGGCAATGCAATCCGTACAGGCCGCGGCAATTCTATAATCAAGCCCAAGTCTATTCTAAGCAACTGCGTTTTTTCGTTTTGTGCCCCCCAACCAATTTGCAGCATAGGGCCTATAACAAACTGCCCTTGCGTAATGGGAAACGCCGCATCCAGTCCCGTGACAATTTTATCAAAATTCTCTACGGGATCTTCAGGAAATAAGATACTTTCCAGCAGCCCAGTTTTGACGCCATCGCGCAAAACGTTGGGATCCATACCGCGGTGCAGCCCCAGCATACCACCTGCCCCCATGAGCCAAAAGCCATAAGCCAAATGGATTGGGGGAAACTCCGCCGTTACAATAGCCAAGAAAGAAAACTGTTTGCTTCCGTCGGGGGCTTTGAAAGCGACAATACCAATAGCGGCCAAACTCAACGTATCTTCTATACTAATTTGTAAAGCGCCGCTGTAGCGCTGGTTTTCGTAATCCAACCAAACGGCACCGCCTCCTTTCACCTTATCCGCGTCAATGGTCAAGCCTATTTTAGTTGGCGGAATGAAAGCACCTGTAATAGCCAAAGGGCCGATGTAAGCGGCATCGGTAGGCGCGTTGGGCGCATTGGGGTCTTGTACGTACTCTACTTCTAATTCTGCGCCCACATCGGCCACGCCAATATAAAGCGGCCCGGCAACCAAAGCACCATCAATAAGGGCTTTAGAAGAAAAAGTAGAAGCATTGATATCTAAGCCTGTTTTTAGTTTTAAGGCGTTGATAAACAGAACGTCAAACAGGTTCCAACCTAAGGGAATCACCATTTCGCTCTCGCCAGATATGGCTTGGACAAAGTTTTCACCGATCTCATCCCAACTTATGTTTAGCGCAAATTCCTCTATGCCATTTTTAGACACTTTGAATTTTTCCAACAACAGAGGATTGGGAAGAATTTTATCAATAAAAGGGAAATTGGTTTCGTAGCTCAACCCTGCTTTCAAACTCAAGAAGAAAGCGCCGTTGTCGGATCCTATGGTCAATTCAGACAGGTACAAATCGCCAAAATTGCCGAGTGGAATGTTTAAAAGGGGGGTTTCTCCATCGCCCTGCGCACTCAAAGAAAATCCGTTGTCTTTGTATTGTCCTATAATTAAAACAACATGTTGCCCGTTTCCAGTTGGAATGGTCAACTGGCCTTCCAGCGAAGACTGAGTAATGCTGCCGCCGAGGAACGTCAAGTCAAAACGCGTAAGAGACAGGGTTAAATCGCCGGGTAGTGTGGTGGTCAACGCGGGGGTGGCATTGCTTGGGTTGAACGTGTCGCGCAAACCCACCGTTCCGTCGAAGGTAAAATGGTTGTTGCTGGTCGTTTCGTTTTTGTAACCACCAATCAATAGGTTTTGTCCAAAAATTTCGACCGTGTTGTTGGCATCTTTATTCCAAAAAGAAGGCAGCCCAATGACCACTTCCTCCACATAAACCCCCTTAAAATTAGCTGGATACTTATCCGCTCCTGGCAAACTGTTCTCGTGTTGAGAATAATCCAATTGTGCCGATGTAATTTCTAAGGTTAGTCCTGTCTGCCCAATCTGGCTGCGGGTAAAGGTGAAATTAGATTGGTCTTCGAATTCAAAACCGTATTTAGAAGACACTTTTACGCTGCCTGCATCAAACACCAAAGCCGAACGTACCGCAGGGTCAGGGTCTTCAATGTACGCCCCTGGGTTTTGAGTGTCGGGTACGAGGGGGATCAACCAATTTCTAGGAAACTCCAGTGCGATGTTGAGCGTAGATAACTCAATTTCAAATTGCGGTAACAGCAACTCGTAAATATCGGCGGGTTCTAGGTCGCCGAGCCAGCCGTAGAAAAGAGCCGCTAAATTCTCTAGTTTTTCTTCCAAATTAGAAAAGCCATCCAACACCGCCCCAAACAGCTCCACAAAAAGATTAAAATTCACCTCAAAGTTCTCCTCCAAATTGGTCAACGCCGTCTGTAGATCGGTCACCGCCGTTGCAATCGTAGGATGATTCTGATAATCTGCCAACAAGCTTTGCAGCGTGTATAAGTTGGTGATGGTTAGCGCATCGGTAATCGCTGTTTCTATGGTGCCAAGCGCGGCAACAATGGTTTGAATTTCTGTTACGGCTCCTGGTGGCACTCCGCTGCTGTACGCATTCGCCCGATTGATCAAATTAGCAATAAACGCTTGGTACGTCTGCCCCCCACTACCCAGAAACACCTCGATGATCTCTGTTAGAATCTCTGTTTCGTCTTCAATGTCTGCCAATTCCATCAACAGCCCAATAAAGGCTTCGGGCGTATAGGCAAACCCATTGGCTCCAAACCCTGCAATGTAATGGTAAACAGGCCAATTCCAGCGCATCACCACAGGAAATTCCGAAAACGTAGACGTCCCATGAAAAAACACTAAGTTCATCCCTACGTTAAAAATAGGAAGCTGCAACCGCTTGGTCAACAATACAATGCTGTAAAAGCGTTGCTCGCCATTGCCGTAGCTTCTAAAAATAAAGTCTTTGTAATAAACGCCCTTCAATAGGTCGTCAATAACGGTCTGTACCGCGTCTTCCAAAGGCTTAAAGTTGCCTGGAATTGCGCTGGCGTCGAGAAGCTGGTTGAGCGGGTTGTATAGATTTGGCGCTAAAGGCATGTGGTTGTTGTTTTAGGGTTTGGTGGAATATGTATTAAATCAAACTACATTAAACGATCACGCTATTATTGGAATTAGTTAGGGGGGCAAATATAGGGTCCAATGGTTCAATGAGTAAGGAATCATAACTCGCGTTGCCTATAAGGTGTTCTCCAAATCCAAATGCTATAATGAGGCTGCCAGTCATGCCCGAAAAAGCGTTGTTAGAAAACCCTGCATGCAGCTCTTTTCGGTCTGCTGAAAATCTTATGATGCGGGGGGCAATCTCTGTAGTCCCGTGAATAACGCTTACATACTCTATTCCAGAAAGAATGGGAAATGCCCCATCTATAATAGTTATTTTCATATTGACAAGTTGGTAAAACACCCCCTGTATTTCTTGTACGGTATGTCTCATTTTTACCGTGAAATTGTTATTTACGATACTCATGTTTTCTAATTTATTTTCTTACAAAGTAAAAATACCGCCATTTTTTCACAGAATAATGGGGCGATACTCTATCCTCTTTTATAATGGGTTGAGCTTGTATTTCCCAAACTACAATGATTTCATTCCTATCTTCCGTAGAAGCATAGACCGTAGCATCAGGGAGCTTTTGTAGCAGTTGTGGTATTGTATACGGAACATCTGTCTTGTAAATTTCCCAGATAGAGTTGGACTCCGTTTCTATATTTATTTGTGTGCCCATGCCACTAGATAAACCAGAAGGAGTAGCTTGAAAATACTGCGTTGATTCTACTATAGAGCAGGTGTATTCGTAGATAAAAGAAGTATCGCGAGCAACGACCGTATCTAACAAATAACGGAGCCTATCTTTTACATTAGCTGCAACTACCAGAGCATTGAGACAGGAAGCATATCTACTTTCTTGTTCATCTTTGGGTTTGTTGTTGGTCCGCTTAATCCAACTAGCTAATGATTTACTATCTAATTTGGGGGCATAAACACTAATATTGTAATTGTCTGTTTTATCATCTTTATGCAATTCCACCCATTCTCCATATACTTTGTTTTCTACTTTTTTCATCGATAGAGTTTGCTGCTCTGTAACGCTATCAGGTTTAATCACCAGAGTTGAAATTGTACTCCTACCTGGGAATAGCTTATAACTAGAGTGGCTCAATATCCCATATTCGGGATGCTCTATATTTTCCAAATAGGGCTGGATCGATCTATATTCATAAGGAAGAGCATCTTTCTGCGCAGCATACAACAGTATCTTGCGTTCTATTTTTAAACGACCTTCTGCGTAGGGAACCATAGTTAAGAACTCAGGATAGACGCAATTATTAACGTGCTGCATTTTTTCTACTTTAGGTGTGTCGTTAGTCGTTGACGAGGCCTGTTCATTTGACTTATTCTCTTTCTTAAAGCAGCTGTATAAGTTCATGAACAAGGCTACAAGAAAAATATACTTTAAAAATTTGGCCATGACTTAATCTGTAAATTCAAAATCGCTTATGGCAATAACGCCAGGATTTCCATTAAAACGCAACCTAATTCGTCTAATGTCGCTTATTTCTGCTGGAGACAATCCTACTTCATCCAAAGGCACTCGAACCGTTACCATTGCAGACTTCGTATTAATAAATGTTAAAAATTGTTGTATTTCTTCATTAGGCCATCTTATGTAGGGTTCTCCAGTAGCTGGATTTTCCCTGCTGTTTAGAAATGCAATTATTTCCGTTCGAGAATTAGATACATCGTATCGGCGGTGTGGTCCATGTATTTCTTCATTATAGATGTAGTTGCCTATATTACTGGTACTAGAAATGGCGTCAAACCCTTCTAGCTCAACCTCTAAGTCTCCTGCTTCAATAGTGGCAATGTTACCTAATGTTTTTACAGGAGGAGCCACACTATAATCTAAATCATAGTTAAATACAAGTGCGATTCTAAAACTCAAATATTCAAATGTGCCTGGATTAAGTCCTGTTCCCCCTGCACTGTTGTAGACTTCTATTTCTCTATTCGCAGCGGTGTATTCCACCATTCTACTGTGTAAATCATGGGGGGAAAAGTAGTCTACTATTGTTTCTATTTCATGAGAAGCTTGTTGTAATATTACAGGAATGACTATCGGTACGGCTATTGCCGAACCACCAGGAGGAGGTGGAATTGCTGGTGTAATCTCGTTCCTTTTGGCTAAACTGATTAATCCACCAGGAACAACGGGATTCAAATTCTGTAAAGCTGGAGCGCTATAGTTTTGTATCGTTGTCCCTCCAGTATTTTTGTATTGGAAACCGATTGGAACTTTGTTTCTTGTCATAGACTTCGGTAAATAATCTCCTCTTAATAGAGGTTCCCAAAAGTTTTCAGATGTTTGATAACATCTAAAAAAAGCGTTGGTAAAGCCTTTCAGCAATTTGCGTTGAATGGCTTCACTGGCTACAAAGTCGTCCGTATGTGCTTTTTTACCAATATATTGCTCTCCTTCTCTCCAAGTTTCACTTTTGTCATTATAGAAGTAACCATATCTATTGTAATCGCCTCTGTTCTTTGTAGCAAATCCGTTGTGGGTAGCTCCTTTTACGAAAGCCATATATTTTTTTGTTCCTGTGGTTCTTTCCCATAGAGAAAAACCAGTAGAACTAACTAAGCTTGTAGTCGGAGTTCCAACTACCGGTAGGCCAGGAGAGGCAGGAAGGGGACGTGTAGAGATACGAGCAGTAGCCACATCGGCATCGTGGGAACCATATAGTACAAAATGAGGGACTCCAGCTAATGATTCTACTTCGTATTGATCCGTTGGAGCTAAAGAAAATAGAGCTGTTATGTTGTTGAGTGCGGGAAGACCATTATTTGCAGTAAGATTTACAACATGGTCAGTCGAGATACCATCTTGATCACCAATTAAACGTTGAGCAGTTAAAATAGCTTCTCCGCCTCTACTATGTCCTATCAGACCAATATTATTCGCTATTTTGTAGTAAGTGTTTGAGCCAACTGTGACTCTAAACGTATCTCTAAGTTGATCCAACAAATGAAACAAGGTATTAGCACGTCCTCTAGTAGCCATACCGTGTCCCTCTCCTTTTACTCTGATGCCTTCTCTAAAAGTAACTGTAGACCCCGAAATGGTAAAATCAACTGCTATTACCCAGGGCATGATATTACTTGAAGGAAACGTTTGAGTATCAAAGTCATATTTGCAAAACACATTATCAGTAGGATTATAGCCATATAATTCTAGGCCTGATATCATTCTTGTATAAGGGGCTGATGTTGGAGGCAAAGGAGTCATTTCTGCTCTATCTATGGCAATCCTACAATCAATACTAGCTGCAATAAAACCATTGTAGGCTAAGTGTTTTAATAGAAAGTCATAAGAAGAATATAGTTGGCCGTTTCCGTGTACGACGACGACTAGCGGGTGCTGCTCAAGGGGATTGCTAAGATTGCCTACCTTTTCAGGATCCGTAGTGTGTAGTGAATTTGTAGGAAAGTAAGTTTTGACTGCATATTTGATGGCGAAAGGTGGCTCAAAACCAGCATTGCTACCATAATCAGCAACAGTGATTCCCGTACCGCGCATATCCATTTCCCACTTTCCTATATGCTTCCAAGTTTTCAATCGCGTAGGATCAGGCATATTAATTTCAGCAATTGTTTGAGCTACATTACTATTACTGGTAAATTCTTCGGAGCTAAAAACATAATCATTAAAAGAGTACACCGTAATATTAGAGCTAACGGCCATTGGTAAATTACCAGCGGCATCTAATCCCTGTACATGTAAAACGTACTTTTTAAAGGGAATGCCTAGAACATCTTTGTGTATAGTTCCTCCAACTTTTACAAAAACAAGGTGCTTTCCATGCAAATCAGACAACCCACTGGAAACAGAAAGTAGTGTATCGTGCTGAGCGGCTGTCAAAGCCAATACCAAGCAGTCTTCTTGTCTAGCTATTCTTGTATTACTACCATAATTAGCTATGTCTAAAATACTATAGCTAGAGGGATTGTTTCCTCCCGTATTTTCTACAATATTGGTTTTGCTAAATAAAATATCATTCGGAAACAAGGGGTCTTCAATCAATACATCCCCTTCCTCTCTCTCCTTAGGCCATCTATCATTCGAACGCTTATCCGACAATCCAGCGGACAACAAACGAGTCACAAAAACAGCCGATTGAGCATCTTTGTACAATTCAGGATACGTTAAGTAAGAAAAATTACTGCCTTGAATCAATTGTAACCGCTTTGATTGTCCTTGTTGTAATTGCGGAGGCGTCCCAGTTGGCAACAAATCGATAGAACCAAAGTACGTGTCTAAGTCGCTCTCCATTTTGAGAATACTATTATTGGCAGCGCTTGGTGATTCTTGACGGAAGTAGTGCAATTTCAGGTAGGTGGCCACAAAATCGGTTCCTTCTCTAAAAGCGTTGAGCTTAATATTGGTCGTCCATCCATTGGAGGTAATGGGATTGAGCCGTGCTTTTCTAAGGAAAGGCTTAGTTCGCTTTCCCTTTCCAAATCTTGTAACATCTTGTAAATACAAAAGCGGCGCTTCGTTTTCGTCCGTGCGTAATCTAAGTACGAACTGCTCGTGGTTGGTCGTAAGCTCTGCATAGTAAATCGGCCACCCAAACGACTTGTTGTATTCTTCTGTTGCAAAAGTTGGGGTATTTTTGCTTTTTATCTGGATGTTCTTCTGGGCTCCATCAGCGTAATTGCCGTAAAAATTATACGGATACCCCCATTCACTACGAATATCTATGTAAACTCTATTTTTTGTATTAAAAACCTTTAGTACTTCGGTGTATAAGACGGTATCGAGTACCAAATCGGACAATCCTGTAGCAGAATTATAATACCCAACGCCAACTTCGTAATGCATTCCGAAAAAGGCCGCAGGATCAACGTGGTTCATTACTTTAGTCTTGGCAACTTTGAGAATAAAGGCTGCCTCTAGTAAAGAAGGAACTTGGTTGTTGACGGCCTGAACTTCTGCACTTAAGTCAATCGTTCCCGTGTCTGCTCTCAGGTAATCAAAATCCATATAGCTCTGATCAACATCAAATACAATCTCAAACTCAATAGCTGTTCCCGCAGCAGCCTGCATCCATTCTCCCAAACTGGTTCCCTCTTCCACCAAACGCGCCACAATGGCAAGGTTATTTGCGGCTATGGGATTGTTAAATAGTGCCGTTATAGCCGTTGTCCCTGAAGGCATTGCATCTACAAAACCTATGTCCTCTTTGCTGGGAATGGCGCCTGACCCAAAAAAACCGCCTGTTGTACTATCCCTCCAAAATTTCCAAAACTGCTCTAAAAAAGCTGAATTACTCGCTGGTGCAGAAGCCTTTATATCGTCAAAGGCATCTAAAAATCCATCTCTGGCTAGTCCTCTATAAATATAGTATTTAACAGGTCTTAGGTTGACTTTGTGAACCGTTGAGGGTTTAAGAACCACATTGACTCTATCCGAATTGGTAGCACTGGGAATGATAATAATTTGTCCTTTTTGACAAGCATACGCTTTTGTTCGCCGCTTGTTGTTTACGGGCGTGATGGAACTAGCTAAGTCGAATTGTGCTCCAGTGTTAAAGGTGCCAACGGACGCTGGTCCATATTGGTGGGCGGTAGCTGTAATTTTCTCTGGGTCTGCAAAAAAATACATGCGTGGTATAGTTTTTCTTCCAACAAACAGCTCAAAAAAGATCCTGAAACCCATTGAAAACAGGGCTAAAAAAGTCTCTAAGGCAGTAAACTTGTGGAGTTGGGTTTTATAAATCTATTGTTCAAAAAAAGGGTTTACACTCCCTTGCGCAATGCGGTACACTACCGCTAGAAGAGAACAACACGTTCAGTTGGTACGGGGATGGGCAATAAGCCGTTGGTAGGCACATCGTTGCTTTACAAGCAGTAGACGTCCGTTCAAAGCGCAAACTAGTTCTTACCAATACTAACGTATTGGGCAATTGTGGTAGTTATTTTTTACGAAATGTATTGTTTATTAGGATTTTCAAAAGTAATAAGGTTTAACGTTTAGTTGTGTTAGGGAACGACCAAACGAGTATGCATCATTGGTTTACTATAAAACTATTCTATTCTTGCTAGAAAACAAAATTTCCCAATTACTATTTTTGACAGAATAAAAAGAAATAACATCAGCTTAACAGTTATTTTGTTGGGTTTCTTTGCGCAATCTAAAAATATTATTGCTAACCACCTTGTCTCAATCCATTGAATTATAAGCCAATACAAAACAACCACTGCGTCTAAAACTTTCAAAAATAGCTGCGCTTCTAATTTGTACGGTCTACTTTTGTTTATAAGCAATTGACGCGAAACGCTACTTCTACTTGCGAATGGGTTACTGCCGCAACTGCTATACAATCAAACGGGGAGAAAAATCCAACAAGTTCTTTAGCGCCTCCTAAATACATTGTAACAAAAGAAAGCGGGTATTTTTACAGAGGATTTTTAGTGCGGTTGG
>CAYUZF010000017.1:0-5820 GCA_964449615.1 uncultured Aureispira sp.
ACCATTCGCTTGACGCCTAACCCTTATTCTTCTCTGGTAGAAATCGAGACGCGTTTTGGAACCATGAAAGTGGAATTGTTTTTTGATGCGCAAGGCCACCGAGCGAATTTTCTAAAACTGGCCAAAGAATCCTTTTACGACAGCTTGTTGTTTCATCGTGTTATAAAGGGTTTTATGGCGCAGGGCGGTGACCCTAATTCTAGGAATGCGGTTGCAGGAGCGCGCTTGGGTGCAGGCGCAACAGGCGAGCAGCAAGCCGCCGAGATTGGACAACATTATTACCACATCAAAGGCGCTTTGGCCGCTGCACGGCAACCCGATGAAATCAACCCAGAAAAGGCGTCTTCTGGCAGCCAATTTTACATTGTACAAGGCAGTAGCGTAGCCCCTATACAGCTCGATAAAAACGAGCGCGAATACGACATGGTTTACACAGAGGAACAACGAAAGTTGTATTACCAACTTGGCGGCGCGCCTCAATTGGATATGGAGTACACGGTTTTTGGGCGCGTGTACGAAGGTTTTGAGGTGATTGATAAAATTTGTGCGGTATCTACCGACGCTTACGCCCGCCCCGAGAAAGATGTTAAAATGGTTGTTCGGATTATACGAGAATAGTTTTTTTAGGTGTGGGGTATAATGGGGGGCAATATCTCGGCCTTGCTCGATCGCCAATTGCTCCCTACTATACCCCACCAACCTCCTGCTCTCCTAAGGATGTACATGAAACGCTATAGTTGCCTCCGCTTCTTCTCCGTTGTGGTTGGACACTTCTGCCGTCAGCACATAATCTGCATGTACCGTAGCACTAACAACTACGTAAGTATCTACTTCGTAACTGGTGCCATGTTCGTGGCCATCCAATTCTAGTACGTCTACATTTTCCGTTTTGTTGGTCAATTTGATGTGGTATTCGTGCAGGTCGTCATCGTCTGAAAAGTGTATTTTTATAGGAACCGTATCACCAGCGTTGTAGGTTGTGCCCGTTACAGGCTGGTGTACATGTACGGTTGGCACACTCACATGGTGTTTGTCCTTTTGGCAAGCGCTTAAGGCAATCATAGAAATTAAACCACTGATAATTAAACTTATATTTTTCATATAATTATTGATAGTTATAAAGACGGAAGTACTACCATTCCGACAGTAAAAAGGTGCTAAAATAAATAATTGATTTGTGCCATTAGGCGGGCTTCGTTGTGAATCTGTCCACTGGCCATAGCTTGCCAAAGGGGTTGCTGGTACTCAATTCCCAGCTGTAGATTCTTATAATAAACATTCCAACTAGCGGTTGCTAGCAGCTGTGTGCCCCCTGAATAGATGCGGTCGTATCCTCTATTGTTGTTGCGGGCTAGCTGTTCCAATTGTAGTCCAGCCTGCGGGGCAAAAGTCCATTTTTTAGCTTTCAATACGGCAAACCCGACTAAGCTGTTGCGCCATTGGTTGCCCATCTGGTATCCTTCAGGGTTGACGGTATTGATTTGGTAGGTACTACTGAGGTTGATGCCCCATTTTTTTTGCCGCAAGGTATAAGCCCCTGAAATAAGGAAACTCCAAGCTCCTGTCCCCAACTGAAAAGCAATAGGCAAAGGAAGTCCATCGTTTCCCAAAGCGCGGTAGTTGCCCGTAGGCACTTGTAGGCCTCCGCCCAACAGCAAGTTGTGCTGTGTGCGTGCCGCAGAATCTACCCGTGTATTGTTGTATACTTGGTAAAATACCAGTAGAGAAGCATCGCCTAGGCCGTGTAGTTGTGTATTGCGGGTATCGGCTGTTTGCTGAAAATTTGTTCTATAGGGCAAAAAAGCCAGCAATTGAACCCTAGGGTGTGGGTAAAAACGCCCCTGCAATTGAAGGCTGTAATAGCGGTCTTGAGTAGGCTGCCCACTAAGACCATCGTGTCCGTTGAGTGCCCCCATTGCGCTGTAGCGCCCTGCAAAGCCTATATAGTGTTTATAAAAATTAGGAAATAGCCCATTTTGATAATTGCCCACTACAGGACAACCACCATCACAAGCTACGCCTATACTCGGAAGACAGCTGCAAAGTAGGCACAGCCACCCTCCATAGAGTTGTCGTAATCTCATGGTTGTTGAATCTTATGCTAGACCTCCTTACTAATAGCCTTTCGCCAATAGAAAAGTACTTCCTCGGTGCTGTGCTATTTGGTAACAACATCTAATAACTAAAATAAAATAGAAAAACGGCTCGTCTGCCGTTATGAAGATAGAGATATTACGCACGTGGGGGATCAAGCAGCTCTGTGATGAACACCTGCTCGTAAAAGGCTGACGCTGCACGCAGACGTACAGCGGGTAAGCTGGGGGTGGGCGCAGCAATTCTGGTAGACAGAGCAGGCAGGGGTTGTAACAATCCCAACAAAGGCTGTGGGGCGCTTTCTTTTAGTCGGCTGCTTTTGTCTGTGGACGAAGGGTTGTTCCCTTCTTCTTTAGCAGCCAACATATTTCTAAGGTGGCATTTACCAGCACATCTCAGAGCAGGACGCTCTTTGTTGACGCAGTGTTTTGCTGTGATTTGCTCTTTTTGAAGTACATAGTAGGTGTACGCAAAACCCTGGTAGCCTGCTTGCAGACCGACCAACGCTATCCATAGTGTACAAATCCATTGTTTCATGCGGCAAAGATACTACATAATCATCAATAGCGCCACCTTAGACTAGAAAAGTTTTTCAAGGAAGTCCTTGTTGTTGGTAAGGGGACAACAACCCGTGCCCCTTACCAACAAGCACCTTTTACTCTGCTGTTTCCAGCGCTTGGCCAAACTCTAAAACAGGATCGGGTTGGCTGCGAATCAAATCTTCAAAGTTTTCGCGTTGGCGAATAAGGTGGGCTTGTCCCTGGTGGATCAAGACTTCTGCAGGGCGGTAGCGGCTGTTGTAATTAGAAGCCATAGAAAAACAGTACGCCCCTGCATTTTTGAACGCCAAGACATCGCCTGCTTTAATTTCGCTGATGCGGCGGTTCCAGCCAAAGGTATCGGTCTCACAAATATAGCCCACTACCGTATAAATTTTTGGTTTGCCCAAAGGGTTGGATAGATTGAGAATGTCGTGGTGGGAACCGTAGAACATGGGGCGAATAAAGTGGTTAAAACCCGTATCTAAGCCTGCGAAGACCGTAGAAGTCGTTTGCTTGACCACATTGGTTTTGGCTAAAAAATACCCCGCCTCGCTCACCAAGTATTTACCAGGTTCAAACACCAATGTCAAGTCCTTGCCCGTTTCGGTACAAAAATCGTTGAAAGCCTCTGTAATCATCTCCCCAAATTGCGCCATGTCCGTTTCTATATCGTTGGCTTTGTATTTTACCTTGAACCCTGAACCAAAATCAATGTATTCCAAGTCGTCAAATTCCCGCGCTACGTCAAACAATAATTTGGCAGCATGTGCAAAAACATCTACGTCCAAAATATCCGAGCCCGTGTGCATGTGTACGCCCTCTATACGCATGTTGAGGGTTTTTACCAAGCGGTGTACTAAGGGCATTTGGTGGATAGAAATGCCAAATTTAGAATCGATGTGCCCCACGGATATTTTGCGGTTGCCGCCCGCCATGATGTGGGGGTTTACCCGTACACAAAACGCTTTATCGGGGTGCTGCATGCCCATGTATTCGAGCGTTTCGATGTTGTCAATATTAATGCGTACGCCTAGTTTGATGGCCGCTTCTAGCTCTTCGATCGAAACAGAGTTGGGGGTGTACATAATTTCATCGGGCGCAAAACCCGCTTGCAGCCCCAATCTAATTTCTTGATAAGAAACCGCGTCTAAGCCCGCACCGAGCTGTTGCAACAAGCGCAACACCGAAATATTGGTCAACGCCTTGCAAGCGTAGTGTATCTTTACTTTGTCTACTCCTGCTAAGACTTGGCGCATGGTGCGGTACTGTTGTTGAATGCGTGCCGCATCGTAAACAAATAAAGGTGTGCCGTAAGTCTCGGCCAATTCTACGGCGCTAACGCCGCCAATTTCGTACTGTGCTGTTGCTTCGTTGTAATGCATATCAATTGTTGATTTGGTTGGTTGTAGTATAAAAAAAAGCGATTGCTCTCTCGTGGAACAATCGCTTCTATATAAATAGTGATAATCTTATTGCTTGCCTTAACGGACTGTCCAATGCGGGGAGGCAAGCTTACATTTCTGTTTCTTGCTCACCATACACAACGCCGCCTTTTTACCTACTTTTACAGTGGCAATATAATAGGCTTGGTGGGTGTGTAGTGGACTGCTCATGTCCTCAATATAGTGATTTTGCGAGAAGCAAAAAACTTTATGCGTTTAATTTTTTGTAGCGCTTGGTGTTTTGCGCGGTAACCTTTACCTTTCTTTTTCTCTTTATTATAAAAAAATACTTGACGCATTAAAACTCCTAATAACCATGTTGCGATTTATTTTATGTTGGTGCTTATTGATTGGAAGTGTACAAATAACAACGGCGCAAAGCAAACTAGAAGCTGCGTTGACCAATTTGGAGCAAGACCCTGAACTGAAACACGCTTCTATTAGTTTTTGTGCCATAGATATTCGCAACAACACGATTTATGCCCAGCGCAACGCCAACAAAGCGCTGACACCCGCTTCCTCTATGAAGGTCATTACCACAGGAGCCGCGTTGGCTACACTAGGCGCCGATTATACCTTCGATACCTACTTGGAATACAGCGGTAGTATTAGCCAGGGAACTTTGCGCGGCAACTTGTATGTACGGGGAACGGGCGATCCTTGTTTGGCCTCTCCCATTATGGAGGGCGTGCCCGACCGCGCAGCGCTGTTGGCCAAATTCGTTGCCGCCGTGCAAAAAGCGGGCATTCAACGCATTGAAGGAACAGTGATTGGCGACGGCAGTTATTTTGAAGATCAAGTGGTGGTACCGACTTGGCAGTGGGGAGATGTGGGCAACCATTATGGCGCTGGCGTGAGCGGCCTAAATTATTACGACAACCTCTACTATATTTATTTTAATAGAACAAATACCTTTGGGGAAACACCTAAAATTTCTCATACTGATCCTGTAATTCCCAACTTGACGCTGGACAATCGGGTAACGCAAGCAGGCAGCCGTACGGGCGACAATGCCTATGTGTTTTCGGCGCCTTTCGGCCAACAGGCAATTATTCGAGGCACCATTCCAAAAGGCAGCGGCTTGTTCGACATCAAAGGCGCAACGCCTGACCCTGCCCTCTTGCTGACGCACCGTTCTCCCAAACTAAGCGCCATTTGCAAACACACCAATGAAGACAGCCGCAACATGTATTGCGAAGCCTTACTCAAAGCGATGGGTGCCAAAGTAAAAGGAAAGGGTACCACGGATATGGGCATCGCCGTAGTTATGGATTTGTGGCGAACACGCGGCTTGGATCTGAGTGGCTTTTTTATGAAAGATGGCTGTGGCCTCTCGGCGCGCAATGGGGTGAGTGCCAAAACATTTGCTGCCATTATGCGCAAGATGTATTTGGACAAATCGAGCTTTGGGGATTTTTACAACCAGTTGGCCATTGCAGGGCGCTCGGGTACCTTGCGCAATGTGGGACGCAATTCTGTAGCAGAGAACAACGTGCGCGCCAAAAGTGGCTCTATGAACCGTATTCGCAGCTACACGGGCTACGTGACCACCCAAAGCGGGCGGCTGTTGTCCTTTAGTATTTTGGTTAATAATTATTCTTGTTCGGGTTACCGTATGCGCAAAAAACTAGAAACGCTGCTCGTTGCTATGGCGGCTACTTCTTAGGTGCAAACGTCGCCATCGTCGTCTACTTCCTCCCCTGTTGGCCCCAGCTCACAAGTACTAAAGAGCAACCCCAGAG
>CAYUZF010000017.1:5830-10845 GCA_964449615.1 uncultured Aureispira sp.
TTACAATACCAAACAACGGCACGGCCAATACGGCTCCAGTAACCCCCCACAAAAAGTTACCAATAACCACCACTAAAATGGTAAAAAAGGGATGCACTTTTACGCGATCGCCTACAACAAAGGGTTGTAAGACATAGCTTTCAATAAACTGCCCAATACCAAAGGTTAGCATGATGCCAATTAAGACAGAAGTACTACCCGAAGTGAGGTAACCAAAAACCATTGCCAGCGAAAAGCCGATAATGTTACCCACGTAGGGAATTAGAGTAAGTAGAGCGGCAATTAGACTAATTAAAATAAAATTGTCCACGCCCGATAGACCCAAACCAATACTGTACAACACCGACAAAGCGCCCATCAGAATAAAAATTCCTGTCAAATATTGAGGGGCGATATCAGCGGATTTAGTAATGGTTTCTTGAATATTGTTGTGGTCTTCGCGGGGAAAAATGCGCAAGGCAAATCGCTTGAAACGCGCTCTATAATTGAGTAAGAAGAAAATGTAAATCATAATTAACAACCAATTAGCAATAAAGCCACTGATGGAGCCTACCCAGCCTGCCACAACAGTACTGGGGTTAAACTCTGCGCTCATGATGCTGTCTAGGGAAGGCGTCAAGTCGCTATGACTCAGCGGTGTGCGTTCGGCTACAAAGTTGCGTAACTGCAGCACTTTGGGCTGCATGTTCTCTTTGATGGCAGGCCATTTGTCTACAAAGACCTTAGACTGGTAAGCCAGTAGAGAAGCAAAGCCAACAGATATCAAAAAGACCAATAGCGTACTTATAAGCGCTGCAAAACCTCTTTTCAACCCTGCTTCCTCTAGTTTTTTGGCCAGTGGTAAGACCACCAAAGCCAATAAAATGGCCATAGTGAGCGGAATTAAAAACGACTTGGTATTGTATAGTGCCATCACAAAAAAATACAATCCAATAAACCCGACTACAATGCGTCCGTAATCTCTCCAGCCTTTTTTCATAATTGATAGTATGTACGTCCCTATTGTTGTATTTTCTCCCAAAAAAAAGATAGCAGAAAGGGCGATTATTATAATAAAACAGCAGACCTATACAACGTTGCAAGGTCTGCTATTGTTTTTGTTGATGTTTTTTTGCGCTCCTATTCGCCCGCTACATAATCTTGTAAATAGTGGAAATGGGTTCCCAACTGCCCGTCTTTGGCAATCGTGGCTCGCTCCAACATACCCGTATTTTTGAGCCCCAACAGTTCTTCAATGACTTGTGCGGTAAACTGCTCTCCAAAAGATTTAGATGCATCTTTGGGCAATTCGTTGGGTAGGTTATCAATGGTCATCATATCGACTGTATGACTCTGGTAGGGGGGAACGGCCGCCTGCGCTTGTGGGTCGTACCCAAATACGGGGTTATCAATCGTCGTGGCGTAGAGCGTAGAGGGGATAGAGGAAACGGGGGCAATATCGCAAGTAACATCCGCTATTACTTGAATGTTAAAATCGTCTTGCTGCATGGCCTCTGCGGTAAAAAAAGCAGGCGCTTCGTTGGCCCAATAAATTCCGTTGACCATTAAATCCGCAATTTTAGTGTAGGGTTCAAAGATGGATTTAAAACGGACGGGATGTTGAAAAAACTCCTGTAGTTCAAAGCTTTTTCCCGCTTCTTTGGGGGCGGCGTAGTCCTTGCAATCCAATTGGGTGTACACCGCTTCGTTGTAGTTTTTGTTCAAAAACTCTTTGGGCTATACGCGACGAATATCCATGTGCTCCAACACTTCTACCGCACCATTGGCCACGCGCCCAGTCCCCGTCACCACAATTTTCATGGGCGGCAGCTTTAGGGATTTGTAGTAGGCAATCGCAGCGGCGTAATCGTCGTATTGGTGCATTTGCTCCAGCTCGAACGCCCCTGTGCGGTTGCCGTAAGTCATCATGCCGTTGTGCGCGCCCACAATACCCGCAAAGCGTCCAAAAGCAATCACGCGCTGTTTTTTCTCATTGGTCAAGACCTCGTAATCGAGCAGTGTAATGTTCTTTTTTAGTATCTCTTGCAACAACGCACGGTTGTAGGGCTGTTTCTTGATGGTATGGGAGAAGAAAAAGTAGGTTTTGTTGGGAATGAGCTGCTCTTTGGGAACTTCTTTGATGCCCATCAACACATCGCAATCGCTTACGTCCTCCTGCAATTTCACCCCTGCATCCTCGTATTTAAAATCTGGAATACAGCGTCCCTTAGAGGGTTGCACAACCAATTCCAAATCGTATTTTTCTTGTAGGGCTACGCATTGTTGCGGGGTAAATAAAACCCGTGCATCTGGCGGCACCTTGCCTTCTCGGATGATTCCTATTTTCATTTGTTTTTGTTTTTTATTCTTAATAAAGGAAACCAGCACAGCGTTCCACTTCATCTTATTTGTAATCAAAATACAGTTGCTAGATAAGCAATAGTTCTCAGAACACAAAGCTATAGTATACCCAAAAAGACCAACTGTTGTACTTCTTCTACCGATTCGCCTCTACCCTAGTTCCAACTATTTTTCTAAAAAATAAATCCCTCGGAACTTTTATCGCTGAGAATAAGTTATACCTTTGTGTCCCCCCGAAAGGGAATATTCTAAAGGGGATCACTACACTTACCAACGGGGCTGACTGGAATCGACAGCATTGAACGTTTTGTAAGTAAGCATGTCGAGACAGGTGTGATTATCTCGTAAAACATAGTACATAACAACTTTGAAATGGCAATAACAACAGTTATGCTATGGCTGCCTAATCCAGAAGGATCTAGCAACCATTGTGGCCTGCGCTTGACACCTAATACACAGCGTAGCTCACATCATCAACTTTTAGGTTAGTTCGGCAAGCGTGTCTCCGTATTGTCTGGCGAATGAAGAAGAGTCTAGAACAGTTATGCGTGTGTCAACAGACCTGTAGCTGTTCGAAATCCGATTGTTGGCTAAACATGTAGAAAGCTTATGAATGCTTTGTCTGGACGAGAGTTCGAATCTCTCCAGCTCCACTAAACTATTATTGAGAAAACATTCTTCTGTACAGAGGAATGTTTTTTTATGTATTATTATACTACCAATGATTCCAAAGTTGTCTATTTTTCTTACCTGACTACTTTTATCAACGTTTCCCTAGTTACTGAAACATAGGGCATTCTCCTATTATTTAATACTATCTAAAGTATAGCTTTGTAGTACAAATAGGAGAAAATCATTCGATTGAGTAGCTACAATCTTTTCTTCTATTTTTTTATTCACTTAAATCTATAAAAATGAGTAACTTAAGTAGAAAGGAGATTTTTTCAGCAATTAAGACTATTAGAGAAGCTGAAGAAGCACCGACGGAAGAAGCTGTTACTAGAATAGAAAATTCTATTCCTAGCCTTTTAGAAAGTGTATCTACAAAATGGGTAACCTTAGATATGGTAAAAAAAGGCCATACAATCGCTGGTTTTTTATACAATGTAGGAGCTAAAAATTATGTCGGTAGCAAAGATGACCTTCTAAATGCCAACAAAGACAAAATTAGTGATGGAGCTATTCTATTTTATCTAAAATATGATAAGAGTAAAGAAGGTGGCGGAAATCCTTGGCGGCTACGTGCAGACAGTAATCAGTCGTACTTCAATTGGAGAACAATAACTGGCGCCTGTAAACTATATGGATCTTACGACCCCATAGAACTAGTAAAGTGGGAAGATGACAAGTTTCAGATTTACGCAAAAGATCCCAAGCAATATGTTGGTCGCTGGTCTAGTAAAAGTAATGCTTTGTACGTTCGAGGGAATAGTACCCAAAGAAATTTTAAATTTTTAGCATTAGATGAAGCGAACCTTAGTATAGAAGACAAACTAATTATTGATTTCTATAAAAAAAGCCTTTAGAAAATTGATTCTTTTGAAGAAGCGTTCCGAACAATGTGTTCGGAACGCTTTTTTTAGGCCGTTTAGGGTCGTTTATAGTCTTTCTATTTGGCATTTGCCTTCAAATTCATCAACAACTTGCTCCATCATGTCATCCGTAACGGTTTCTCTATTAAAAGCTATCAAGGGCTTAAAATTATATGCCTGACAAATGTCAATCAACTCATTGATACGCCCCTTTGAATGCTCGGAAAGCTCGTTTGTTCCTTTTTTAAACTTTGCACCGCCTCCTGCAATGGCTAAAATACCGCTCTCTACACTATAAGCATCTACGGGCGTTGTTTTTATGGTGACTAAGTCAGCCTCTAGTGCGGTGCCTTTATAGACTCGACATACATCCGCGTAGTAAAACATAAACGTGTCTAAGCCAACTACCCCGTCTACTTTTTTGTCTGCAATCACCTCCTTGATGACGTCTGTTCCGCCTGCCAAAACACGCCATTCCAAATCTTTACTTCCCTGCCCTTTTCCGATCTGCCCCCCTATTAACTTCGCTACGTCTGCTTCTAAGCGGTCACCTGATTCTTTGGCTTTTTTAGATTTCTCAAATGCTGAATCGCAGTAACCCAGTACAGCGTCTTCCGTTATGTCATCAATTTTACCTTGCATCAATTGCCCTATAAAAAAGCCTTTTACCTGTTTTTTATTACCGAGGTATATTCCAGGTATATAGGCGTCTAGTAGTTTATCAATAACTTCTATCTCGACCTGCTTTTCTGCTTTTGTTGCGCTCTTTAAACGATCGCTTAAACTTTTAGGATTTGCTTGTGCCATGTTGTTCGTAGTTTAGTGGTTAATTAAGCGCTTTGAATTTCTTCGCGAATGCGATCCAGTTGGTCGTACAGCTCCGCGATATTTTCATAATCCTCCCCTTCTGCCGCCTGTTCCAAACGAGTAGAGGTTTCGTGGTAGCGGGTAATTAAGGGTTTCATAGTAGTCCAATCGCTCTTGGCTTGTGCCAGCTGTTTTTCTAAGGCCGCCAGTTCATCGGCTAGGCCAGCAGGTTTGCCCTGCACAAAGGCTTTCCATTTGGTCAGATGCCCTTCGAAGTTGGCCAAATTGCTTTCTATGACACTGGGCGCTATTTCGCCTTTGTCTATGTTGGCATAA
>CAYUZF010000017.1:10855-16709 GCA_964449615.1 uncultured Aureispira sp.
AGATCGCCGAGCGTTTTGCTGTAAATGCGTTCTTCCTCGGCCAACAAAGCCGCTGTGTCTGTGGCAGTTCCCTCTTTGGCGGCTTGTCTTTTCACGAAAAAGGCTTGCCAATGTTGATAAATCTTTTCCCACTCTTTTTGTTGCGCGGTTTCGATGAGTGTTGCGGCTTCGGGCGCAATACTGGTCTGCCAATTGGCACACAGATGCTTTAGCCGCTTGGCAATTTTATTGCGCTTGACCAACGCAGCCTGCTTTGTTTTGTTGTCTTTAGCGGCAGCAATATCGGTCTTATTCTGCTGAAAATCCAAGTGGTACTGTTTGAGTTGTGTGCCCAGTTGTTCTAGCAATTGTTGGGGTTGATTCTCGCCGTTGGTTAGATTTTCGCCGCCTGTTCCCTCTTGCACTAGATCCAAGCTTTCTACTACTTCTACAAACACTTTGGGTTTGTACGTTTTAAAGACTTTTTTGAGGGGTTTAAGAAAGGCATCTTGTGTGAGTTTTCCTTTTTCTGGGCAAAGCGCCAAATGCACGTCCGAACCCACCAAGACCGCTTTGCAACTGCCATAAGAATAATCTTTTAATTCAAACTCCTTGTTGGCTTTCAGGGCTTTGACCCATGCTTTTCGGTCGCCCAAATACAGCAGGGGTTTGTCAGCTTCCTCTGTGGCATCTTTCCACGTCAAGCGCTCGCCTTGTACTAGGACGTATTCTGAAATCCCTTTGGCAGCGGAATCCTGTAAGAGTTCTTGTAGCGTTTTCTTAAGCAACATTTTGTAATTGCTATAGCCCACGTTTTTTACAGCAGGCAATTTTCCAAGTTTTAATTTCATGTAGCTTTTTGTTTGTTTTTTAACCTTTTAAAATTTTAATGGGTTGTTTTCATCTCATAATAATAATATTTTTTCCTTAAATTGGAAGTTGTTAGAGGATTTTTATAAGGTGTTGGTTCGCTATTTTACGTTGTGGTGAATTAGAAAACAGAGAACGAGGCTCTTATTCTATTACTTTTGATACTTCTGCGTAACTTCTCCGTACAACAATAGCCCTTCCATACTGTTATTGCCTATGACAATAAGCGGCTACTCATTGGCGCTATTTTTTACAAGCTTATCCTTTTGAATATCCAATAAGGCAAGCATTACAATAACACCTTTATGAAACAACTGGTACTTATCTTTTTGACGCTTGCCTTATTGGGAAGCTGTGGCGATAAAAACGAACAAAAAAATACGACGCCTACCACAGAGGATAACATCACTCCCATTGAAAATTCAAGCGTAGAAATTCGTCTTTCTAACAACAGTTTTTACGAGTACAGCAATGTACAGCTCACCACTTCTGCCCAAGATCAAACTGTTAATTTTGGCACGTTAAAAGCAGGGGAAACGTCTGCTTACCGCACCTTTAACCAAGCTTACGGCACTGCTACTGTACAGTTAGAAATAGAAGGTAAAACCTATAATTCTACCGCTAATTTTGCAACAGAACAAGCTTTAGAGGCAGGCCGTTATACCTACGAGTTAAAAGTAGATCCTACCGATGCCAACGCGCAGGTCAACGTTGATTTAAAAAGAGATTGAGCCTAACAATTTCTTACGCTTTTAAAAATGCGTCTTCCTACTTGGAGGCGCATTTTTTAGTTGGTTACGAGCTTTGGAGCGCAGAGCGCGCCTCAATTGTCCTCCAAAAACCACAGCCAATAATCGGGGTCTTGTGGCCAATCGGTTTTGGATAGCCCATACCGTTGTTCTTCGGCATTGCTGGACAGCAATTGCATGCCCAACCGTTGGGCGACTTTTTGACTGGCGCGGTTGGCGGTTTTGCAACGGATGTGTACACGTTGTATGCGCGGTTGGGTGGCAAAAAGCATAGCAATCAACCGACGGCAAGCCGTCGTAGCATAGCCCTTACCCGTGTACGCCTGCCCTAGCCAGTAGGCCAGTTCGACGCTCTGGGTCGTAAAACGACCACTGTGTACTTGTGCCAAACCCACTAGGGTACCGCCTTCTGTCCAGAGTTCGTAAATGTGCGCCCCCAAGTAAATATCTAGCGTAGCGTATTTTTTGAGGTAAGCCTGCGCCTGTTCTAGAGTTTGAATGGCCTTCAAATGTGGCATCCACGGTTCCAGCCAAGCGCGGTTGTTTTGGAGCAGTTCGAACCAGAGCGGGGCGTGTTCCTGTTGGGCGCGTTGGAGGTAGAGCATAGAGCAACGTTATTTTTTATTATAAAAAAAGAGCTTCAAGCTTCTATCTGGGATGTTCCTCCCCGATCCAGACCAACAATTCCGCTTTGATCGTTTCGTAATCTTCCAACGTCACCCCATTGGCCTTCAAATATTGAAAATCATCTTCCATGCCACTCCAAAACTCCAACTTATTTTCAAACGCTTCCCACGATTGGCGGTAATGCGCCAGCGCCTCTTCGGGCTGCTGCTCCATCAAGTAACAATGCCCCAAATTGCGGTGCGCAAAATCCGTCAGTCCCAACTCTATCGAGCGCTGCAAATAAGTCTTGGCCTTCGTCAACTCCCCTGTAATGAGGTACAAATAGCCGATGTTGTTGTTGCAAGTTTCGTGGTTGCGGTCGAGGGTCAGGCTGCGCAAGTACGTTTCTACAGCCAAATCGTTTTTGCCTTGTTTGTAGTAAACCACGCCCAAGTTGTTGAGGGTGCTCATTTGTGTGGGGTCGCGGTCTAAGCAATTTTGGTACTGCTCTACTGCCGCGGCATACTCCCCAATTTTGTTGTAAGCATTTCCCAAACGGTAATACGCATAGGCATTTTGTGCGTCTATCGAGAGGCTTTTGTGGTAATATTCAATGGCAATGTGGTCGGAACCCTTACTGCTGTAGACGTTGCCAATCAGCACCAAGGCTTCGGCACTGCTGGGGTCTATTTTTAGCGCTTTTTCATAACTGTTGAGGGCTTTGCCCCATTTTTTGGCTACGTGGTAAAGCCGCCCCAATTCGATGTGCGGCTGCGGACTCTTGGAGTTTGCTCTAATTTGTGCCCTCAGGTAGTGAACAGCTTGTTTTTCGTCGATTTGTAAGGCTTGTCGTAAGGCGGCTTTGGCGGCGTCCCAATTGCGGCGTTGGCGGTGGAAGTGGGCTAATTGAAGTTGCCATTGAGGGTTTTGGGGTTCTAAAGTAATCAACTCTTGTAAGAGTTGTTTGGCTTTCTGGGGCTTGTTTTGCAGCTGGTAGATTTTTATGAGCTGCGTTCTAGAATTGGTATCTTGGGGGTTAGCAGACATAGCTTCTTGGTAAGCATCCGTAGCCTTTTCATATTCCTCTCTGTGGGTGTATAATTCCCCTAAATTGTACCAAGCTTGGTAATTGTACGGCTCAATAGCTAATACTTTTAGAAATGTAGCCACGGCCTCGTCTAATTGCTTTAAATCGTAGTAAACTACGCCCAAATTATTCCATGCCCCGTAAGCATCAGGTTTTGTTTCTACCGCTTTTTTGTAAGCCTGGATCGCTTTTTCGAGCTGTTCTAATTTATAATAAGCAATTCCTAAGTTGTTCCATGCCTTATGAAAATCGGGTTTTATTTTCAACGCCTCTTGGTAAGCGTCAACCGCCCGACTGGTTTCATCTTGTTGATAGTAGGCTTTACCTAAGTTATACCAAGCTTCGTACTTATCAGGTTTTACCTTTAATGTTCTTATATAAGCAGTAACAGCCTGATCAAATTGCCGTTGTTTGTACCAAGCACTTCCCAAGTTGTGCCATGCTTCGTGAAACTCTGCCTTACCTGTTATCGCTTCTTGATAGGCTTGAATAGCTGCATCAAGTTGTTCTTGATTGAGATACGCATTTCCTAAATTATACCAAGCTCCGTAATTATTGGGTTCAATTGCCAGTGCTTTGCGGTGGGCTTTTATAGCTAAATCCATGTTTTTCATCCGCTGGTATGTCTTTCCCATCTCAAAATATACCTCTCCCCCTTTGTTGCCTAATTCTAAGGCTTTTTGTAGAATTACCAGTGCATTTTCATACTTTCCTGCCACATACAACTCTTTGTACTCTTCCATATACAAATCAATCGTTCCTCCAAAACGCTCCGAATTTTCAAAATCCTCTGCCTGCTCGTAGGCATAAGCGACATCCTTCCGCTCTATGCCCTTTTTGCCCTCTTCCAACCGAAGGGCGCCCTGCTCGGCATAATACTCCCAAGAATCGCGGTCAATCTGTTCCAACAAATCCAATTGTCCTTTTTCTTTTAGGTTTTCCAAATAATCCGCTAGGTTGGCAAATTTGGCCGCGAAGGAACTGCGGTGTATGCGTTGACCGCGCTTGGTAAATAGAATATTTTCCCCTGCGGAGTATTGCGGCATATCTTCCAGCAAGGTCTTTTCCAAATAAAAATCCCTGAAAATATCTTGGCTAAACGCATCGGGCAATTCTGTTTCCCAATATTGCATTAAATAGTGGAAATGCTTCACAAACTCGTCTGCCCAGTGGTCAAATTTGGGATTGTTAACATTGATTCTGGATAGAACGGGCAATATGTATTTGGTGCGGTAATTATTTTCGTGCTGGGTGTAGGGATGTTCTATAATTTGTCGAACCAAACGCCCACAACCCGCCATATTTTGGCTGTTGGCCGCCATCACCACAATGTTTGCATCAGGCAGATGCAAATTGCAAATTCCTGAATAATCGTTGATGCCCGTGCGGCTGTCAATTAAAATATAATCATAGTCCAGCGCCTTCAACTGCCCTTTGAGCCATTCAACGTACACCTGCCCATCCAAATCGTTGTAAAACTGGTGCCAATTAAAATTATTGATTCTAAAGGTATACGTCTCATCGTAACGCCCCGCTGGAATCAAATCCACACAGCCCCGCGTTTTATGTTTCCACCCTTTGGCCCTCAATACATTCACCCGACTACTGTCGTCAAAAAAGCTGTAGTCCTCAGTCCGCACCTTATCTTGGGTCAGCATCAACGCCAAGTAGCGTTCCAAGAGTTCTAAACTCCCTGCTACCTTTAAGTCCTCCTCTTTTTTATAGTAATAATAATGCAACCCTGGCGCTTCAAAATCCCAATCCAAGAGCAACACCCGTTTGTTTTTCTGGTGGCACAGGTAAGCCGCTACGTTGGCGCACAACTGGGAGCGGCCCACACCGCCTTTGTAAGAATAAAAAGAAAAAATCATAGTGCTTATGGTTGGAGGTTCATATTGAGGTTGCCCAATGGATTGTCGTCGAGGCTTTGGTTGCGCACATTGCGGCTAAATTCTTTGAACAAACGGTGTAGTCCTTGCAAAAAATTGGCGCGGCTGCTGCTGTCAAACAAGGCCATATCGCAATCTAGCCCCCGCTCGCGGCGCGCACTGATGGTAATAAAAGCCGCCTGCGCTTTTTCAATCCGCCCTTTAAACGGTTGCCGCGTCGCCTCACAAATCGGTGCAATAAAACGAGCACGTTTGCTGTCAAATTTTAGAAATCCGCGGGCATTGCTTTCTTGTAAGGCCATCCAATCCAAAATCCCCAGCTTGGTTGTCCGTCAAATGCTCGTCGAGTGCAATGTATTGCTGCTTGTCTTCGCCTGCCCAATACACGATTTTGAGCGGGTATTGGCGTTGGTATTGTTGTAGGATGTCGGCGATGGTTGCCGTAGGGTTGTCCGTTGCGAAAGGCTGCCAAGCGGCTTCTTGTTCTTGGTAGCGCTGTGCGGGCAAGTTGCGCTGTTCGGCGGTACTATAGAGCTGTCGAATTTGCGGCAAGGTACTGGTAAAAATGTAACAATGTATGACGGCTTGACTGGGCTTCTTGGTCGCTGCTTGTTTTTTTTGTTCTACTTGCAGTAAAGTTTGGTAGGTGGCGATGCGCTTGTTGGCTAGCTTAA
>CAYUZF010000017.1:16722-26072 GCA_964449615.1 uncultured Aureispira sp.
CAATGGTGGCAACTCCTGCATTTTCAAAACCTTCTAAGGCATCCAGCAGTTGTTGTTCTGCTTGTTGCAAAGAACGTTGGTACACCTGTATCATATCCATAACTTGCTGCTCTACTTTTTAGTTTAGTAACATCCTTATATTCTACGAAAACCAGTTGTTGTTGTTACCCAAAATACCCCCTTTTTTTATATAAAAAACAAAAAAGGCGCAATTATTCAGCGGCAGCTGCGGCAGGCTAATCCAAACAGACGGGAAGGTAGCTGCCTTTCAAGCCGTGTAAGTCAATAGAGTCTACCGCAGTGTCGAAGGCGTTGCGGATGGAACGCCCTGCCGCAATTGCTTTGTAAAAAGTAGTGGCAAAACGAATGGCTGTGGGATCTGGTACAGCAGCGTCCATTGCAATGAACGCAACGTCGGGCAAGAATTGTTTGAAAGCCTCCGCTTGGGCAGCCGAAAAACAGGCATTAAAGAACACGCCTTGCAAATTTTCTTGAAAATTGCGGAGCATTTTGGCCAAGGGAATATAGGCTGCTTGCTGCGTTTGGTTGGTTGTCGGATGCAAAAAACTTAGTCCTTGTGCATCGGCATGCCCTGCAAAATGTATAAAATGAGGTTGGTGTTTCAACAGCGCATCTTCCAAATCGCTAATTTTGCTAGCGGGATAGGCCAATAACATAAACGGTTGTACCGAATGATCCAGAGCCGTTCTTATCGCCTTTTGCTCCTGATCCAAACGCAAGGGAGAAGCGCCTGTGGCCAGCGCCGATAAAAACAACAATTTGGAAATGGGCGATTGCTGGGTGTATTGTTTCGGCGCTGTTTTTTCTGCATTTTCTTGCTCCTGAATTTCTTGTTGCAGAAGTCGCTCCAAGTTGGCAATTTTCTTTTTTTCTAAAACTATGGCATTTAAATAGTCTCCTTTTGTTGCAATTCCCGCGTGTCCGAGGGCTTCAACGGCTTCTTCCAATCGTTTTTTTGCCTTATCTAGCGCTTGTTGGTAAATCTCTATCATGGTTTTTGGGACAGGTATGGCAGGGGTAGCAAGGGGCGCTGCTCAATACCCGCCGCCCCTTGCTGCCTACTGCCAGTGCGTAGGCGGTAGGCTGCCTAGTGCCGCAATTCTAGTAATTTTAATGCTTGTTCCTCGTGGTAAGTGATTTTTTCGCGGGCTTCGGTTCTCATGTCGTCGCGTTGTCCTTCGGTACCCGATTCTGCACGGGCGTGTTGATCTACCATTTCTTGGTGCCCGCCAATGTTATCGTTCAGGGCTTTTAGATGCTGCATCAACAATTGCAAGTCCCCATCCGACAAATTGAAGGCGTCCCCTGCCAGTGCTTTGAATTCCTGTTCGTTGTCTTCCTTTGTAATATGCTGGCGGATTAGATCAATATCTTGAGCCGTTATTTTGCCGCGGCTAAAATCGTCGATGCGTTCGCGGTCGTTAAAAGGCAACATACTTTTCATACGATCCAAAAGCGGGTACGATAGAATAACGTCCGCTAGTTTTTTCCCAAAATTTCCAGCTGCGGCTTTGAGGGTAACCTCTATAAATAAAGCTTCAATTCCCATAAGTAGGTAATTATAATATAGTGTGTTTCAATAAGAGGGCCTGCCTCTTTATTAATTAGATGTTCAAAATAGACAATTGTCATCAAGTTGCAAAAATACATGAAGCATGTTCACAAAGAAGACCGTCCTTAGTCTAACGTCCAAATCTACTAAGCTGTTCAAAAAATAACACAAAAACCTCGTCTAAATAAAAGGATATATGCAGACGTTGGAGGTTACCTTGTGTCAATTTTTAGTCTGCAAATTGGATTTTTTGGGCTAGAAATGTCAAAAAATGACCGTTTTATTCCTGATTTCGGGAATAGATTTGGAAGGTACGAACATTTTTAGTTTATAATTTCCTACTTTTATGCCATACACACAAAGCTTGTTATAAAATGTTTGTCTTTGAGACAAAATTTTAAGCATATTGAACACACAAGCTTTTACAGTTTGTCATACACTACGTGTTGTGGTAAATTGCTGGCGTCCTATTCTTAGTTCAGTAGTTTGCATCTTACATCAACTAAACCACAATGCGATAATTCCCTTCAGTTATGCAGTCTACAGTTTCTGAACGTCTTCGGGAGTACCTGTACATATCCAAGAAGAACGTTAAACAATTAGCAGGTGAGATTAATGTCTCTCAAGCCTCTTTAAACAACGTGGTCAACGGTAAAAACCTACCGAGTTCCAATTTACTTATTCGTTTGGCTAGCACCAAAGGCATTAATATCAATTGGGTATTGCTCGGCGAAGGCAACATGATGCGCCACGAGGAAGAACAGTCCAACACTGCCCAGCACCTTCCACTGGACAAAGTAGAAAACTTTTTGACGCAATTCCGCATTGCTGCCAACGAAAACCGCGAAGTTTGGATGCGTTTATTGGACGAAAAAGATGAACATTTGGCTTCCAAAGATCGCTTGATTGAAAGCAAAGATGCCATTATTGAAATGTTGCGGTCGGTTCCTTCTTAACTTCTATCTTTGTAGATTTTTTGATGCGTATTTATTAAAAATTTGTTTTGCTAAACCCCTAACCTGTGTAGCGCTGCTATATTTTGGTAGGTTTTACTGGTGTAGCTTATTTGTATTTTTACAGGGTGCTGGCTGCTCTTACCGCCCCTTTTGATGGCTCCTTGTTTTATGTATTTAAAATAATAAGGAGCCATTTTTTTATGCGCCTCTCTTGCCCCTTTGCTTTGCTAAAATACTATATTTTTTTCTTCCTTTAAATATTTTTAAATTTAAATTTTATAAAACAACCTTCACCCCTTATAACATTAAACAATAATTATTACGAGTTTACCACTAACTAACCAACAAAAAAAATCCTGGTTTTGAATGTCCAAAAGGCAGTTTCTTTACAGAAGTTACGTTGAAAAAATTACTATATGATAAGTCTCAAAAATGTCCGCGTTGTCACACTTCTTTTACTATGAATCGACAAGCATCTAGTAGAGCGATTGAGATGATGCGACGCCTTAATACGGTGGTGGACAACCTAGAATCTGTTAAAGATTTTAAGCCCAAACAGGGGGGGGTGCAATAGGACTTCTTTTATAAAAGTTTGTAGTACTTTGTCTATTGAAGTGCTGTAAGCTTCTCTGTTTGAGGGGGCTTCTTGCGCTCGGCGCGTTGGGGTTGGGGATTTTATGTCCCTTCATCAAACATCTTTCCCTCTAAAAGGGTTATGTTTAGGTTATCCCACTAGAGTATCTGCTAGCGAAATCACCAAACAAGGGCGTTTTGTACGCTTTATAAAAACACGATCACAATGACCAATACATTCTCTATAGACCAAACCATTGCTTTTTATCCGCCTTTGGAACGCGGGTTGATTATTTTGGAACAAATTAGTGCTGAAAAAACCAAAAACGGCTGGGTTGACCTTACGTTAGATTTGCGCACCGACTACGCCACCTATACCAAGCTGGAACACTTGCAGGCGTTCAACAATTTACCTGAGAATCGTCTGGAGAGTATTGACTCTCCGTTTACCGATACGTTGCCTGTTTACATTACGGTTGCCCTCAAAGAAAAATGCCACTACCTGCTGCCCGATACCCAAACGGATTTGGCGGTTTACTTTACGGATTTGGCGGCTGATGCGCCGCTTTTGCAAGAAAATCGTTGGGAGGTATTGAGTGTGCTGCAACAGCACGAATTGCCAGAGGCACAAGGGGGACAATTAGTACAATCGGGCTACCGCACCCGTTCCAGTCAACCCCAAGATGAAGCCGTACAACTCAAAAAACGCGGCCCTATTTCCAGAGCTGTGGTAGAAGCTTTTCAGGAGCAAAACTTTCCTGTGCATTACAGCGAAACCAAACAGGCTTTTGAAGTAGACATTACCCTAGACGAACAAACCTACAAAGTTTTGCTGGCACCGCACGATGTGCATTTTACGCTTTCGCTAACCATTTTCAATCAAAAAGCACTGTCTACAGAACATTTGACCGCGACCTCAGAAGCACTCAAAAGCATCAATGCGGAATTGGCGTTGGGCGATTTCTCTATCAACAACAACTATTTTACCTTCTTTCAATTTATGAAAGTGCCTAGAGAGTACCTGCACCGCGATTGGGTCAACGAAACGATGGCCACTGCTCTACAATTGTGTCAACAATATTACCAACGGGTCACTGCGGCCGCCTAACTTCTCCTATATGTATTTACCAAAAATATTGATTCTTGGAGCTACGGGCAACGTAGGCCACGCCGTTATTCAACAATTGGTACAACGTGAAGCGGCTTGCGAGTTGTTTGCAGGGGTGCGAGACTTGGAGAAGGGGAAACTCTTTTTGGGCGAATATACCCAACTGCAATACCGCCATTTTGATTTTAAAGATCCGCGCAGCTTTGAAGCAGCGCTGCAAAATATTGATCGGGTATTTTTGATGCGACCGCCCAGCATAGCCGATGTGCCGCGTTATTTTGCGCCCTTAGTCAACGCGCTGAAAGCAGCAGGTACCAAGTTGGTGGTGTTTCTGTCGGTACATGGCGCTGAGCGCAGCCGCTTTATTCCCCACCACAAAATAGAGCGCTTGATTGAGCAACAGGGCTTGGCACACGTCTTCATTCGCCCAAGCTATTTTATGCAGAACCTGACCACTACGCTCTATCAAGATATTCGAGATCGGCGGCGCATTATTCTCCCCGCAGGCAATGCTCTATTCAATTGGATTGATGTACAGGATGTTGCCAAAGTGATTGCGTTGGTGCTGCTAACCCCCCAACTGCACCTCAATAAGAGCTATGAATTGACGGGCTCGGAAAACTTGAATTTTTATCAAGTAACAGAAATTCTCAATCGTTTTCTACGTTGGCCCATTCGCTACCGCGCTATGAATCCTATATTTTTTTATTGGCGCAAGCGTCGAGAAAATTACCCCAAAGACTATCTTTTTGTATTGACGCTGTTGCATGTGTTGCCGCGTTTCATGAAAGAACCGCTTATCTCGGATGATTATTTCGTGCTGACAGGGGAGTCGCCCAGCTTACTGCAAGATTTTGCCAAGCGCGAAGCACACTTGCTGAATGTGAAGGGCAATGACGTTTAGGGGGTTTGGTGGAAGAAATCGGGAGGCAAAAAAAGGCGGATGACCACAAAGCGTATAGCTATACGCTTATGGTGATCCGCCTTTACTATAAAAGCAAAATCGTATCTAATTCTCTTAGTACTTCACTACTTTTTTAATCACCTCTTCTTTACCATTGTTGAAGCGAATAAAATAAACGCCTGTACTCAACGCAGCCACATCAATACTAGCACCGCCTGTAAGGCGCCCCGCTTTCACCAATTGCCCTTGAACATTGGTTATTTGATACAGCAACTCACCTTCTATATTGGTGTACACTTCCAAGTAATCGTTAAACGGATTGGGTGCAACAGCCAGTTGCACTTCGTCGGCTTGTAGTGCGGTTGTGTTCACGGCCGTAGCAGAAGCCACTTCAAAAGCATCAATCGCCATGTCCGAAGAGAAAGTAGCCCCCGTCGTTGCTTTGAAACGGAAACGCACATCATTCAACCCCGCATAAGGTTGTAAACTAACCGTCATTTGATACCATTGGTCGCCATAACTGCCTGAACGAGCCAACAAAGTTGTCCAGGGAGCCGTACTAGTTTTCACTTGTAGCAAGAGTACCCCCACTTCATTTCCAAACATGTGGTAGTTGAAGGTCAATCTAGGGTCTACAATAGTCGTCAAATTAAAACAAGGACTGTTTAAAATAGCTATTTTACCATCGTCGTTGGGCGAGCTAGCTTCGGTATAGATGTAAAAGCTACCTTCTGTGGCAGCTGATGGCCCCGTTCCCGTAGAAACGGTTGGCCCACTTAATATACTCCAGTCAAAATCGTCCCCGATAGATTGCGTCCAATCCCCTAACCCAGTCTCAAAACCTTCGTTGTAAGGATAGTTGGTAATGGTGGTTCCACAAGAGAACACAGGGGCACCGACTCCAATGTTATCCAGAGCTATATCCGATTCAAAACTGTTGGTCAAGCATACAAAGCGAATGCGTAAGTCGGTTGCAAGGCTGTAACTGTTTAAATCCACAGTAGCAGAACGCCACACGTCGCCTTGATCGCCCGAGCGCGTCCAGAGTGTGGTCCAAGCACCACCCCCAACACTGACCTGTACCGTTAGTGTTCCCATTGCATCTTGCACACTGTACATGTGGTAATCAAACGTTAGCTCGGGAAAAGTAAGGCCTGTTATATCGAAACAAGGACTAATTAGGCGGGCGACTTTACCGCCATCATTGGGGGCGCTGGCTTCGGTATACACATAGAAGTTGCCAGAATTTGCTGCGCTTGGGCCTGTTCCATTAGAGGGCGTTGCACCACTGTTGCGCAACCAATCAAAGTCGTCGTCTATGTCTTGCGTCCAATCCCCCAAACCAGTCTCGAAACCCTCGCTGTAAGGGAAGGTATTGATTAGATTACAATTGGCCGTTCCTTGAATGACAGAAATATCATCAATGGCAATATCAGAATTAAACCCATTACCTGTTACACCGTTGAAGCGCAGGCGCAATTCCGTTTCGGTAGTATAAGCATTGAGATCAACCGTGTCGGTAATCCAATTCAAGCCTTGATCGTTGGAACGCGTCCAAAGCGTTGTCCAAGTTACCCCGTTGGTACTCACCTCTACACTTAAGGTTCCCATATCAGCTCCCGACATATTGTAATCAAAAATAAGCTGTGGAAAATTGATGCTGGTCAGGTTCAAACAAGGTAAATTTAGATTGGCATTGATGTTTGGAAAGTTGGGGGTAGAAGCTTCGATATAGGCATAATAGATGCCGTCGCTGGCACTGATAGGCCCTGTGGAGCCAGAAGGCGTTGCTCCAGACAATACCGTCCAATCTATGTCGTCGTTGGAATCTTGAGTAAACGCACCAATGTTATTCCCTTCGAAACTCTCGTTGTAAGGATAACTAGCTATTGTTGTATTACAAAGTGGAATACCACCTCCTGTTCCCGAATTGTCGATGCCACAAGCAGGCATGTCCAAACCAATAGCCGCAATTAAACGATCGCTGCGGCCACTAGAACCATTGGTACACCCACCTGTGTTGTGGATCGCAACCACCAAATTAGAATTATAATCCAACACAGGAGAACCAGAACTACCGCCTTCTGTATCGGCAAAATAACGCGCCCCGTTGGTGGTGATTTGATTGATAATTGCAAAACCTTGTGCATTGCCTCCCTGATCGGTATTTACAGTAATCTCTTTGCGGCGACCACCTGGGTGGCCTACAATATAAATACGGTCGTTGACAACAGGCGGCACAGAACTCAAACTTAAGTAACCATAAGTATTCAAAATACTGGTTATGGTTCTTCCCGAATTGGGAACCAATTGTCCTAAGGTATAATCTAGGGAGCCGCTGGTTTTGATAAACGTAGCAGAACCAGCCACTACATCCTGTGCCGAATTGGTGGTGCCTGCGCAATTGCTGTGTTGAAAATTAAAGACAAAATCAGTATTTGCCGCCTCCGCAGCCGTACCAATACAGTGGTTGTTGGTCATTACATGTCCGCTACACCCCAAGAGCCAGCCTGTACACAAACCACCGCCCCCGATGACCAAACGGCATACCGCACGGCCTTTGTCAAACATGTTGGTGCCATTGTAGCACTCAATAGGCTCTTTGTCATCAAGACCACAAATAGCTTTTTGACGAATAGCCGCCTCTATCCGTGCTTCAGAATAACCGTACGCTACTTTTGTCAAGTCAAACCCATAAGCAGCAGCAGAAGCATGGCTGTATAGACGTACGCGTACCCGCTCATCAAAAATAATTTGCGACCAAAAATTGCTCAACATTTGCCCCTCTTGGTTGATGATCTTGCCGCGCTCGGCATAGACAATCGTCTCCCCAGAGTTTAAGCCTTTGATTTCAACATAATCGCCGGGAGCCAACTCGAAATTCTCAAAGTACAACTTAATGTACGCAGAATTTTTGTTGTAAAATTCTCGCTCAAAAGCCAAGCGCTCCCCTCCTGCTAAATTATAGGGATGGGTGGGCGCCACCTGAATCGGTAAAACATCTCCGATTTTAATCGGCTTTTTGGTATACCCTTCTGCCGTGAAATCAGCGGTAGGGCTAGAAGGCGTTTGTGCAAAAGCATAGTGGCACAAGAACACTAAAAAAAGGACTAGTCTTTTCATGTTAGATTACAATGTTGGTTTGTGTAAGCGAATTGTTGTAATGTTCAATCTGAAGATATTTAAATAACTTCATAGATTTTAGTGCGTAGAAAAAGCAGCTTGTAAATATTACAGTAGGGTTACAGAACCGATTTTTGCTGCATTTGCATTGTTGTAAAGCAGGCTACCTCTACGGCCCTATACTATATATTTAACTGTACTGCTCCTACAAAGTTCAGTTCGTCTAACAACCTATGGAGGGGATGCCTTTAACCAATAGAACGTCAGGCCATTACTTTTTGTTGTTGGTATAAAAAGGGATCGAATTGGAGGGACTAGGCGGGGTCTATTGGAAAGACCGTCAAAAGTGGGAGTTGGTTGCCTAAGGGGAACAAAATAAGTAAATAATACAGCATTAGCAATGTATTTAGCACAAAAATCCCTATTTTTACCCTATTAAACATTTATTGGCGGTGGTTTTTGCGGTATTAGAATCTTTGTAGAGATAGATTGAGTTGCCCTATTGCATTCTTTATCAGTCTTTTTATAAGAACATTCTCTTCCACTAGCCATTTTTACTATACAAATCTCGTCCAAAAGTACACAGCGCGTATGAGCAAGGAAAAATACATAGACAAAGTTATTACTTGGGTAGAAAAAAGAAAAATTAGTTCTTTAAAATCTAGCTTCGAAGGTTATGAAGCCCCCAAGACATTTACCAACCAGTCTACTAAAGAACAAGTCCAACCCGATGTGTCGTTTACCATTGACAATGCTACCCACTACTCAGAAGTAGCCCTCAAATGCGAAGACACGCGTAGATTGGTAACCCGCTGGAAACTTTTGAGCACGATGGCCAATGTTAAAAAAGGTCAATTGCACTTATTTGCCCCCAAAGGACACAAAATTTTTACTAAAAAACTAGTCGAAGATAACAACATTGATGCGTTGATCCACTCGCTATAAATCGAGCGGTTTATCTGCGCCAAACCTTTCCATAAAAAGCAACGGGTATTCCTTCGCTGGGCGTCCTGTTGCTTTTTTTTGTGTTGGCCACAATAGGCCAATAAAGCAAAGCACCTGACAACAGCAGTAGCAAACACTCCCCAACTAGGCAGACGTTTACCTGCTTTC
>CAYUZF010000017.1:26082-33449 GCA_964449615.1 uncultured Aureispira sp.
CCTATACAGTCCCCTTCATTTTACAAAAATCAACACGGCTGCAAGCGGCCAATTTCCATTACTAACCTTCCGCCAGCACCTACAACAACCATTTGTTGCTGGTTAGAATACATCATATATGACATTTGAACAGTTAAGAATTGTTGACCCTATTTTAAAAGCATTAAAACAACAGGGATACACCCACCCTACCCCCATACAGGCACAAGCCATTCCTATTTTATTAAAAGGCCAAGACTTATTGGGTTGCGCCCAAACGGGTACAGGTAAAACCGCTGCGTTTGCCATTCCTGTACTGCAGAACCTCTACCTCGACCAGCAAAGCCGCCCTGCTAGCAAAGGCAAACGACGCATCAAAGCGCTCGTTGTTACACCTACCCGTGAATTGGCTTTACAAATCGGAGAAAATTTTGAAGCCTATGCTAGCTTTTTACCGCTTCGTAGTACGGTTATTTTTGGCGGGGTCAAGCAAGGGACTCAAACACAAATCCTTAAAAGAGGGGTAGATATTCTGATTGCAACACCAGGCCGTTTGCTGGATTTGATGGGACAAGGTTTTATCAATCTTAGTCATTTAGAATACTTGGTGTTGGATGAAGCCGACCACATGCTCGACATGGGTTTTATCCACGACATTCGCAAAATCATCGCTAAAATTCCGAGTGACCGCCAATCTCTATTTTTCTCGGCAACGATGCCGCCAGAAATTGTGGCTTTGTCCAAGAATATCCTAGGCAATTACCAGCGCGTTACCATCAATCCCGAACAAACTACCGCAGAGCGCGTAGAACAGTTGGTTTATTACGTTGCCAAGCGCGACAAAATCAAACTGCTCGGTCATTTACTCCAAGAAAAGGACATAGAAACCGTTTTGGTCTTTTCGCGCACGAAATACGGTGCCGATAAGATTGTGCGCCGTCTTAAAAAACAAAACTTACAAGCGGCAGCGATCCACGGCAATAAATCTCAAGGCGCTCGCCAGCGCGCCCTCAAAGATTTCAAAAACGGACAAATTAATATATTGGTAGCTACTGATATTGCTGCACGAGGTATTGATGTAGATGAATTGTCGCACGTGGTTAATTACGATTTGCCCAACGTGCCAGAAACCTATGTACACCGAATTGGCCGAACAGGACGTGCCAATGCTAGTGGGCAAGCGCTCTCTTTCTGCGACGTAGAGGAACGCCCTTATTTGCAACGCATCGAGCGCCTGATTAAGCAACAATTGCCCATCATTAGCGAGCACCCATTTGAGGACGAAGCTCCTGTACAAGCCTCCAAGCCCGCCCCGCCTACCAATAAATCCAGTAATAAAAAAGGTGGCGCCAACAAACCTAAAAAGAATTATCGCCGCAAGAAGCGCTCTTTTAGAAATAAAAAATCCTCTTAAATTTATATATTGTGTAGCCTATTGTTGGTAGAGGGCAGCGCTTCGGCCTAGCTTGGTGCCCTCTACCAACAACACTATACCATTTACAAGCAGCATTATTACAATACCACTATGTCCGATTCTTCTATCAGTCTCAACAAATTTATCAGTGCTACCGGCCTTTGTTCCCGACGAGAAGCCGATCGTTGGATTGAGGATGGTCGTGTCAAAATCAACGGACAAGTAGCGCGGCGCGGCAATCGCGTAGCAGAAGGCGATGCGGTAACGTTGGATGACAAACCTCTGCAAGCCCGCGCTGATTTGGTCTACATTGCGCTCCACAAACCGCCAGGTATTACCTGTACGACAGAGCAGCACGATCCCAAAAACATCATCGATTTTGTCAAACATCCTGTACGTATTTTTCCAATTGGCCGCTTAGATAAACCTTCTACAGGCCTAATTTTACTGACCAATGACGGCGATATTGTCAACCGTATTTTGCGAGAAGAAAACGAACACGAAAAAGAGTACATCGTTCGAGTGAACCGCCCCCTAACGCCAGAATTTATAACCAAAATGCAAGAAGGATTGCCCATTTTAGATACTGTTACGAAGCCTTGTAAAGTAGAAAAATTGGGTAAAAGTCTGTTCAAAATCACCCTTACTCAGGGTCTTAATCGCCAAATTCGACGAATGTGCGAAGCGCTCAGTTACAAGGTAGTCACCCTCAAACGCGTGCGCATTATGAACATTCGTTTGGGCAAATTGCCTGTAGGCGAATGGCGCGACCTTAGTCCTAGAGAGTTAAAATCCCTCAAAGAAGCGTTGTGAGGCTACTTTGTAAAACATTTCAAGCCAGAAAAAAAAAGTCTTGCTTTTTGGACTTTTTTTGACGACTTTTGTAGCCGCCAACAAATGGAACTTGTTGCGGGCATAGGTTTGTTGTATTGTTTTATCAAACACTGAGTTATGAAGATTATTATTGCGGGTGCAGGAGGAGTAGGCTTTCATTTGGCGGAATTGCTCGCTCGAGAAAACCAAGACATCACGGTTATTGATATCAAAGAAAGCGTTTTGATGCATATTGCGACGCATCTGGATGTCATGACGCTCAAAGGCGATGCTACTTCCATTGAAGTATTGCGAGAAGCCAATGCCAACAAAGCCGATTTGTTTATTGCGGTAACGACATCAGAATCCTCCAACCTTTTAATGGCCATCTTAGCCAAACAAACAGGTGCCAAGAAAACCATTGCCCGCGTCAACAACCCCGAATATTTTGAGCCTGCTCAACTGGAGAGTTTTGAACGCTTGGGGGTCAACTCTTTGATTTCGCCAATTTTACTGGCTGCCCAAGAAGTAGCGCAGCTGCTTGAACAGGGTTCTTGTACAGATATTGTCAATTTTGAAGATGGTAAAATATCGGTGGTGGGCTTTACACTGGACAACGCTTGTCCGCTAATCAACCGCACTATTATCGACATTGATACAGCCAATGATTTTGACTTTAGAGGTGTTTCTATTTTGCGGGGCTACGAAACCATTATTCCGCACGGACAGACGGTTTTGCAAAAAGGCGACCACCTTTACATTGCTGCGGAGCAGAAAAATATTGACAAAGCCCTCAATTTTGCAGGCAAACAGGTTGGAGGGACGCGCCTGGCCTTGCAAACAGCTAAATTGTTAGAAAAACAGTACGAAGTTGTGGTGGTAGTTTCGGACGAGCAACGCGGCAAGTATTTTGTCGAGCAGTTGCACCACAGTCTGATCATCCATGCCGATACCAGCAACGTAAACGCGCTCAAAGAAGAAGGCCTACAACGCATGGATGCCTTTATAGCACTAACTCCCAACTCTGAAACCAATATTATTACCAGCCTTATGGCGGAGGAATTTGGCGTTTACAAAACCATTGCTTTGGTAGAAAACGTCAATTATACCCACATCTCTAAAAATATTGGCGTTGATACGATTATCAATAAAAAACTCATTGCTGCCAACAAGATTTTCCGCTTTATTCGACGAGGAAAGGTCAAGGAAATTATTAGCCTAAAAGGCGTAGATGCGGAAGTCATCGAATTTGAATTGCACAAAAAGAACCGCTTGCTCAAATTTCCCATTCGCGATTTGCACTTGCCTGCCAAATCCATTATTGCAGGCGTCGTGCGCGGCAATGAGAGCTATATTCCCGATGGCGATTTTCGTTTTGAATTAAACGATAAGGTCATCGTATTTGCCCAACCAGAGGCCATTCATCAAGTAGAAGAAATTTTTAAGTAACATGATAGATTTTGGCACGATCTCCAACGTGGTTGGAGCGCTGTTGATTAGCTTGGGCTTGTTTATGCTCACAGCTTTGCCCTTTGCTGCCTATTATGGTGGCGGCGATGCGTTGCCCATTGCCTGCGCTGCTGGAACAACCATTTTGGTTGGTGCTTTATCTTGGTGGTACAAATTCAAAGTTCGAGAGAGTGTAGGCAAACGCGAAGGCTATTTGATTGTATTAATTGGTTGGCTGGCGATGTCTTCTTTTAGTATGCTGCCCTATCTTTTTAGTGGCACATTTACTACTTTGAGCGAAGCTTTTTTTGAAAGTGTTTCGGGGCTAACAACAACGGGCGCTTCGGTCTTGATGGACATTGAAGTGGTTCCTAAAGGTATTCTATTTTGGCGCAGCTTGACGCAGTGGATTGGTGGAATGGGAATTATTGTTTTAATGGTGGCTATTTTTCCCCTCTTAGGCATTGGAGGCGTAGAGCTGTTTGTGGCGGAGGCTCCTGGCAGCTCGCTAGAAAAGATACACCCCCGCATCAAGGAAATTGCCAAGCGGCTTTGGCTCATCTACATGGGCTTAACCACGCTTCTTATGTTCCTACTCTGGGCGTTGGGTATGAGTTTTTACGATGCCATTAACCATGCTTTAACGACGATGGCAACAGGTGGTTTTTCTACTAAAAATGCCAGTGTTGCCCACTTCACCAGCCCCGCCATTCAATACACCATTCTAATTTTTATGTTTTTAGCTGGAATCAATTATACGGTGCTTTATTACGGTTTGACCCGAAAATTCACCAAAGTGTGGCGCAGCGACGAATTCAAAACTTACCTTATTTTGGTAGCAGTCTTAACTGTTATTGTTACCAGCACGATTTATAGTGTGACGGATTTTAGCTTGGAGCAATCTTTCCGTGATGCTGCTTTTCAGATCGTTTCTATTGTCACAACTACGGGTTTTGTTTCGGCAGATTACACCTCTTGGACGCCTGCCCTTTCCCTCCTATTTTTCTTCTTGTTGTTTGTTGGTGCTTGTGCGGGCTCGACAAGCGGAGGTATAAAAATCATTCGCCATTTGGTGTTTTTTAAGAATTCTTTTTTGGAATTTAAACGGCTGCTGCACCCCAACGCTATTATTAGAACTAAGATTGATAATCAAGTTGTTGCCCCGAAAGTCATGACGCATATTTTGGTGTTTTTGCTACTTTATCTGGCGCTGTTTTTCTTTGGTTCAATGATTATGGTAGTGATTTTAAATGACTTTGACCAGCCTGTTTTATCCGCTTTGAGCGCGGTGGCTACTGCCATTGGAAACGTAGGGCCTGCCTTGGCAGATTTGAGTCCTGTAGACAACTTTGCAGCCGTTCCCGCCAGTGGAAAATACGTACTTACGGTGTTGATGCTGTTGGGGCGTTTGGAATTGTTTACCATTTTAGTAGTCTTCACACCTTACTTCTGGCGCGCCAATTAACTACAAAATAGAGTTGCTAGGTCATAACTCCGTCTTATATCAATAGTTGATTCGATCAAGTATTATGCAAATTCTTTTTACTGTCTACAAATTTATTATATTGTAGACATCAAACGGAAAGACGGGCATCGGTATGTTTTCTTACCAAATGCCCCGAAAATACAAGAATACGATTCAACAACATTTAAATGAGTACAGCTGTAAAAAGTTTCTGGAACGAGCGCTGGGTAAAGATCAAGTGCAAAGCTCCAACCAAACAGAAAGAGTATTATTTTTCTGATTATGGGCGCATAAAAAGTATACACAAATTATCTCAAAAGGAAACTTTACTGCGCGGTTCTATTACCATACAGGGGTATAGACAAATAAACATGAAGCTACAAGATAATTTGCGACAGGGCTTTTATGTACACAAACTAGTCGCTCAAGAGTTCTGCCCCAAATCTAGTGAGGAGGCCAAATTTGTCATCCACATAGACCGCGACAACCTCAACAATTACTACGAAAACTTGCGTTGGGTTACCCAGCGAGAAATGACGGATTTTCAGATCGAACAAGGGGTTTACAAGCCTGAAAACAGAAAGCGGCCTTCGCATTGCAAGATGAACCCCGAACGCGTGCGCCTGCTTAAAAAACGGCTAAAGGAAGGAAAAACCAAAAAGAAAATTCTGGCAAAGAATTTTGGAATAACGGTGGAACAACTCCGTAAAATTGAAAAGGGTATTGATTGGAAGTACGTTACGATAGAAGACGAAGAACCCAACCATTAAGTAGACCTACCTTGCGGGCGTACCCACAAACACCAACTGCGTATTAATTCCCCACATAGAACTACAGAGAGGCTACTTTTTGCTTTTGTTGAGCGTTGAATGGACTTCAATTGACCAACGGAGCGTTTAGCATACAACTGCTTATACATTAATTAACACAAGGGTCAAACTAGTTTAAAAAACAAAACGGTTTGGCACAAAATTCCCTTTGTTACAAGCGAAGAAGCAACAAGTAGCCTCTTAAAACTACACCAATATAAGCAAACGCCTGCCTATTTATTCTTTTAGTTTGGGTTAATTTCTTATTTTAGTACCAAGATACTGTAACGTCCCCAGTTACAACCCCTGGCTATTACATTTCACTAACATTCTAAACAGAGGTATTTTCGTTTGGAATGCTAACTGGCCTCAGGGTATATTTATGTTGACTAAACTACTGCTAATTATAGTTCTATTTTGGAGCTGTTTGAAGACCATTCAGGCAGAGCAGTACCCCTCGCCCAAAGCCCAAGCTTTACACGGGCAAGTAAATGCCCTGCTTTACAACAACGAGTATACCACTGCTCAAGCTGCTGTTTCTGATTATTTGAAAGCTACAGCACTTTCCGATGAGGAGGAATTTTACGGCTATTTGCTACAAGCCGAAATCACAAAATCGGCAGGCAACCCTAGATTGGCGGCAACGTTGCTTCAGGATGCAAAACTGTTGCTCTCTGGTATAGAGCAAGAACGACGCTTTATGTACTTGGCGTTGTTGTATGGTAATATTGCGGAATGCCTCTTTGATTTGCAACGACACGAGCAAGCAGCTTTGTATGCCAACCAGTCCATCGCTTTCGATCCTACCAACGAACTAAAAAACAACGGCCATGCTGTTAACCACCTTATTTTGGGTTATGTTCGTCGCATAGCAGGAGATTTTGAACAAGCCAAATATTATTATAATTTAGCAATTGCCTCTTATACCGCTAATGACAACCCTTGTGAGTTGCCGCTTTGTTATCTCAAAATAGCAGATATACAGGTTGAAAAAAAGCAATACCAACAGGCCACTGCGCTCATAAACTTGGCGACCGCGCTCAGCGATTCTTGTGAAATTCCTAAGTACCAATTGTTGAGCAAGATGGCACAGGTAAACCTACTGGAAAAACAAGGACGTTACAAAAATGCGCTGGAAAAGACACGGGAACTGAACGAGCTACAGCGTTTCATTATAAAAAGAGACCAATTAAAACTTGTCAGTGACTTGCAGATCAAATACCAAACCGCACTGGCCAAGACAGAAAATGAGAAGCTTAAACAAGAAGCGTTGAGCAACCAACAAAGTATCAATTCTAGATTGCTGTTGCTTTCTGTCTCTATTGTTGCGTTGTTGCTCCTGCTCTTCTTCGGGCTGCTCCTGTTGCGTACAAGGAAACGAAAAAACACAGAACTACAAGTACAATTAGAAAAAATAAACTGGCAAAACCAAGAGCGA
>CAYUZF010000017.1:33465-39970 GCA_964449615.1 uncultured Aureispira sp.
TACCAGCTTGCTCCACCTACAAGCCAACGATAAAAACGCTAAAAAAGAAGGGGCGGCGCTTTTCCAGAGCAGCCAAAATCGCATCAATGCCATGGCTTTGGTTCATGAAATGTTGTACCAATCCAATAACGTATCCAAGATTTCGCTGCCCGATTACATACAAGACCTTGCCCAATCGCTGCACAACAATTTCAAGAAAAGCGAACAGCACATCGATTTGGACTTGCAAGTAGCAGCCGTTCATTTGGGGTTGGATACAGCCATTCCTCTAGGTTTATTGCTCAATGAGTTGTTGAGCAATGCCTTCACGCATGGTTTGAGTACTGCGCACAAAGGAAAAATAGAAGTACGGCTCAACATCTTGTCCGTTGAACAACAGCGCTATGAATTGCGCATTGGCGACAATGGCGTAGGATTGGGCGATTGCAAGGATTTGCTACAGTATCAAAGTTTGGGCTTTTCTTTGGTGCGCAGGTTGGTTCGTCAATTGCAAGGCCACTTAGAAGTTCTAGAACGGACTCCAGGGTGTTACTACCGCATCGAATTTACGGCTGTGGACTAACCCTTGCGGTTTGAAACGTGCCCTGAATTGGGCTTTACTCTGAGCCAAAATTCCATAAACTATCAACAGCTTTCTACTAAGCGGGCGCTTTTCTCCCCCCCTCTCTTCCTTACAACAAACTACTGATAACCAAAGCAGTAATCTCACACTTATTATACCATTAATTGCCACTTTATCTAGTATATTTCTAAACAATTTGACAGCTCCCCGTGTTATAAAGGTGACATATTACACAAGGTATTGCCTACATACAGCAATATCATTTTACAACAAGAACACACAAAATAACAACCACAATGGCAGAAATTAGAATTGAAGAAAAAAAGAATTCTTGGTTACCCATACTATTAGGAGTTTTAGCGCTTCTATTGATTGGAGGAATCGCTTTCGCGGTATTGAATGATGATGATGACATGGACGACGTAGCTGTAGTTAACGATGAGACACCTGGCGTAGTTGCTGACAACGATGACGTTCCTGGTACCATCAAACCTGTAGCCGTTTCTGATGAAAATTTTGATGCTAATTGGGATGGCAGCGAAGCCGATTACGAAACCAACTACATTTATTACTTGTCTAGCTTGGATAAAGTAGACGCCGAAATGGGACTTGATCACGAATACAGCAAAGTTGCTCTAATGGCCTTGGCCAATAGTTTGATCGCTTTGTCTAGGGAACAAGGAATGAGCGAAGAAGTAAACATCGCTGCCAATACTAGAATGATGCGCGAAAAAGCGGTCGATATAACCAAAGATTGGCGTTCAACAGAGCATGCCGACATGATCAGAAATGCAGCCATGACTGGCGTAGAGATCATTGACGAAATTCAAAATGCTAAGTTCCCAAGTATGGACAATGAAGTAGCAGCTTTAGAAGAGCAAGCTAAGTCCATCCAAGCAGGGACATTAACATTAGAGCAAAAAGGCGACGTCAAAAAATTCTTTAGAATGGCCGCTGATGTTTTAGGTGCCATGAGAAGCTAATTCGGCCAACGCCAACCCTGCCCACATTCTTTAATCACAACGGCCTAGCCCAGCGCTTTCCCGTTCCAAAATACAATTATGAGTAAGATTATAAATAATAAAGATAAAGATAACACCAACGATCCGCATTATACCAACGTAAACAAACATTCCTCCAACGCAGCCGACGATACCAATTACATCAAACGCACTGATGCCTCTAGCAGAGATTTGGGGGAGTACCGCGATTATGAAATTGATGCCCTAGAAAATCTAGACGATTGGAAAGTACACCACGACGATACCGATGTACGCGGTTGGGAATTGCACACTCTTACAGGTGAAAAAATAGGAACGATTGAAAACTTAATCGCCGATACGGGTTCTAAACGCGTGCTTTATTTAGAAGTAGAGACCGATAGCGGTTTGCACGAATACAGAACAGATTCATACCGTGACTACATTGACGAATCGTTCCACACTTACTACGAAGCCAACGAGAACCGTCACATTTTGGTACCCATTGGCATGGTCGACATTTTGGAAGACAAAGTAGTTGCCGCCTCTAATTTGACACCAGCCCACTTTGCCAGCAGTCCACGTTTTGAGGGAATCAAACAACGTAAAATTACACCTTTGTACCAGTTGTTGACTACCAAACACTACTCTAGAGACAATGAGTATTACCGCGAGTATTACCAAGATTATGACTTGACAGAGTACAGCAAAAGTACGACTAAAGTACACGACAATTTTTACGAGTCGGATTTCTTTAACAGAGATCGTTACCGCAACCGCTTAGACAATAAAAATATGATGGGCTTTGATACAGGTGCCAGAAAATAATGATTGATAATCGTAATTAGTTACGATCACTTATCAGAACAGTTCCAACGCTTTGTTGGAGCTGTTTTTTTTGTGGGCGTTGTAGGTCATAATGCGCGGTTCTTTGTATTTTTATTGCTCAACAGCCGCACTGCTCATGCCCACACTTGTAGAAAATATTTTATTTCCTCCCAAACGTTTGTCCATCCCTGCCCTACGGCGTGCAGTAGCCCACAAAACCATTTTAATCACAGGGGCCAGTTACGGCATTGGAGCCGCTACAGCTTCCCTCTTGGCCGCGCCTCACGTTCAGTTGATCCTAGTAGCGCGCAGTGTAGATCGTTTGCAAATACTGCAACAACAATTGGAGGCAAAAGGTGCGCAGGTGTTTTACTATCCTACAGATCTCACCCGAGCAGCGCAGATTGATCGCCTATTGCAACAACTCCAAGCCCATTCCTTAGATGTTATTATCAACAATGCAGGACACTCTATTCTGCGCTCCATCCACGCGTCCAAGACACGTTTTCACGATTTTGAACGGACGATGAACATCAACTACTTGGGTCCCGTACGCCTTTTATTGCCGCTCTTGAGTAGTTTGGAAGAACGGGCGGGGCAACTTATTAATGTATCTGCGGCCAACGTGTTGTTGCTTCCTGCGCCTTATTGGGCGGCCTACCAAGCCTCCAAAACCGCTTTTGATCAATGGTTTAGGGCGATTGCCCCTGAGTTGCGTGCTAGACGCGTACAGTGCAGCACCGCTTATCTGCCCTTAGTGCGTACGCGCATGATCGCCCCCACCAAAGCCTATCAAAAGGTACCTGCGATGGCTGCCGAACAAGCTGCTCTGGTACTCGGTCAGTTGATCCTGCACCGCCGCACACACTTTCAGCCTTGGTGGTTGTTTTTCGGGCGTTTGGGGAGTACTTTTTTTAGAGGGTTTTGGGAGTGGGCTTGCGCCAAATGGATAAAGCGCCGCGAGCGGCACAATTCGCTTTAATGGCAATCCTAAAACCACAACTTTTGTGTATCTTGTTGCTTGGTTTTGTATTACTAACACTAAACAAATGGCGATTCCTATAAAAGCGTTGTACCAAGCGAAGTTGGCCAGCCCTAGCGGCTTGTGGCGGCTCTCTACTGCCCTGTTGCGTCGAGGCAGCAATTTGATGGTTCTACTAGAAGTGGCCGCAAAAAACCACGGGCAACGCGTTGCACTCGCCGAACCCGACCAAACTACCACCTATGCCGAACTCTACGAGCAGAGCCTTCGCCTAGCCGCCCAGTGGCAACAAGAAGGGTTGGCCGCCGGGCAAAACATGGGGTTGATGGCGCGCAACCAGCGGCATTTTGTAGTTAGTTTATTTGCTTTATCAGCGTTGGGCGTCAATTGTTTTTTGCTCCCCACATCCCTCCCACTCGATGCGTTTAAAAAACTATTAGAACGACAGCCTTTGGACGGCATTATTTACGATTTATCCGATTGGGAATTGATTTACCGTTCGGGTTTTGAGGGGCAGCGCTGGTTATTGCAGCACCTGACCTTGCCCAGTATACAAGCCTTGATTGAGCGCCCTTTGCCCACTAATTTTCGCCTACCCCGCGCTGCGGCAGGGCAATTGGTGACGCTGTCGGGCGGCACTACAGGTATGCCACAAAAAAGCAGCCGCCGCCCAAGCTTGCAACAATTTTCAGCGCCCTTTTTTGCCCTATTGCGCCAACTGCACCTGCAAGAATACGACAGTACGTATATTGCGACGCCTTTGTACCACGGCTTTGGTCTAGCGGCTTACATAGCCTCTGTCGCACTGGGCGCAACGGTGACGTTGGTGCCAAAATTCGACAAGGAAACCGTCGTTCGATTATTATTGCAACAAAAAGTACAAGTCTGGGTGACTGTACCGACCTTGCTGCGCCGTTTATTAGACAGCAGTCAATTGGAGCGCATCTATACGCGTTTGGTCTTGAGTGGAGGCAAACTGGCCAATCTCTACGGCACTTCTGAGGCGGGCTTTTGTGTTTTGGCTACGCCCGAAGATTTGCAAGCCCACCCCGACAGTATTGGCCGTACCATCGCAGGCGCACAACTTAGAATCGTAGACGAAGAAAATAACGTGCTGCCTACAGGCAAAATTGGGCGCTTACAAGTACAGGCCGCTTGGCGCTCCAAACAAGCCGCCGAGCAATGGGTAGACAGCGACGATTTGGCCAAACAAAACGAAGCGGGCTATTACTTTTTGCAGGGCCGCCAAAGCGACCGCGTGGTATCGGGCGGCATCAATGTTTATCCTTTGGTGGTGCAACAATTGTTGGAGCAGCATCCAGCGGTAGCACAGAGTGCCGTGGTCGGTATTCCCGATGAAGATTTTGGGGAACGGTTGGCCGCATACGTGGTTTTGGCACCAGGCGCTGCCCTTTCCGAAGCAGCGCTGCGGGACTGGTTAAACAACCGAAGCAGCAAAGAGCAGCGCCCCAAGTACATTACATTCTTAGAAGCCTTGCCGACTACTCCGCTGGGAAAATTAGACAAACGAGCTTTATTAGATGTATAACAAATAGTCTCTGTTTATGGACCTAGTTTATGTATACGATGCGCTGTGTGGTTGGTGTTATGGTTTTGCTCCTGTGATCAAAGCGTTTGCCGAACGATACGCCGAGGAAGTTTGGTTTTTGCCGAAAGGCTGCAACAGGCCATCTACAGCGAGGGCGTTCCTCCTTCGCAATGGGCGGCTTATGGACAAATGGCCGCAGATTTTGGCCTAAATGCGGAAGCTTTTGCAGCGGTTATGCGCCAAGCTGAGACGGTAAAGGCAGCGCAGGAGGATTTTGACTGGGCTGCGCGGTTGCAAGTTCGGGGTTTTCCTACCGTATTTTTGGAACATAAGGAGCAATGGCATGCATTGGGCAGCGGCTATATGACTCTGGAAACGTTGGAAGTGCATTACCAAGCCGCTTTAAAAATGATGGCGCAGTAGGTTTTAGCTGTCTTTATTTCTATAAATAATTCAAGTTGCGGTAAAAAAGAGAAGTCTTCCAATAATTGTAATTTTAAAGTGGCTAAACAACAACTACAATAGAAGACTTCACAATTGCAATTTACTGTTTTATCGACGATTATTTAAAGATTAAGAATCAAAAAGCTAGTTCAAGGCGTAAAGCGTCTGATACAGAAATCATTACAGCAGTGTTGATAGCCGCCAGATATTTTGGAGGTAAACCTATTTTTAAACAACTTCTATAAAAAAAATTGTCTGCTTGTCTTTCCAACGGGAACTTTGACGACTAGCGGCGCTGGTTGCTCGACGTATGTCTTTTCTATTTCTGATGTAAGGTATTTTAAGCTTGTTGTTCGCTTTTTTGATTCCTTTTGCTTCACAAGGGTGTCCAGTGGTTTTATTCCTGCTTACAGTTGTTTTTTGTATCTTGACGGCTCTTTCTAATCTGCTATGGGTACTCCCTGTTGGTCAACGCTTATGAGTCTTCCTTCTTTTTCTTCGGTTGCTTTTTTTGATTCGGGTATAGGTGGCCTGACGGTTTTGCAAGAAGCGTTGCGCCGTCTGCCTCAGGAACACTATGTTTATTTTGCCGATTCGGAGTCGGCTCCTTATGGAGTGCGCAGCAGTACCGAGATTGTTCGTCTGGTGGATCAGGCGGTTGATTTTTTGGCGCAGCAGTACCCGCTCAAAGCGTTGGTGGTGGCTTGCAATACGGCTACGAGCGTAGCCATTGAGGGGTTGCGGGCGCGTTATGCCTTTCCTATTATTGGTATGGAGCCCGCCCTCAAACCCGCACTGCAATTGGCACCTGACAAAGCGGTTTTGGTCTGTGCCACAGAGCGTACGTTACAGGCTCCCCGTCTTCACGCCTTAGCACAACGCTTGAACGCCTCGCACCGCTTACAACGCCTTTCTTTACAACACTTGGTTGGCTTTGCTGAACGGCTGGAATGGGATTCGCCTGCGGTTTGGGCTTATTTGCAGCAGCAATTGGCGCCCATAGACTGGACGACTATTCAAGCTGTAGTACTGGGTTGCACGCATTTTCCTTATTACAGTCCCTTGTTGCGGACACTGGTTCCTACTTCTATTCCTATTTTGGATGGGCATGTGGGGACTATACGGCAGTTGCAACAACGGATAGAGGCAGCGCCTGCGCA
>CAYUZF010000018.1:0-15829 GCA_964449615.1 uncultured Aureispira sp.
CAGACCCCCGACGGCGGCTTCCTAATCTGTGGGCAAGCCATCGGACAGGGACTGGGTGCGAGTCAACAAGGCTGGCTCTTGAAGCTGGATCAACACGGCTGTTTGGTGCCAGGCTGTCACCAACCCGATACGACGACCAGCCTACGCTCCTTGCCACCGCAGCAAGCTCAACTTAAGCTCTACCCCAATCCAGCTACCGACTACCTGAATGTTTGGTACAACAACCAACGGCTAGGCGCAGCGCTAACATTTCGCATCATCGACCAGCAGGGGCGGGTGGTACAGCAATACCAGACCCGCGATGTGTCGGACAAGACCTATATTTTTCCAGTGTGGGCGTTGTTGGCGGGGTGGTATGTGTTGGAGGTGCGACAGGATGGGGCGTTGGTGGGGAGTGAGGTGTTTTTGAAGGCATGAGTTTATTAAAAAAGGCTGCACCGAGTCGCTGGGTCTCCGCTTGTCGATAGTGGCTATATGGTTGGCATGTGTTGCCTGCTCAAGACTTGTGCCAGCGGGGTAGACGATGAGGAATCAATAGAATATTCGATGGGTAACTTTTGTACAAAATTACTTTACCCACGCTGCCATTCCCATCCCCAAAAAAATTTCCGTAAATTTGCATTTTCCCCAACTAAGGGAACCATTCCCCCTTTCCAATAGTTAAGGGGCAACTACTAGTACGATTAAAATAACAACAAACATGAGTTTACCAACAAGCTATAGTGCCAGAGAGGTAGAATCCAAGTGGTATGATTACTGGCTGGAGCAAGGGTATTTTCGCTCGACCCCCGATGAACGCGAACCGTACACGATTGTCATTCCGCCACCAAACGTAACGGGAGTGTTGCATATGGGCCACATTCTTAACAACACCATTCAAGATGTGCTTATTCGCAAGGCGCGTTTGGAGGGCAAAAATGCTTGTTGGGTGCCTGGTACCGACCACGCTTCTATTGCTACCGAAGCCAAAGTTGTTAAACAACTCAAAGAAAAAGAAGGAAAGAAAAAGAGCGACATTAGCCGCAAAGAGTTTCTAAAGCGTGCTTTTCAATGGAAAGAAGAGTACGAAGGCCGTATTTTGGGACAACTCAAATTAATGGGGGCTTCTTGCGATTGGGAACGCACGCGGTTTACAATGGAAGATAAATTGACCGATGCCGTACAGTACGTATTTGTAGATTTGTACAACAAAGGACTTTTGTACCGCGGTAAACGCATGACCAACTGGGACCCTGAAGCGCAAACAGTGTTGTCTAATGCCGAAGTAGAGTACCAGCAAGAGAGTTCTACGCTTTACCATGTACGCTATGCCGTAGCAGGTGCCAACGACGAGTGGGTAACCATCGCTACCACGCGCCCCGAAACGATTTTAGCCGATGCGGCGGTAGCTGTTCATCCAGACGATGAGCGTTATACCCATCTAAAAGGAAAACGGGTTATCGTGCCTTTTGTCAACAGAGAAGTACCAATTATTTTTGACAAATACGTCAAAATGGATTTTGGAACGGGTGCGCTAAAGGTAACACCTGCCCACGATATGAACGATTACGACATTGGCTTGCGCCACAACTTGGAAGTCATTGAAATTTTGGGCAACAGTGGTCGCCTCAACAATGCCGCCCAGTTCTACGTAGGTATGGACCGCGCCGATGCGCGCCAACAAATTGCCAAAGACCTTAAAGCACAAGGCTATTTGGTCAAAAAAGAGCCTTACAGCAACAACGTAGGGCGCTCCGAACGCACCAAAGCAGTGGTAGAACCCAAATTAACCCTACAGTGGTTCCTGAAAATGGAAGATTTGTCTGCAACAGCTTTGGAAGCCGTAGAGCAGGGCCCTGTTGATTTTTTACCAGAGTACATGCTCAATACCTATCGCAACTGGCTCAAAGAGGAGAATGTACGCGATTGGTGTATTTCCCGCCAATTGTGGTGGGGACAGCGCATTCCTGCTTGGTATCTAAAAGACGATGATTCCAAAGTTTTTGTAGCCTTGAATGCAGAAGAAGCATTAGCAAAAGCCCAAGCAGAACTGCACAACAAAGACTTAACACTCGACGATTTGCGCCAAGAAGAAGACGTAGTCGATACCTGGTTTTCCTCTTGGTTGTGGCCTCTGTCGGTGTTTGATGCCTTCGAAAATGCAGAAGAATTGAAATACTACTACCCTACCAATGTACTGGTGACGGGTTGGGATATCATCTACTTGTGGGTAGCGCGAATGATTATGGCGGGCTACGAATGGGCGCCTGAATTGCTCGGTGAAGAACTGGCCAAAGAAAAAGGAGTACATCCGTTCAAGCACGTTTACTTTACAGGAATGGTGCGCGATAAACTGGGCCGTAAGATGAGTAAATCCATTGGCAATTCGCCTGATTCTATTGCGCTGATTGATAAATACGGAGCCGATGGCGTTCGCTATGGGATCTTGTCTGCGGCTGCAGCTGGAGGCGATATTATTTTTGATGCGCCCTTTTTGGATAAAACGCAGACGTCTATTAAAAACGAATCGGACTTGTGCGATACGGGACGTAAGTTTTGCAATAAAATGTGGAATGCCCTGCGCCTACTCAAAGAGTTGAAGGTCGTAGAACAGCCTGCGGACGAACGCACAGCAAAAGTTAATGCCTTTGCCGCCAAATGGTTGGAGCATTCGTACAACCAAACCATACAAACCGTTGAGCAAGAATTTGAAAACTTTCGCTTATCGGAAGCCGCCAAAGCATTGTATAATTTTGTATGGAATGACTTCTGTTCTTGGTATTTGGAACTCATTAAGCCTGCCTACCAACAGCCAATCGACCGCCAAACGCTGGATTATACCATTGATTTCTTTGAGAAAATTATGACCCTACTGCATCCCTTCATGCCTTTTGTTACCGAAGAAATTTGGTCGCATCTGCGGGACAACAGAGCCGAAGGCGATGATTGTGTGGTGAGTACATGGCCCATAGGAGGCGCTTACGACGAGGCTTTTTTGTATAACATTAGCATTGTTAAAGACTTGGTAGGAAATATTCGCAATACGCGTGATAGAAACCAATTGGCTAAAAAAGACCTGTTGCCCTTGCTGGTACAAGACGACCAAGCCGCCCAGCAATTCTTTGCCGAAGAGGGTTTGCGCGAAGCCGTAGAAAAAATTGCTTATCTAAAAAGCTTAAACTTTACTACAGAGGATGAACAGGAAGGTGCCAACTTTATTGCAGGCACGTCTAAATATTACTTACTGTTTCAAAAACAGATTGATGTAGCTGCCGAGCGCAAAAAAATTGAAGAAGAGTTGAAACAAAAACAAGGCTTTGTCAAAGGCATTGAAAAGAAACTCAGCAACGAACGCTTTGTAAACAATGCCCCTGCGGCGGTTGTGGAAAAGGAACGCAAAAAACTAGCCGACGGCCAAGCGCGCATCGCTTTGCTGGAGGACAGTCTCAAACAGTTGAATTAAATTTTAGCCCAGCACCCTTCTTATAAAAATAGGCGTTAAGCTCTTCTGATTTTTCAGAAGGGCTTTTTTTCTATCGTTCATAAATAGCGCACAAAAAATAGGAAGGCGAAGAAAAGGTTACAACTAGCGCAAATACTCCGATGGTTTCTTGCCGAAACGGGTGCTGTAGGTTTTAGAAAAATGGCGGGTAGACATAAAACCAATAGAATACGATACTTCTTTGACGGTACTGCACAAACCCTGCTCCAGCATACGACGCGCCTCTTGCAAGCGGATTTCATTGATGAATTTTAGGGGTGTTAATCCTGTATGTAAACGCATAAAACGATACAACTGCCGTTTGCTGGTGATGAGGGCTCTTGCCAAATCATCCACAGAGAATTCTGTATTGTCCAAATGCTCCAAGACAACTTCTTTGGCGCGGTCTATCTTTTCTCGCTGCGCCACCGTCATTTGGTATTCCTTCGCAGGCGCTTTTTCTGCCACCACTTCTTTATCAGCAGCAGGTTGTTGCAACACCTCCCCTTCTTGTTCCACTTCTAGTGCGGTTTGCCGTCTGACCTGCGCGTTCTCAATTAAGTTCTTGACATGGATGTTCAATTCTTCTACCGAAAAAGGCTTGGTTAAATATTCATCAATACCAATATTAAGCGCTTCTAATTTACTCTCCGTATCCGCTCTAGCTGTCAGTACAATCACGGGCAGAGTCGTTCCCCAAGAAGTGCCCTTGATGTGCCGCAGCAACTCAAAACCATCCATTTCGGGCATCATCAAATCCGTAATAACCAAGTCGTACTTGTGGGCGCTTATCGCTCCTTCTTGTGAACGCTGCTGTAGGGTTTGCCAACCGATCGCCCCATTGGCCGCCAAGTCGATGTTGTACTCATTTTGTAAGACCAATTTTACAAAAGCAGCCATATCGTGGTTATCCTCCACGACCAAAATAGAAGGTTTGTTCGGATCACGTTCGCTCAAGCTAGGCGCGCCAATAAAAGCAGGTGTTTGCTGCTGGGCAACTTTTGCCTCTTTTTTGGGCATTTTAAAAAATAGACGCGTTCCTTTGTTTAACGCGCTCTCTATTTTGAGCTGAAAGCCTTGCAACTGCGCCAGTTCCTGAGCAAGCGCCAAACCAATGCCCGTTCCCTTGTCTTCAATTTGTTGCGCATTCTTACTTTGATAAAAACGCTTGAATATATGAGGCAATTCTTCCGCTGCAATTCCCAATCCTGTGTCTTTTACTTCAATGTGTAAATGTTCGGCTTCCTCGCGAACCAGTAAATGAATTTTTCCACCGTTGGGCGTGTATTTGAAAGCATTGGACAAGAGGTTGTTAATAATTTTCTCCAATTTCTTAGGATCGAACTGCACCACCAATTCTCGATTGGCTTCATAAATCAACTGGTAATCCAATTGGCGGTAACGCTTCTGTACCTCAAAAGCTTGATAAATGCTTTGTATAAACGTATACAAATGGTTGTCGCGCAAATGCAGTTCCAAAGTGCTGGAATTGAGCTTTGCCAAATCCATAATATCGTTGATGTATTGCAACATTTTTTTGCTGTTGCGCAAGACCATTTCCAGCGATTCGCGGGCATCGGCTGCCAACTCACTTTTGGGTTGCAACAGCGCAGAAATAGGGCCAATAAAGAAAGCGGCGTGCGCAATTCGTGGGAGATGTTGGTAAACAACAAATTTTTCGCCCGCACAGCCTCCTCGGCTACCTCTTTGGACGCTGTTAGAGCCTTCTCGTATTCTTTTTGTTGATGCTGTAGCTGGATATTGCGTAAGACATTGCCATAAATGGGCAAAAAGGGCGCAACAAGTTCTGTGATGTTGTCAGAATAATTTGTTGTTTTTGCAAGGAGCACCATCCCAACCACTTGCCCATCGTAAAACACAGGAAAACAAGCGAGTTGCGATAAATTGTTCTTGGTCGATTGTTGCAATGGCAACAACACCAATGTTTGTGTTTCCTTTACTTGTTTGAACAGGGCGGCCAATGTATTGGGCGTAGCTTCCCAATGCGTCAACACCGACCAACTTTCCACAGGTAAGGGACCGTCGGCATCTCGCACGGCCAATAACCTCAATGCTTCGTCGTTGTTTTCTACTTCTCTGGCCTTTACAATACAGCCACATTGACTAGTCGTAGTTTCTATCAATAAAGACAACAATTGCTGAAGGCCATCTTGTTTTTTGTCTCCTAAGAAAGACTTATTTTGCAGCTCTCTCAACTGTATTAGAAGCGCCTTTTTGTCCGCAGCTTTTTGCTGCAACTGTACCACTGCCGCACTTTTTTCTTGTACCAATGACTTTTCCGCATCGTAGCGTTGTAACAATAGTCGACTAAACAGCGTAACAACAAGAATCATACAAATAAAGATCACACCAGTATCAACCGCTTGGGTGAAGGAATTCTCGTAATGCACGACCCATGATGGGAAAAAATATTCCAATACAATGGCTGCCAGCGTTGTTGTTACAACAGTTCCACCAATGGACCAAAATTGCTTTTTATTATCGAGAAGTAGGTATATGTATAAGATCGTTAAGTTGAATACAACCGCAGGCCCTCGCATCCCCCCCATCCCAAACCAGAGAAAAAAGGAACTGATTTGGGTCACTACGATAAACGGCCAGATAAACCGCGTATAGTGTATCTTAAACGACAACAAATAGCTAATCAATACGGCTGTCCCTGTAATGAGGTCGGCCACAGCAGGCAACCACCCATTTCCTATCCACAAGTTAGTAACAAGCCGTATTGCAATTACGGCAAGTCCGTATTTACAAATGGTTTGAAAAACCGCTTCATTGCCTACGTAGTTTGGTGGGGAAGAAGTTGTTGTTATTTTATTAGACATAATTTGTACTTGAATGCACCGTGTTTGCGGTTGACGACTATAGTGGCAAAGGTACTATCTTTATAGCGTTTTTGGAAAAATTATCTATTGAAACTTCTTTTATTTCAAATAGTGAGGGGCGCTTAGAAAAATTTATTGCTCGCGTGTAGCTTTTGCCTTTAAAAGGTGCTTAACCATCACTTGCAATTCCTCTACTTCAAAGGGTTTGGTCAAATAGTCGTCTACCCCAATACGCAGATTGCGCAAGCGCTCATCAAATTGCGCCTTAGCTGTCAACACAACAATGGGCAGATGGTTGACCAACAGGCTATTTTGCATCTTTTGAATCAAGGTATAACCATCCATTTCGGGCATCATTAGGTCGGTTATAATCAACTCAAACTGCTGGGGCTGCTCTTGCAGAATATTCCAAGCCTGCAAACCATTTTTTGCGGTGGTAATGGCGTATTGTCCTTGTAATATTTGTTTTAGAAACGTTCGCATGTCTCTATTATCTTCAACAACCAATAGATTGATTTTATCAGAAGGCGGCGCTGCTACGGGTGCGGCAGGGGCAGCAGCAGTCTCTTTTGGGGTTGTGGGCGGCGCGGTAGGAGGAGCAATGGCGCGTAGCCGGTCGGTTGGTATATGAATGGTAAAACAACTACCCTCCCCTACGCTACTTTTGACGCTGATTTGGATGTTTAACAGCTCCGACAGTTCTTTGCACAACGCTAATCCTACCCCTGTTCCAGCAAATATACTTTCATTGGGTTGCTCTACTTGATAGAAGCGATTAAAAATGCGTTCAAAATGCTCTTGGGAAATTCCTGGCCCACTATCGCAACAGAAAATCTGCAACTCTTCGTCCACCAATTCTGCGTGCAGAATAACGTGCTCCTCTGCACCATCTTTGGTATACTTAAAGGCATTGGATAAAAAATTCTCTATAATCTTCTCCAACTTATCCGCGTCTATATACACCCCTATTTGCTCCGACAGTTGGTACTCAAGCGTAAAAGGCAGCGCACGGTGGGCGTATTCTTTTTGTACGCGCTGGTACAAAGTCGTTAGAAAATCCTTTAAATGAACCACCGTGGGTGTGGCGGCTAAACTTTCTGAATTGAGCTTGCTCAAATCCACAATGTCTTCAATATAAGACAGCATTTTTTTGCTGTTCTTTTCGATCATCTCCAGTTGTTGTCGCCATTGTTGTTCTCCGAGCTGTTGATAATCTATTTGTTGAAGCAGATTGATGGGGCCTAAAATTAGCGAAAGCGGCGTACGCAACTCGTGGGATATATTGGTTAGAAATTGAGATTTGAGGCGGTTGCTTTGCTCGGCCAATTCTTTGGCTTGACGCAACTCATCTTCGTACTTTTTCTGCGCCGTTTTGAGGCGAATATTTTGAATGATGGAGCCATAAGTAGACAGAAAAGGCGACAATTCTTCTATAATTCGCTCGTGGTAACCTGTTGGTCGATTGGCTACCACTATGGCTCCCACCATTTTATAATTGTACGTAACAGGAATGCTCATGTAGTTGTACAGTCCGTACTGGTTCTGTTTGGCTATAGTGGTGGTAATATCGTTGTTGATGACGGGCGCGCCCCCTTCGTAAACAGATCTAAAAAAGTTCTTTAACCGTTTATTCTGCTCTACTCTTGAATATTGGTTGAATTGTGGCGTAGAAACGTAGGCATGTGGCTTGACTGCCCATTGTTCTGCATCTTCTGTGTTGAGCTCGCCTATGAAACCATAGGTGCTGTTGGTTACTTCCAGCAATTGCTGCAACAACTTGTTAAAGCTAGGCTGTAAGTCCTGTTCTAAGAAAAAATCAGATTGCAAATCCTTCAACCGCATCAACAAATCTCGGCGCTGCTCGGCAGTTTTTCTAGCACGGCGCAAAATAACCGCCTGTCGCTGGGCACGCTGCCGTTCGTCTTCTACCCTATTGTTGACGACCCCTACAACCATTGTAACCACCGTACTGAGGTACAACGTCATGTGGGTATAATCGGCCCAGTATTGTCTGCTGTTGAACCAAAAGCTGTTTTCTTGCAAAACCAATAAAAACGTTAATACCAAAATGATACTACTCTGTATCAAAGCAATTCTTCGGTAATGCTTTTCGCTGATTGCAACCATATAAATCAGAATCATCAGTACAAAAAGCGGGGGCCAAATGCTCTGCCAATCGCCCCACAGCAACCAAACCGCTGTAATAGCAACCTGTTTGGCCAACAGATACCATTCGATAATATGTTTGAGCGTAAACTTGGCTCTGTAGGTAACGGCGTAGAACAGGAACAAAATAACAGCGAGTAAACCATCCGCTACGATTGGCTTCCAGCCCGCTCCCGACAACACATGAAAAGCCCAACGCATCGCCACTGCAATTGCCGTTACCAGACAATTGAGCTCAAACAATTTGGCCGTAGAAATGGACTCTTCTTTCATTTCGGAATCAATTTATCTTTTTTAATTTATTAGTTATTGGATACTAGATTTTTTTCCGCCCCTTCTTTTTTAATGTTCTTTTGCAATTTAGCAGAATTATTACCTAATTTGGACTCCGTTCACAAAGAATTATAAGGCAGTCTGTAGTTTGGCAAAAAAACGGCTCTATGGGCAAGAAAACGCGGTTCCTCTATCGCTCCTTTTTTCAAAAATCTTATATTATAAACTATCAACTTACGAACCAATTGTCAGAGGCAGCGTTTTGGCACAATAATTCGTGTTAATATAGTGTAGCTTTTAGCGATCTTCTAACCGAGCTTTTTGACCGTTTGAGTTTCTAAAACCGTTTGCTAAAAGAACTGCACCAACTACTATACTACAGCGACACCTATACTAACTACTTCACCAGCTAAATTACAACAATCATGACTAAATTATATTATGTTACCTTAACCATCGCCGCTGCTATCAAAGAGTTTTTCTGCCCTACTCCACAGCGTGCGCGGGTGTTGGTGCGTCGCAACAACAACAAATCGCCTTTTCAATAAGTTTTATTTGAACTGAGTGGTTGTACAACATCCATCCCTTTGAACTTCTTGGCGTCCTGATCTATTCGGTGCCAAAGTTTCAAAGGGATGGATGTTTTTTTTAGGCCTTATCCTTTGTTCTGATTAGTTATTTCTCATTTTTTTATTACATTAGTAATAGCATCAAAAATACCGTTGCGCAAGTTTTTGTCCCTGCTTCTATTGATCTGATACAACTGTACTAGCTTATTTTATTTATCCCCTGCTCTATTCATCTACAATTTATACAAACATGAAAAAAGTATTCGATGAGAAAGCGGAATTCACAGGTCAAACTCTGCTGGCTTATGTCGCTGCCCAACCAAGCACCATCAAAAAACGCCTACTGGCCATTTTAAAAGAATTAAACATTGATGCCGAAGATCCAGAAGCTTGGTATAAATTAGATTCGGCCATTCAATTTTACCAACGTGTTCGCGAAGAGTTTGGGCCCAATACCGTTTACAATTTGGGGAAGATGTTTGGAGACTTGTACGAACTACCTCCTGAAATCGATACCCTAGAAAAGTTTCTACACAGTCTGGATACGATGTACCAAGCGACCCACCGCAATGGCTATGCAGGTTCGTACGAAGTTGTCAGCCACGATCCAGAGAATCGCGAATACGTTTTGCGTTCCCACACGCCTTATCCCTACGAACTAATCAAGGGACTACTGAGCAGTGTTGGACGCGATTTGGGGGACGTGGTGCGCGTGAAGGATGTTCCCAATAAACCTTCGCAGGCCAAAGGCGACGAAGAATCTTGGTTTTCAGTTACTTATTTTTAAAACTATTGCAGCGCGAGCTGCCGCAAAACAAAAAGGGTTGTCAAAAAAGTAGAGCGCAATGTGTTTGCGTTTCACCTTTTCGACAACCCTTTTTTTATGGTTGAAGTGCGTAGGTAGCAATATAGGCTTATAGCGCGGGGCCTGCGCTTAAGCTGGCTCCCATGCTGGGTGCTGTTTGCTGGATAGATACGGGGTATCCTGCTGGCGCTTGTACTTCAAAACGCAAATTTTCTACCAATCCTATGCCTTTACGCGCACTTGGTTGTTAATTTTAGGCATGCTAATAAGGAGCGCGCCCATTTTTTCGTCCAAATTGCTGTCTAGGTTGTAACGGCCTACTAAAACCAACTGCTTAACGATGTTTTCGTTCATATTTTCTACGGTCAAATAAGTAGTTACCCGTATAAAGTCGTTGTCCCAAGTACTGTTTTCTACCGTACCTGGCAAATCTATGATAACCTCTTGTGCACCTGCAAGTGCCACCGATTTAACCAATGTTTTACTTACTTGTGCCTGTGTCATGGCCACCATTCCAATCGTCAAAATAACTAGTAAAATTCCTTTTCTCATCTCGATTACGCTTCTGTACATTATTATAATTGAAGTCCTTTTTCAGTCCTTCGGGGTTGTTAATTGTGGAGCGACCTAGTTGTCTGCCCGTTTATTGAGAATGCAAATGTAAGGCCATAAGTTCAATTTAACAAGCCTTTAAACAAAATAATATTCTGCAATTCAAGGCCTTACAAAGCTTTTCTCAAAATTAAATTTTATTGACAATCCCTAATCGAAACAAAAAATAGAATAATTAAGAAAAAACAAAATCTACGTACTACTCCCTATACTTTTTCGGAATTAAAAAAAGTTAATTTTTTTGCTAAAAAAAAATTAAACGTGCCTAGTAGGGCACATTGGCACCGCCAACATGTAGCCTACTAGGCACGTTATAAAATTCTACAAAGCCCTTACCAAGCAGGACTTATCCTTCCAGAATGATATTCTTCAGCCCCTCTACCCAACGCGGGTGGTTGTTCAAACTGTCGACCAATTGCACGTGCTCGCCGCCCAACTCTTCAAACTCCTCTTGATATTCCACCGATACCTCAATTGTTGTTTCTAAACAATCTGCCACAAAAGCAGGACAGAATACCAAAAGCTTCTTATCGCCTGCTTCGGCGCGCGCTTCCAACACATCGGAGGTGTAAGGTTGCACCCAGGGGTCACGCCCCAATCTAGATTGAAAACAGGTCGTGTATTGGCCTTCCTGCAAACCCAGTGCCGCCACCAGCGTACGGGTTGTAGCATGGCACTGCGCACTGTAACAATGCTGGTTGTTGTCTGTCAGCATTTGGCAGCAATTGGGAATTTTTTGGCAGTGGCTGTTGGAACGGTCACCTTTCACCAGTTGCCGCACAGGCAAGCCATGATAACTGAACAACACGTGGTCGTATTCTTCGATGTTGTGTTCTTTGGCGCGCTCCAATATGGCCGCAATAAATTCGGGATGATCGTAATAAGAATTAATAAAGCGCAGTTTGGGAATCGCTTGTTCCTTCATTAAAATACGCATCACCTCCTCATAGACCGACCCTGTAGAAGCCGAAGCATAATGCGGGAACAGCGGTACAATAATCATCTCCGATACCCCTGCGTCCAACAGTTTATTTAAGCCCTGTTCTATAGAGGGACTTTGGTAGCGCATGGCCAATTCTACGTGGTAGTCATCGCCCATTGCCTGCTGGAGCAATCCCGTCAACTGGTAGCCGTAAAATTTAAGCGGTGAGCCTTCTTCCGTCCACAACTCTTGGTACAACTCGGAGGCCGACTTGGAGCGAAAAGGCGCAATGATTCCCCGTACCAAGATGTTTCTAGGTATGGCTCCCACATCAATCACACGAGGATCCAACAAAAATTGTTTTAAATAACGGTAGACCGCCCCGCGAGTCGGCTCATCAGGAGTTCCCAAATTAACAAGCAAAACACCTTTCTTTCCCATAAATTAGAGGTCGTTTTTTTTAAAGTAAAAGCCAAAGATAATGATTGGACAACAAAGGCGAGCCTATAAGGTTGAAGGGAAATGTTAGCAATGCGTCAAAGAAGCGCGGTCGTGGGCAAGTGCCGACCAAATTAATGGTTGAAAAGCCTTTCCTCTACTCCGATTGCTGCTGCTGCTGTTCAATTGCTGCTTTCAGCTGCGTCAAACGAGCCAAGTCAAAGCCATAAAAGCCTGCTTCTTGGCGGTAGTTTTCGGCAGCGGCGTATTTTTTTTGCTGGAGAAGAAGTTGCGCTTTGGCGTAATGAAGGCGCCCATAATAAAACCCGCACTCTAAATAAGATTGTAATGCAAGCAACGCTCGACCTAGGTAATCCTCTGCTTGCTCCAAATTGCCTTTTGCTAGCCGCCCCTCGCCCAAAGCGCCCAACACCTCGAACCGCACTTCGAAGCCACTGTTGTGTTTGAGCTGCCGCAAAACTTTTCGTTCTTGTTGCTGTGCTTTTTTTAACTCACCACAGTCCAAATATGCACGCATCAACTGGGCACAAACGAGGTCGCTTTTGTGGTAGTCCTGCAGATGTCTTCTGTATGCCTCAATCGCTTTTTGAGGTTTTCCCTGCCGCAGATAAAGATTACCCATTTTCCAAGCAGTGTACAGGCCTTCCAATTCACTAGAGTATAAACCAAAGCGTTTGTACTCCGTTTCTGCTAGATCAAAATACCACAAAGCAGCTTCCAAGCTGTCTCTACTTTCGTAAATCTCTCCCAAACTATAATAGACCAATGCCCAATCGGCTCCATCTAAGTCCGTCTGCTTTTCACCCCGTTTATAAGCGGCCTTTAACCGATCGGTTTCCACCCATTTTAAATCTTCAAAAGCGGTATTTTGGTCGTTCATTTGATAGCGGGCATAGCCGCGCTGGTAGCGCGCTTGGCAGGTCATGCTATCAAGCGCTAATACCTTAGTCATGGTTTGTTCGCAGGCTAGGTATTCCTCGTTCAAACTCTGGTAGATGCCCAGTAGGGTTAAACTCTTAGCGGTTCCTATGGCCCTTTTGTGGTATTGCTGTAGCAAATCGAAGCCGCGCTCATCGTGCAACAAATAGTAGGTCGCTGCTAATTTATAATAGATTTCTAGAGTTGAACGGTTGTAGCGCATAGCCATCTGGTAAGCCAGCGCAGCCTCTGTCAATTTGCCGTTGTAATAATACACATCCCCCATCATCTCATCCAATACCACCAAATCCTCTTCGATGTAAAGCACCTTATCTTCTATGGCTTGTCCTATTTCCAACGCTTCTTCAAATCGACCTTTTGATAAACTTACTTTTACATAAGACAGCTTATCTTTTAGTGTAATATCATTCCGCTCCAACAGGTCTTTCCAAGTTTGGATGCCTTCTATTTTGGCAGCGGTGCACTGCGAGTATTCTTCAGAAAGGGTGCGGGGTTGAAATTGCGCAGAGAGGTGCTGGCAGAGGCAGCATAGGAAACAAAGAACTAGTATTTGGTACATGAGTGGAAAGGGTTTTGAAGTGAACAATTTTGTATTTTAGACTCACTAAAATTATTCCCATTCTCGATAACTATGGTGTTCTATACTTGTAAATATAAAAACGCTTTGCACCTCCAGCGAAGTGCAAAGCGTTCTAATACGGCTAGTGTCCACTACCAATTTATTCGTAATCACCGTTACTTATTTGATGCCTAATTTTTTTGCCAATTTCTTGGGCAACGCATCCTTGTGTACCATCAAGTTCATGGTTTTGTATTTGAAATAAGCTTCCGAAGCGTAAAAATAGCCGTCGCAATCGTTGCCTGTTCCCCAAGAGTTTTTCACAATAAAGTACTTGGTGCCGTCTTGGTCTTTGACCATACCCGTTACGTGCATGCCGTGGTCGTCGGTGGTTTCGTAATTGTCGTAGGCCAATTGGCGCATTTCGGCAGTAATGGTCTTTTCTTTTACGGGTTGTGTAAAAGCATCGCCGATTTTTTCTGCTCCCGCATCGCTAAAATTGCGGTTGTCGCTGCCTCTTTTGCGAATGGTCGATTCGTCTTCGGGTACAATGGCCAAACCATCTCTAAAAGAAAACCCTTTTTCCGAAACATCTGCCGCCCACGCCCAACTGTAGCCGTTCATCACAGCCGATTCGGCCACGTCCATCAATTCGTTGAGGGGCAAGTTGTACACTTGACCAAACGCCCAGTTATCAGGCACCGCCAATACAAATTGCTCGTAATAAGGATGGTGCGTAAAAGAACCCAGCACTACATAATCATCCATATTCAAACCCAATTCTTGTGCGTAAGACTTGCCGTTGTATTTTTTGCCATCCACCTCAAACTCTGTAGGCATTTCACCCAAATAAGCATCCAAAACCCCATCTACTGCATGGATCCAAGAAGGTGTAAGGCGTTTGTTTTGTGGGCTTTTGATTACTACATCCACCATTGCTTTAAGCATCTTATCCATTTCGGCGTGGTTGTGGGTTTTACTGCCGTAGTTTAGGCCTTCGTAAGCTGTTGCGGGAACAATGCCGTACTTTTTGATGACGTAAGGAATATCGTGAAAGGCACCGCCAGGACCAAAATTAAAGGTGCCGTGCATGCGGACATAATTGATGGCTTTGTCGCGGTAAGCGTTGCGGGCAATCCACATTTCAGACAATTCGTGTTTGCCCTTGCCCATGCGCATCAACTCGGATTCTAAGAAAGAAAGCGCTGAAAAACTCCAGCAAGTTCCTGTGCGGCCTTGCGATTGAACGGGCGTAGCTTCCAAATTTTTCATTACCGTAAATTCGTAGCTGCTGCCTTCTTTGTTGGTAACGCGCTCGGTATCTTGTGCTTGTAGGGCGAAAGCGCCTAAGAACACTATTACTAGGGCTATTGATTGGTACATGTTTATTACAATTTAAATAAAAAAATAACCAGCAATCAGAGCAGTTTAGTTGAATCCTTTTCTAGAAGTTGTTTACCAAATTACTCTTTTTGCCGTCCCTAAATTTACAAAAAATTGTATCAATTACGGCAGCTAATCGACTAAGAGCTGTTTTATAGCCTAAAATGGGGCTGCGAATGTCACCCAAACACCCTATTTTTCTGTGTGTAGTACGTATAAGCTAAGGCATTTTAGTTATCTTAGCACTTCTAGCAGTTCTATTAAGCTAAACAATAGTTCAACACGACGCGCTTAGATATTCTACTCCCCCTGTTCTTTTCTAGTTTATTAGAGTCTTGTGTTGTGCTGTTGTTTCTTATCGGTAGCGCAGTTACCAGCCTTCTACTGAGCGGTTTATCGTTTTTTGTACCTGTTTTTTAATACCGCCAAAGGTTCAGATACTTTCTAAAGATTTTCGTCAAATTGATCGCATCGTCGATGCCACGGTGCATGGTGCCTTCAAATTCGAAGTCCTCCATTCGCAGCGCTTTGTTTAGTCCTACTGCCCGACCGATATTTTTGATGCGCGGGTATTGGTCTTTGAGGTTGATGTGCTGTTTGACCCAACTGCTTTCTAATTTGTGGTATTCGCAATCCTTGCGCAGCGCCGAGCGATCGAAATAGCCCCAAGAGCAAAGCAAATACTCCTCGTCGTCGTTCAGCCCAATCCAATCTTGAAAATCGGCAATCACCTCAGGAAATTTATCGGCTTGGTTGACATCAACTTGAGAAATCGTCGTCAACTGCTGGCAAAAATCCGACAACATCGGATGCGCTACAGGCTGTACAAAGCTTTC
>CAYUZF010000018.1:15839-27321 GCA_964449615.1 uncultured Aureispira sp.
AAGCGACTCTTAATCTCGCCGTATTCATCGACCAACACCCCTCCTATTTCTATAATTTCACGGCGTTTTCCACGCGCTTCCCATTCTGATTCCCAGCAAGTCGCCTCCAAATCGTATACAATGTAATTCATCTGTTGTTTTTCTCTTCTACTATAGAATACACCCCCACTATGCTCATGGAGCGGAATCCGCAACTGCTATTTGGCGCGTTATGCTCATTTCGACTCCGCTCAATGAGCATAACGCGCCAACGGCGTGACATCCTGCCCCACAAATTCGCCCTGCAAATACTTATAATGCGCTGTCATAGCAATCATAGCGGCATTGTCGGTGCAATTCGCCAATTTAGGAATAAACACTTGCCACCCCTTTTCGGTTCCCAAGCGCTGCAAGCCTTTGCGCAGACCCCTGTTGGCCGATACGCCTCCCGCAATCGCTACTTGCTGCACGCCCGTTTGCACGGCAGCTTTTTCCACTTTATTTAATAAAATAGAAACAATCCGAGCCTGCACCGAAGCACAAATATCTGCCAAATGCTCTGCGACAAAGTTTGGATTTTGTCGTTTTTCTTTTTGTAAAAACCGTAAAATATTCGTTTTAAGGCCACTAAAGCTAAAGTCCAAACCAGCGATGTTTGGTTCGGTAAACGAAAATACGGGCTGTCCTGCTTGCGCTAATTTATCTATTTCGGGCCCTGCGGGATAATTCAAACCCAGCAATTTGCCTGTTTTATCAAAGGCCTCGCCAGCCGCATCGTCAATAGTACTGCCGAGCAGCGTCATTTGTAGGGGCGCTTCCACCAAAACCAATTGCGTATGTCCTCCCGATACAGTGAGGCACAGAAAGGGAAAAGCAGGGCGGGGTGCTTCTATAAAATGCGCCAATACATGCGCTTGAATATGGTGTACCTCAATCAAGGGAATATCCAAGCTCAACGCCAAGGCTTTAGCAAAAGACACCCCCACCAACAAAGCGCCCATCAATCCTGGCCCTCTGGTAAACGCTACCGCATCCAACTCCTCTAACGCTACTCCTGCTTGGCGCAACGCCATTTCTACAACAGGCACGACGTTTGCTTGATGTGCCCTAGAGGCCACTTCAGGCACCACACCGCCGTATTCTTGATGTATGCTTTGACTCGCCACACAATTGGACAGCAGCGCTCCATTGCGCAAGACTGCTGCCGCCGTGTCGTCACAGGAAGATTCTATAGCTAGTATCAAAGGCGTATTTTTTGCCGTCATAGACTGGTCTTTTTGTCTTTATTAATCGTTTTATAGAGATAGAGGATTGTTCCGCAAAATTAATACCTTTATACCCTCTATTTTAGGGCTAATCAATTAAACTGTTTTGCTACTATTGTGGTTTACTAAAGTAATGGGTTAAGTCTATCTTTTTCTATCTATTTTTCGGTTTGTTTAGCACACTTTTAGAAAGTGGCTGAAGGGCAGCCGCAGCTTACTCCTAGACCGCCAAGATAAGGTTTATTTTATAAATATCCACCGCAAAAAACACCAATAACATCAATTCATCCAGCGAACATAACGACGCCAACAAAAAAGCTCCTGCCGACGCTCCCAAAGGAAAAGCAAGCCCTAAAAAAAGTTTGCCTCGCCGTATAGCTTCTAGGCTGTGGGGCATTTTTAAGGGTTTTACAAAAGTCTTGCTGGCGCTGGTGGTGCTGATTTATGTACTGTTGTGGATGCCGTGGGTGCAAACCAAGCTCGGACACGCAGTAGCTAATTTCCTTTCTAATGCATGGGAAACCGAAGTGCGCATCGACAAGCTGGAAATCCAGCCGTTGTCTAATTTTGTGTTTCACGATGTGTTTATTCGCGACCGCGACAACGATACCCTTATTTTTGCAGGTCGCGTAGAAGCGCAGCAGTACAACCTTTTTGCTTTATTAGAAAAAGAAATTAGCATTGGAAATTTTATTATAGAAGATGCCGTCTTTAAGGTTCAACGCCGCCCCTATGCCGAATTTTTTAACATTCACTTTATTATTGATTTTTTTGAGGGCGGTGGAGAGGTGAAAGAGCCGCGTCCCGAAAAGTTCAAATTTTTTCTGGGAGGCGCACAACTGATGAATGCACGGGTGCATTTGGCGGATACAGCCATTGGAATGGCCGCGCTCATTACCTGCGATACGGGCTACATTACCAGCCACTCTACACGAGGGGTAGACATGATTGGCAAAAATGTTTGGGGCGACATCGCCCATTTATCGGATGCCAGTATTACCGTAAGGCTGTTTGATCCTGTGGCGCTGCCTACGCTAGATTCTTTGACCCCCATTATAGAAATGCCTGCTGATACGACCATTCCAGACTGGGATGTGGGCTGTGAGAAATTTAAATTGGAAAATGTAAATTTTAGGTTGATCAACTCACGGCGCGATGTGATTACCAACCCTGATTTACCCCTAGATTTTGCCAATATTGATTTTCAGAACATCAACTTAGAAGTTGATACCTTTCGCTTACAACACGAAGTATTTACGGGGTACATCAAACAACTACACGGCCTCAACCACGGCGGTTTTGAACTTAAAAACCTATCGGGCGATGCCCTCATTAGTCCAAAGCAAGTTGTTTTGCGAGACTTCAATTTAAAAACTAATGAAAGCAACATAGGGCACGAATTGATTTTGACCTACGACGGTTATCCTTCTTTTTACGATTTTCCTAATGAAGTCTATATGAAGGGCATTTTTGACGACCGTTCTGTTATAACTTTTAGAGATGTTGCTGCTTTTGCGCCTTCTATTGCAGAAAATGTTTTCATTGGCAATAACCTTGACCACCCCATAGAAGTCAAGGGTAAGTTTAGTGGCACGGTCAACAATTTACGGGCGCAAAATGTCACTTTGAAAATCCTAGAATCTACCATTAGGGGAAATATTTCGCTCAATGACATTACCAACCCCAGCGCTGCGTTTATGGATTTGCAACTCAAAGAGGTCACCACGAGCTACGACAACCTGAAAATAATTATTCCTTTTGTGGAGCTGCCGCGCAATTTGGCGCGCATGGGGCAAATGACGTTTAGAGGTTCTTATACGGGCTTTTTTGACGATTTTGTAGCCTTTGGCCAATTAAACACTGCTATTGGTAGTGTGGAGTCCGATCTAAAACTCAATCTACAAGGCGGTAAAAGCAATGCGTTTTACGATGGGGGCTTGGTGCTGAAAAATTTTGACTTGGGTGCCTTTTTAGACAACGAGGACTTGGGACGCCTGTCGGTACGGGCAGATGTGCGCGGAAGTGGCTTGACCCTACGGGATTTGGATGCCACACTCCAAAACACCAAAATAGACAGCTTAATTTTCAAAGACTATAAGTATGAAGATATTTTGATTGATGGGCGTTTCCAAGAAATGAAATTTGATGGAGATATCTTGTCCAAAGACAAAAACATGGATTTGTTTATCCGTGGTATTGTAGATTTGAGCGGTGAGTTGCCGAGTGTAGATATTTTGGGAAATGTTAAAAATTTGGACTTGTACGCGCTCAACATCAGCAATGAACGAATTGGGTTGCAATTGGATACCTTTGATATCAATGCACAAGGAAGCAATATTGACAATTTTGTAGGAGAAGCGGCAATTCGAGGCGTTTCGGGCCATCGCGGCGATGTTTATTCCCAATTGGAACGTATTTACTTGTATGCTCGCAACCCTAAAGATACCGTTTACACCGTCAATGCAGCGGGAGATTCTGTTCTATCTTTACAAAAAGAGCGCGAAATTCACCTCGAAACGGATGTAATGGACGTCAATATTTCGGGACAGTACGATGTGTTGAATTTGGGTCGTTCGATCAATAAATTTATAAAAGACAACCACCCCAACCTCTACCGCGAATTGTACAAAATTCCTGAAGCTTCCCTAGATTCTATCAAATTTGGCTTGCCCAAATTTGCAGATTTCTTGGTCGACTCTAGTTTGCTCGACAGCATCCCCCACCAAGAATTTCAGCTGTTTGTTAACATTCCCAACAATACCCGCAACCTCACCCAGCTGATCGACACCAATTTTAAATACTTGGAAGAGATTTATTTGATGGGGTATTACGACGACAGCGATGGGTATTTAGAGTTGACAGGCGAGGTCGGTGAAGTAAATATTGGTAACATTGCCATTCGAGATATTGATATTACAAAAGGAAAGGCCAGTGGCCCCACGCTTACCCTCAATTCTACCATAGAGAATTTGCTGCTCAATGGGGAGGCTTTTGTGCCTAATATTAGTCTGGATTTGGAGGCCTTAGGTGATTCGGTACGTTTCAACGTGTCAGCAGCAGCCGTAAGCGATATTGCTAGTAATTTGTCCATCAACGGCCAACTCTCTATTCAAGAAAACAAAATTATCTTAGAGCTGGATACCTCTAGCCTCTATATCCTAGATCAAAAATGGATCATTAACGACGACAACCATATTAAAATTGGTCAAGATGAGTTGGATATCAAGAATGTGGTCTTGTTCAACGGCAACAAACGCGTGGCACTGAGTTCTATTAATAAAAATAGAGGGGCGAAGGTGAGCATAGACAATCTTAGTTTGGGATGGCTGTACGGGTTTATGGAGCCGCTGCCCATGCTGGATATTGATGGCAAATTCTCTGGGGAAGCGACCATTAGCAATATTTTTACCCAAAAAGAAATTACGGCCAGTATTCTGCTCGATACGTTGTTGATCAACGATGATTATTGGGGAAGCAACTCGCGGTTGGTCGTCTCGGCAGACAGTCTTAAATCGGTCTTTCGGGGGCGATTTACCCACCAAAGTTCTTTTGTAGAGGATCTACTGGTCAACGCCACTTTCACACCTACCCCTGCTACAGCAGTAGAAAAAGACCAAAATTTTCTAGATATTAACATAGAAGCCAAAAAAGCAAAAGCTAAAATTCTAGAGTACTTCATTGGCGAACAAATATCGAACACGGTTGGGCATGCATTTGCTACCATGCGCGTTTTTGGAAAAATAGAAGGGAAGAAAACGGTTTTGAATGCCGATGGCAAAGGCAGCATGACAGGTTTAAAAACTACAGTCAATTTCTTGCAGACGCGTTTTTTGGTGGATGACGGCGACATAAGAATTGACAATACAGGGTTTCACATAGAACCCGAGTTGGAAACCAATGCGTTCAATAGACGTACTAAGGGCGGTGTAGCCGTAACGGTTCAAGGCGGTACAGGCAATAAGGCTTACATTGGCGGAAGCCTCACCCACAACCACCTCAAAAATTTTGGTTTGAATTTCAAAGCGGCTTTTAACAACAACTTGGTGATGAACACCACGCTTAAGGACAACAATACCTTTTATGGCAAGGTGTATGCAACAGGATTGGCCAGTTTCACAGGGCCCTTTGAGAAACTCAAATTGCGGGTAGACGCTAAAACGGAAGAAAACACCACCTTTAACCTACCGCTCGGTGGCCCTTTGGCGGTTACCGAAACCAATTACATCAATTTTATTGATGCGGAAGCAGAGACGGACTCTATGGATACAGATGGTTCTGAGCCCGTCGCGACAGGTGGGTTGGACATTGAAATCGTCGCTGATATTCGCCCTTCTGCGGTGGCACGGTTAATTATTGACGAACAGGCAGGGGATATTATTGAGGGGCGCGGGCGAAGCGATAACATGCGGATTACTTACGATGCGTCGGGCGATTTGAAGATATTTGGAACCTATGTTATCGAGGAAGGTAATTACCTGTTTACGTATAAAAACCTAATCAACAAACCTTTTGAAGTAAAAAAAGGAGGAACGGTTGTTTGGGGGGATAACGACGGCGATCCAACTATGGCGCGCTTAGATATTCAGGCGGCTTACGTCAAAAATTTGGGCGTGGCCAACTTGGTACAAAGTTTTACCGTCAACGATCCTGAATTGGCCAGTTTGGCCAATACGCCTTGCCGTGTGGAGTTGTTGATGGACATTAAAGGCGCGCTGTTCTCTCCACAGATTGACTTTAAAATTTCGGTCACAGATGTTCCTCAACGCCTACAAAACAGCGTAGCCATTGCATTGCGGGCCATACATGCCGACAAAAATGAGCTAAACCGACAGGTGTTTGGATTGATTGTATTGCAACAGTTTTTACCGATTCAGAACGGCAACGATGTCAACGTTGTTTCTTCGGGCATCAATACGGGAATTAGTACGCTCACAGAATTGGTATCGCAGCAATTTTCGCGCTACATCAACGATTTACTAGTGGGTGTTGTCAAGGATGTGGACTTTATTTCAAGCTTAGAATTTGACTTTAATTTTAATATTCGGGACAGCGAGAATCAAAGCGTGCGTTCGCGCACTTCCAACGTGCGTTTGGGCAGTGACGTGAAGTTTTTGGACGACAAACTGCGTGTGTATGCAGGCGCTAACTTGGACATTGCCAACGACGATGCACTGGTGCAGGACAACGGCAATTATATTGGTGGAGACTTTATTATTGAATATCTCATTACGCCCGATGGCCGTTTGAGAATCAAAGCTTACAACCGAACAGAGAATACAATTTTGGGTAGAAGTATGCGAACAGGTATTGGTATCTCCTACCGCAAGGAATTCAACTCTCTACAGGAGCTGGTGGAAGAGGTTCGCAGGTCTAGACTTACGGGGGTGGAGAAGAAAAAGAGTAGAATTCAAAAGCAGGTGCAAAAAATTGAAAAAGGCATCCCTTTGCTCAAAGAAAAAGAAGAATCGCCAGCTAGACAGCAACTCATCGCTAAGAAAAACCGTTTAGAAGCCAAAGCTGCCCGTTTGGAAAAACGCCGCCAGCGTTTGTTAGAAAAAGAAAAAGAGAAAGAACGATAAGGAGTTACTCTTTTAGAGGGGGCTGCCCGCCGTTTTATTATTCCTCTGGAAGCACGATTAAATCCCTTTTTACAACAAAATCCCTTTTTACAACAAAACATAAAAAATCCCGTCTAGCCAACAGCCAGACGGGATTTTTTGTACGTTTTATCACAAAAAGTGCCAATTTATTCTTCGATCACTGCTGATAATCCGCGATCTACTAAGGCATCTTTTATAGGTTTGAGCTCTTTTTTGGAACCCGACTTTACAGTAGCTTTCCCCTTAAAATGAATGAGATAACTCAACTGTTCTGCTTGGGCGGCACTGTGTCGGCAAACCTCTACAAACGATTGTATAACCCAATCAAAAGTATTGTGGTCATCGTTGTAAACGACTACCTTTGCGGAATTTCCGATCAATTCTAACAGCGCAACCTCTTCTTCTTCTTGCCAAGTAGCTTTGGTACTAAATTTCAACATGTTATATTAATTTGTTGGCGAATATAGTGGAAACATTTCTTCTCTTGGTATTGTTCGCCTAAATCCCTACAAATCATTCTCTTTGCAGGGTTTATCTATACGAAGGCTACTAAAATACAAAAAATAAATCGCATTTCTTAGATTTCGATGATAATTGATAAGTGATCAGATGGATATCGACTGTTGTATGACGAATTCACCATTTTCTGCTTGTAGGGGGTACGCTGCGGCCAATTTTTTTTGAGCTGTTTAGCAAATTTTGAGTGGTCATTTAGACTGTTGTCCGTCCCCGTTTTTACAAAATCAAAAATTGAATAGTCAAGCGGTGAAAAGACATCAACCTGTAGCACTTACTACTAAAAATAAGGTACTTTTGTACGTTAATAAAAGAAGTTTTATTGACCTTTTAGGGCGTATCTTGTTTATAGAAAAGAAGAACGATTTTGTAATCTGTGTTTCTTTAAATTCTACTTTTTACCTCATCTCAGGCGGTATTTCACCGCCTACAGCTCAGTATATTTTGCCTATGCGTTACTTATTTTTTAGTCTACTAATCAGCTGTTTGTTCAGCAGTTGTTGGTCTATAGAGAAAGGCGAACAATTTAAAGGCGTTGCGCCCGGCCTATGGCGGGGGGTGTTCAAATTGGGGCAGCAGAATGTTCCAGTACTGTACACCGTCAACAATTCGGACAACGACCAACCCTTGCAACTCTCCTTCAAAACGGGCACCACCACTGTTCGTTCCGACAGTGCTTACCTGTATGGCGACACGCTTATTGCCCATTTTGCAGCTGCTCAAACACGTTTACAAGTTGTCTACCAAATCGATCAAATGAACGGCTACCTCTACGACTTGCGCGAAGAAAATTACCCCATTGAGTTTTCGGGTATTAAAGGCCCCCGCCATCGTTTTCCCGACATTCGGGAACAACCAGCCATCGAACTGACAGGCGAGTGGGAAATTCGCGCCAATATAACCGAAGACTCCTCTACAACGGCCAGTTTGCGCCTCAACGCCAATAAAAATAAAGTTACGGGTACCCTGCAACGCGCCAACGGCTCCAGCTATCCGCTAGAAGGTACGGTTCAGGGTGAAAAATTGTACTTATCGGGCTTTGATGGGCGGCAAGTCCTTTGGGTCAATGGCAATATCCAAAACGCGCAAGCGCTAAACGAAGGAAGTTTAAAACTGAATAGAGAAAGCTTCTTTTGGGAGGGCAGCCGACGAGCAGGAGTAAGCGCGGAATAAAGGGTGTTTGGTAGCTTTTTTTGGATAGGGGGCAACCTCTCGGCGATGCTCGATGACCGTTGCCCCCTCCCCCAAAAAATCAATGTACTATTGTTGCTGGCGCAACTTGAATGAAGCATCGCGGTAGCCAGGGCGCTGTACAGATACCTCTGTTCCGTCAAAACGGTTGTTGATCGCAATGCGCTCGGAAGCTACAAATAGAAATACATAAGGCTGTTCTTCGTAGATAATCTCCTGAATGCGGTAGTACAATTCCTTTTGTTTCTCTGCCGAGCTAAAGCTAACGCGGTTGGAACCGCCTTGCCCGATGGCCTCACTGTGCCATACTTGTTTCATATCGTCTAGCCCTGGATTTTTCACCCAAGCTAGAGCGACCATATCAAAGTTGCGCTCATCTGCATCACTGAGCAGTTTGGCCCATTCTACAGGTGTTAAGCTCACTTCAATACCTACACGCGCCGCTTCGTCTTTTAGGATTTGACCGATGTTTTTCCGCACTACATCGCCTTGCTTGTACTTGAACTCTACGCGCATGGCTACTTTTTTTCCATCAATTACTTTGTCTAAGATGTTGTCGCCGTCGCTGTCCTTCCAACCAGCAGCTTGAAGCAATTGCGCCGCCGTTTCGGGATCGTACTCAATATCCTTCATATCTTTGTTGTAATACGTTTTGTTGGGATTAATAGGCCCATTGGTCTTAACAGCCATCCCTTCGAAGATAACGCCAATCATTTCGTCGCGGTCTACCAAGTGGGCGATGGCACGGCGTACCCGCTTGTCCTGAAACTGTGGGCGTTTCATATTAAACCCAATATAGTGGTAAGCAAACTGGTTGGGCGTACTCAAATCAAAATTACTGCTAAACTTAGAGTCGTCTTTTAACTCGATGTATTTGGTAGGCTGAATGCTGCGGATAACATCGATTTGACCATCTTTGGCATTGGTAATGGCCGCGGTTCTATCCGAAATGATACGGTATATGATTTTTGGAGGAAACGCTTCTAATGTAGTACGACCTTCTACTTGATCGCCCCACCAATCCTGTTTGCGCTCCAATACAATACGCTGGTGGGCGCTCCACTCGGTCAAGCGGTAAGGGCCACTCCCTACCACCATATCGGGCTCTCGGTTGTACTCTGGTGCGTTAAATGCCTGTGCAAAACGCGTAATGGTAGGATCGCGCATAAGTGCGTCTTGGTTGGCGGGGTCGCTCAACTGTTCGATGGTAAACCCGCGCATCAACCCCTCTGGGTCATAGTGGTATTCGGGCAACACAAAAGCCTCTTCTCCCGATGATTCTTCGGCTCTAAAATAGCGCTCTTTGGAATAGATGGTAAATTTTCGAGCATTCTCTGGATCAATTTCTATCGCGGCCAAGAAATCCAAATAGGGCCGCAGTTGTGCACTGTTTACTTTTGGATTCTTAATAGCTTTTATAGTAAAAACATAATCACTTGCCATAATAGGCTCTCCATTGTCCCACTTCGCTTCTGGGTGTATCTCATACGTCAAAGACATTCCGCCCGCATAAGCCCCCTCTTCCAGTACTTTAATTTCTGGAAGCGCTACGGCCAATTGCGGCGTAAGTTTTAGCGTTTGAAAATCATAGACCAACAATTTACTGAATAGGTTGTTGTGCATGTACAATGCATTGGCCGCACTGGAAGTTAAGGGATTCATCCCATCGGGATCGTTCAATTCGTGAATAACCAACTCGGCTCTATTGGTGGTGGTCTCCGTTGGTGCAACAGTAGGATCAGCGTTGGTGGTGTTTGTTCCATCATCACAGGCTACTACTACAGCTACTAAGCCGATAGCCAAACCTATATGTTTCAGTGTCTGGGAGATTTTCATACGAGTACATTCTTTTTTTTAGCAAATCAAGAGATGCCATTAGCAACGATGTTGTTTTGCTGTGTTTGTAATAAAAAACTAATTTCCTATACCATATTTACCCACAGGACGATGAATAGGATAGTAAAGCAGTCAACAATTCCTCTGGATTTAATCGACCTCTTTGCGTTACGAATGGAGTTGGATAGTTGTTGATGGTACCGTTAGGATTATGAGCCTCCCAAGATAGGGAAATATTGAGTAATTACAACATATCAAATGTTGAGAGTTGCCTTTTTTTGAAAATTATTCTACCAATTTAAGTATATACCGCTATATCATGAACACCATACTAATTACTGGAGGAACGGGGCTGCTAGGTTCCCGTATCAGCGACTTACTCGCCCAAAAAGGGTATACCGTACGCCACTTGAGCCGTACCGAAAACCTCAACGCCAAATACCCCGCTTACCAGTGGGATATTGACGCTAAAACCATTGACCCCGCAGCTTTTGAAGGCGTAGATGGCATTATTCATTTAGCAGGTGCAGGCATAGCGGATAAGCGTTGGACACCTGCGCGCAAGCAAGTGATCCTAGACAGCCGCATTGAGTCTACACATTTGCTGGCGAATTATTTGTCCAAGTTGGCGCAAAAGCCATCGGTGTTTGTCGCTTGTTCGGCAGTGGGCTTTTACGGCGATAAAGCGGAGCGCCTATTGGTAGAGGATTCGCCTCCAGGCAAAGATTTTATGAGTGAAGTTTGTATCAAATGGGAGCGCGCAGCCGACGGTATACGTGAGTCGGGCATTCGAACGCCTATCGTACGCGTGGGGGTGGTTTTATCGACACAAGGGGGTGCATTGGAGAAAATCAATATGTCGTATGGCTTTCATGTAGGCGCTTATTTTAGCAATGGGCAACAATACATGTCTTGGATACACATCGACGACCTTTGCCGTATTTTTATCCGCGCGTTGGAAGACGAACAAATGACGGAGGTGTACAACGGCACCAACCCCAATCCTACCACCAACAAAGCCTTAGCCAAAGCGCTCCCGGCAGCACACGACCAAAACACCTTACTCCTACCCGTTCCTGCCATTGCCTTGCGCAC
>CAYUZF010000018.1:27348-27830 GCA_964449615.1 uncultured Aureispira sp.
GAAATGGCCGATGTGGTACTGAACAGCACCCGCGTACTGCCACAGGCCTTGCTCGACCTCGGCCACGAGTGGCACTATCCAGAATTGGTAGGCGCATTGGAAGATTTGTTGCAACGCAAGGTGTAACTACACACATGCAGCTAGTAGGAACTCCCAGCGCTGCGCGATAGTTTTTGCCCTCTACTAGCTGCATGCCAACACTCCCCCAACCTACTCTTTTTCCAAAGAAGTCAAATGCCGACTCATAAAATTATACGCGTTCAAACTCATAATCTTACTGGTAATTTCCGTAGGCGTCAAATCAAACATCAACGTGCGGATGTCCTCCTCCGAAAACAGATCGTTGATTGGCTCTGGACGCTCCAAAAAACGCTGTAGATCAACCGCCAATTGCGGCAAATCCTCTGCCGTTTGGTAAGGATCGAGCGGCGCTACCATCTCGTCAAAATCGGAGCCAATGCTGATAAAATCCCAAGCAGCAG
>CAYUZF010000018.1:27846-31638 GCA_964449615.1 uncultured Aureispira sp.
TTGACCGTGTTTACAATGGTGAGAATATTAGCCAACAATAATTTGACACAAGCGCGGCGGCGCTGTACAGTATTGGGCAAGGTTTCGTTGATCTGTGTAAGCGCCATCTGTCCACCCAAAACCGTTTTATCTAAGGTAACGCCAATCAATCCTTTAGAAAGGAAGATTTTTCCGATGTCTTCGGAAGACAAATTCTGTTGCCAATGGTTGAGGTAATAATTGTTGTTTTTAGAATCCTCATCGCGCTTGCGGTACAAGGCGTTGTTTTTGGCTAGACCACTGATTCCACAATGGCTGCAAACAATCGGCACCCCATCGCCCAAAATTTCAGAACGCTCAATACTCTTGTAATAACGCGTTCTAAAAAATAGACTCATGTGTTTGATGTCAATCAACACCCGACGCCCTTTGTCTTTAGACAGCAAGCGCTCAATAACTTCGATGCCCAGTTTGGTTTCTTTGGCGTTCAACCCGTCGGGTTTGTTATAAATGGATTGAAAAGCCTTGCTCAACGAATTGGCGTGCCCTCCAAAGCCGTTGTTGTAACTCTTGCACATTGAAATCCACATAATCGGTATATCTAGTATAATATCCGATCCATCAATCAATGGGCGCGCGCCCTTGAGACGGTCTACATTTTCCAGCACCAACATTTTATACTCCTCTAGGTCTGTAATTTTATCATTGATATAGATAGAGTGCCCCAAAGCGTGGCCCCCTTCCACCGTCAGTAACATCCCCAAACGGTTGTTGTCCAACGCCACCTCTTGTAATTCTTGGCGGTTGCGAATCAATGAAAATTGATACGCAAAACCATTCACCACATAAGGACGGTTTTCAAACCGCTGTATAAAACTGATGTGTTCTACCAAATCCTTGAAGTAGTCAATCTCCTTTCTACGCAAGAACAACTGGTTGGCATTTACGCCAGAAACACAGGAAACGGTGCGTTTTTTATTTTTGTCGGAGAACGAACTGTTGGAGCTGATGAATTGCTGTTCAATAGGCGACAAATTCAAACAAGCAATGCGGGTATTGCCCTTGGCCAACGCTTCAAAATGCGATTGGGATTGCTTAGGCACCAAGGAACCAATATTTTGCATAACGGTCTTTGACCGCTGGTCTTCGTTTCCACACTCGTGGTACATCGGTTCCCACAAATTGTATTGCACCCCCGCTGAACGGGAATTGAAAGGCTTTTTACTGGCATTGATGTGAATGTCAATGAACGTACTGTTCTCAATCTGTGCCGTTGCGGTGTTCGATAACCCCAACGCTACAGCAGCATAAAAACAAGTCGCCCAAGCGGTATACTTCACAAAAAAGCAGGTAGTATTTAATTTCATAATTATCGTTGACTTCTAAAAAATTATCTTAGAATTGGTTGCGAACTTCGTTCCAAGCTATGAACCGTTCTTTCTCTAACCCCTGCTTTACCAATTATTTAACAGGAATTATCAATTTTTGACCTACGGCAATAGTTGTTCCCGCCAGTTGGTTGGCTTGCTGGATCACCGCAACAGGAATGTTGTAACGGCGATGAATCGCATACAGCGTCTCTCCTTTCTGAACCACGTGTACTTTTTCCGCTGCACTTGGCACCACACTGTTCACAGGTGTTGTATTTAAAGCACTGGGATTGGGCAATACATTGGGGTTCTCAATAACGGGTTTGCGGTGGTAATCGCGGGTACTCCCTGAATTGTTGAAGCCTGTTGTATTGTTAGGTCCTGTGTACTCCTTAGGCAATCCCATATTATCAGGATTGGGATTAACAGTAGTATTTATAGCCGTGTTGTTGTCGGGTGTAGTATTGGGTCGGCGAATGATCGTACTATTGTTAGGAGTATTGTCACTAGGTTGAAACAAAGCATCTTGATTGACCGAGCTGTTGGCGCTGTTCCCTGTATTAGGACGGCGAATAACCGTAGTATTACTAGGGGTAGTGTTGATGTTTGGAGTGGTGTTGGGTCTTCTTGTGATCGTAGTCGTATTGGTGGTGGCAGTGGTAGAACTATTTCCCTGCGGCCGACGAACAACGCCTCCTGTGTTGTTGGATGTACGGTTGGTATTGATGCCGCTGTTGTTGGGTTTTATCCGCGCATCCAAAAAGGTTTTATCTTTCGACTTAGACGTGTTGATGGTAGTGGTATCTGCGTAAACAACAGGGTCATAAGTAGGCGTATTTAAAACCAGCGGGGCAGGTTTGGGGCGCTCTACTTTTGGAATGACTACAGGCGGTACTGTTTTCTTGACGGGTGTTTTCAGAGGCGCATCTTTGTCTTCTTCTACATAGGGCGACGGCAATAAATCTACGTGCTGGCGGGGACGTAGTTTTGGTTTAGCCAACGCTGTTTCTTTTAGTTGAATGCTTTCGCCATTTTGAGGTTCTTCCCCCTCTTTCATTAAATTAAGCGCCAACAAGCTCGATAATTTTATACCAAACTCCTGCGCGATTTCATACATGGTAATGTCTTTTTCTACGCGATAAATTTCCTCTTCGCCTCGGTAGACGTTTTTCTTAGGTTGAATGTAGGCGGGTTGGTAATCCATCAATTGATCGCCATCCTCCAAATCATTAAATTTCAAAAACCGCTTGTAAGGAATTCCAAAACGCTTGGCCACTGCTAGAGCCGATTCGCCCTTTCTGGAAATAGCATAAGTGGCGTCATTGGTACGAAACAGTCCTGGTTTATAGCGTTTGAAGAAAAATGAGCGCGGCTTGCGGCGCTTGCCCACTACAATGGGAACAGGCACTACCAAACGACTGGTATCGTAAGCCAGTACGCCTGTTGCTTTGTCGTACTGCTGCAATTGGTACAATTCTACGGTCTTGATTAGTTTTTCGGGGTAGCGCGGATCGGTTGCATAGCCCGCCTTTTTTAAGCCTTTTGCCCAGCGTTTGTAATCGGTTCTATCGTAATTGAATAAAAAGGCGTAATGGCGACGGTTGAGCAGAAAATCGGTATGGTCTACGTAGGAATCCTCTGCAGAATTATAAAATCGGAAACAAGACTTGCGCGCCTCATCGTCCCATTTGTACATGGTTTTGCCCTCCCAATCTTTGGTGCATTTGATGCCAAAGTGATTTTTGGCTTTGCGCGCCAATTCGCTGTTGCCAAAAGCCGATTCGTGGATGCCTTGCGCTAAGGTAATACTAGCGGGAATACCGCTGCGCTCCATTTCTTGAATGGCAATGTCCTTGTACATCGCGATGTAATCGTTGACCTCTATATCTTTGCTGTCGTTTTGTGCGTAGGCGGTTGTTGTCCAAACTGCGCAACACCAGAGCAATATCGTACCGTATTTTGGCATGTAGTCGTTTGTTTTTAAAACTCCTCCCTTTCCCGCCAGCGATCGGTTGAGGAAGAAGCGTTGTTGTGTTTTATAAGAACGCTTAGAGCGTGGACGAAGTTGTTTGCGCTGCGCTGTTTTTAAAGCGTCCTGCTGTTCTGTAAAGTTAAAAATACAGCTTTTTTTGTCAACCCCGAAGGGCTTGGGATGTAAATAACTTTAAACAGTGGTTTTTAAGGCAACTTTGTAAAGATTGGTTATAGAAAAAGGGATGTTCCGATTGTTGTTCGGAACACCCCTTTTATAGCAATGTTATCTGTCTTTTGGAAGCCCTTATCGTTGGCCTGCTCCCCCACCGCCAAACTTCGCATCGAAGTTACCAGCGTCACCCTGTGGTTTCAAAGTAGGGCGTTTGTCGTTGTTTTTGTTCAAGAAAATAAATTCGCCCAACTGTGGCTCTTGGCCTACTCTCAAATGGTTGCGTTGGTAAAGCTTGGA
>CAYUZF010000018.1:31648-35270 GCA_964449615.1 uncultured Aureispira sp.
GTGCATGGTTTCACCAATAACTACTTGGTGGGGTTTGTTTTCGTCTTTGACATAATTGGCCTTAGGTTCTAAATACACGTAATACCCTGCTTCCAAATCTACGTCGTTGCTCAAATCGTTGTATTTCAACAAATCTTTAAAAGCGATGTTGTAACGATCCGAAATTTCCATCAAGTTGTAATCTTTGCTAACCACCGTAGCTTTGCGCCCACTCTGGTAAAAAATACCTTCGCTGTCCAATTTCTGTGGAGGGAAAATGGCTACCTGATCTTTTAAACTTCCATCTTCGTTAAAATAATTGGCCAAAGGGTCTGCTTTGATCATATCCTGCTGGATATTCTCTACGCGTTGCAACCGCTTCTGCAAATCGGCAATCATATCGTACTGAATCGCCAAATTACCATCCAACAATTGAATTTTTTCTTCCAACTGTCGTTTCAAATCCGCTTGCTGGTCTTTCAGGCGCGCTACTTCCTGTTGTTTGGTACTGAGACACTCCTGCAACTCCTCTTTGTACAACTCTGTTTGGGACAGAATCGACTCCAACGTTTGTATGCGGCGTTTGAGGGCTGGAATATCTTCTTGGTATTCTTGTTCTGCTGTGGTGTTGTTGAACGCTAAAACAGTATTGGTATAAGTGTCGTATTTGTCTAGTCGATAGGCTTGAATAGTGCTGATTAACTTAGCAGCGTATTTTGGATCGGTGGCATACCCCCCTTTTACTAGTCCTTCTGCCCATACCTTGTAATCGGTTGTATTGGCTAAGAATAAAGCCGAGTAGTTGGAGCGGGAAGCTAAAAAGTCGGAATGATCGGCGTAGGACTCTGCGGTAGTACTGTAGGCGCGAAAACAAGAGTTGCGCACAATGCTACTGCCATCTACATTCTCTTTACTACGGCGGGTATAGGTTTCCCCTGTCCAACCTTTGTGACATTTAATGCCAAAGTGGTTGTTGGCATGTTTGGCCAATTCACTCGTTCCATAGCCCGATTCTAACATGCCCTGCGCAAGCGTGATGCTGGCGGGAATGGCTGTTCGTTCCATTTCGGCGACTGCCAAATGCTCGTGTGCACGAATATATTTATCAGCAAGGGGGGAATATTCTTCTGATAGATGATTAGTAGAAGTGAGGGGCGTCTCTGCTACCAATCCATTAGACAGCAATAGGGGGATTGCTAATAAAATTGGTTTTAATTTCATCCTGAAAGGTATTTTGCTAAGTTCACCAACAAAACTAACGAAGTTTTGCGTAATAGGAAAAAATAGGTGTGTCTATTTTAGTAAAAGACAAGAAATAAGATGCCATTTCATAGCGTATGTTATTCATATACAGTTCATATAGGAGGCATGGTGTTTTCTTGTAGGTACAGCCCATGAAGAGCTTATTGCTTCAATTAAGGTATCTATTTTTCTTAAAAAACCAAAATATAGGTTACTCATAATCAACCAAAAGAATAAAATTAGCTCAAACTGGTCTTATTTTCTTATAGAACTCTTGAATTTTAGATAAAAACTTAGGACAAAACTTCGGCAAATACTCCTCTATTCTAGGCTTTTTGTTCAAACGAATGAGGCTAATAGGAGCAAACTTGAGCGTTTCATTGATGTGAATGGAAAGACAACAGACTATAGCGGAAAATAGTTTACTAAATCCCCCCCCTTCCACCATAAAATTATTTTATTTTTATAAATAACAACCTACAACTTCTCTACCATCAACAAACCATCTCGCAAGGGCAACAGCACATTGTTCACCCGAGTGTCTTCGTGTACCAATTGGTTGAAGCCCGCCAATGCGCTTGCTCGTTTTTCGTGGCTGCCCGCTGCAACTTTGCCCTGCCAAAGTACATTGTCTGCGATCAACAAACCTCCGCGGCGTAAGCGTGGCAAAATCAAAGCATAATAAGCAGCATAGTTGATCTTATCCGCATCCAAAAATACTAAGTCCCAGGTCTCTTCCAGCGTGGGAATGATCTCCAAAGCATTGCCTTGGTGTTGCTGGATTTGCGCAGCTTGGGGAGCCTGTTGTAAAAATTCGGTGGCGACTGCTTCCAGCTCAGGGTTGTTATCAATGGTGTGCAACTGCCCCTTTTCAGAAAGTCCCTGTGCCAAGCAAAGCGCCGAATACCCCGTATAGGTGCCTACTTCTAGGATGCGCTGCGGACGTTGTAGACGACTCATCAACGCCAAAGACTGCCCTTGCAAATAGCCCGATAGCATTTGGGGGCGCATAACTTCTAGGTGCGTTTTGCGCTCCAACGCATGCAGCAACGTCGCTCCCCCTACGCGGGTGTGCGCAGCGGCATAATCATCAATGTATTCTGGTAACCATTTCATAGCTTCTCGGTTGTTATTGGCTGAGCAATTCAAAGAATGAAACACAAAATACAATAAATTCCAGCCTTCAAAAGTTTAGGCTAAGAGAACTTACCCAAGTTCTTTGAGCTACTGGTGTAAAATATTTCCGCTCTTTACCAAAATAATTGGCACAATTCTAGGATATTAACAACTATCCTTTTAGCTTCTTAGCTTTTTTCCAGTTTGCGCTGTTCTACTATTGTGGAGCAGCATTTTAAAATTTTCACCTAACAAAACGACTCTTTTATGCGATTATTACTTCTTGGATGCCTATTTCTATTGAGCATAGCGAGCCGTCTACAAGCGCAAAACAATACTTGGGCGGTGGTTATGACAGAAAAAGGCGGTACACAAGCTTACGAAAGCAGCAAAGAATTTCCAGCCGCGTTTGTTCAACGACAGTGGGACAGACGCCAATACATCACCGATATTGCTTACAACCAAAGAGAATGGCTTGTGGTCACTAGTTCCATGCCTTACAGCGAACAGCGCTACTACGGCAGTCAAAAATTCCCTAGCACTTGGGTGGAACAACAATGGAAAGATGGATTTGATATTACCAAAGTTGCCTATGCGGGCAACCGCTGGATGGTAGTCATGTCCAAAGGGGCGGGCTTGAGCCGCGAGAGCTGGGTGAAATACAACAATTTTGAAGACATCCAGGGTTTTATTCGCGATAAGTGGAACGATGGCAGAGCTATTGTAGATTTGGCATATGGCAACGGCGAATGGGTAGCTGTGTTGGCGCAGGGCTTGCCCTATGGCCAACAGGTCTACCAACGCAGCAGCAAGTTTCCAGTCGACTGGATCAACCAACAGTACCAAAAGGGCAAGCAAATTTCTAGCGTGGCATATGGCGAAGGCAAATGGGTGGTGGTGATGTCCAATTACAACAACCGCAAAGCCGAGCGCTATGCCGTCAACAGCACGTTGCCCAAAGATTTTATCCAAAAGAATTACGACAGTGGACGCAAAATTACCAGCATCCTGTTCAACTACGAGCAGTGCTTCGAGTGCGGCACCTGCTACCTCGTGTAAAATAAATCCCCGCCATGCTGGCGCTTACAACAACCGCGCTTGGGCCAAATTTAAAAATGGCAATTGCTTAGGTGGTGTCAATGATGCGACGCGTTCCATAGAAATTACGCCCACCGCCTACAACTACCACACGCGTGGTGTCTTGTACAACTGTTTGGGTCGTTGTCACGAAAGTTCGGAGGATTTGACAAAAGCTTTGAGTTTGGCGCGCAGCAATATGAACAAA
>CAYUZF010000018.1:35280-35581 GCA_964449615.1 uncultured Aureispira sp.
GCCATTGCTGCCAACCCTTCCAATAGAGCAGAATACCAACGTGCGTTGGCACAAGTACAGCGCAACAAAGCAGAGCGCCCTACGATCACTTGGGATTATCCCTTTAATGCCTTTGTTTCTAGTACCGAAGATACTTACCGGGTAAAAGCTTGTATCAGTGCCGAAGAAGACATTCGCAGCATGAAGTTGAGCGTCAACGGTCGTTCTTTTGCAATGCGTGGCTTTGGTGTGGCCAGTGATTGCTCGGCCAGTATCGACCAGCAAGTAAAATTGCGTCCAGGCAGCAACGAATTGGTGATTG
>CAYUZF010000018.1:35591-36931 GCA_964449615.1 uncultured Aureispira sp.
AAGTAGAAACGGCTTCTGCCAAGGTTGTTTCTGAAAAACGCGTTATAGAATACAAAGCCAGTACAGGGGGCAACTACCACGCGTTGTTGATTGGCGTTCAGAATTACGATGATTTTTCGATTGATGATTTGAATGAACCCATTGGAGATTGCCAAGAATTGGCGGCGACCTTGGTCAACGATTACACGTTTGAACGCGGCAACGTGCATTTGCTCAAAAACCCCGACAAAGACGCCATTATCAATAAACTAATCTATCTGCAAGAACGCCTTAGCGACGAAGACAAATTGTTGATTTTCTATTCTGGACACGGTATTGTAAAAAACGAAATTGGCTACTGGCTGCCTGCCGATGCCGACAAAAACAGTCGATCCAAGTGGTTTTCTAATGCCGAGTTGCGCGACTACGTCAACAGCATTAACACCCAGCATACGCTGGTGATTGCCGACGCTTGTTTCAGCGGGTCTATTTTTACGGGCGGCTACCGCAATGTAACGGAATTTGCTTGCGCAGAAATGGAGCGCATTCCCAGCCGCCGCGCCATGACCAGCGGTGCCAATACGGTGGTACCAGACAACAGTATTTTCTTTGAGTATTTGATTAAAAAATTGAAAGAAAATAACAGCAGTTGTCTATCCGCAGAAACCTTGTATTCTAAAGTAAAACCTGCGGTAATTTACAACAGCCCCAACAACCACATTCCTCAGTTTGGCGTTATGCCTCAGACGGGAGACGAGGGTGGCAATTTTATATTCCGTCGCCGTTAACCTTTATTACAGCATCTAATTCACTGCCGACGAATCCGTCGAATGCATTAAGAAATATAACTATGAAACAGCTTCTTTTCATCAGCCTTTGTTTGCTTTTTGGGGCGCTTGCCCAAGTACAGGCACAGCCTGACGGTTTTCCTTTTGGGATGGGCATTCCAGAGGAACCCGATCCTGCTTTTGAAGAGTTGCCTGTGAAAGCGCGCTTAACAACGGGCAATTATCGCTCGGTAGACAGTCGTGCCTCGCTGGAACAATACGCCCCTAGCCCGCGCAGCCAAGGGCTTTATGGCACTTGTACTTCTTGGGCAGCAGGGTACTGCGCCCGCACCATCCTAGAAGCCCAGCGCTACGGCTGGACCGACAAATCAAAAATCAACGCCAACGCTTTTTCCCAGGGCTTTGCTTACCGAATTAGTTCTAAAAAAGACGATTGCAACGGCGCATATATTTCAGAATGCTTAAAAAAGATGCGGGATGTGGGTATTGTGAAAAATGTCAACTACCCAGAAGATTGCCTTACAAAACAGAGCGCGTCCCAAGTACAGCATAACATCCGAAATACCAACGGGT
>CAYUZF010000019.1:0-11274 GCA_964449615.1 uncultured Aureispira sp.
TAAAATCCTTGCTCAATTTCTTGGCCACCGTTTGCCAATTGTCTAAGGTGCCAAATAATCCATGGATGATGACTACAGGATGCCCTTCTCCAAAAACCTTGTAATTTAATTCCATTGTTACTGCCGTTTGCTGCTTGTCTTTTATTCCAATTGCGCTTTATAATACAAATACTCGGTGAGAAAGTTAGGCACTGTACGCAGTTTTGTGGCGCGCTTGTAGCAAATGGTTCCATGCTACCTAATTTATATCGAAATTAAATAAGAAAAATAAACCGTATAGACCTGCACGCGATCTTAAAATAGTCTATTTTAGCAAATACTAAATTCTATGCCTTAAAGCAAACCGCAACCCCTAAAGTTTGTTATTGAGCGATACCATCGTCCCGAAAAGTTTATAAAAAAACAAACATGAGTTACAAGAGTTTAAGAGACTGCGCAAAAGATTTGGAAAAACATGGACGCTTGCTGCGCATCAAGACAGAAGTAGATCCCAACCTAGAAATGGCCGAAATACACCGTCGAGTACACGATGCGGACGGCCCCGCTATTTTATTTGAGCGGGTCAAAGGTAGCCCTTTTCAAGCACTCTCTAATTTATATGCCACGCCCGATCAAACCCGTTTTTTGTTTCGGCATACCTTAAGCGCGGTACAGAAAGTAATTGAGTTAAAAATTGATCCCATTCAATTGGTCAAACAGCCCCTGCGCTACCTAAAAACGCCGTTCACCGCACTCAACGGCTTGCCCAAAAAAGCTTGGCGCAAACCTATTCTCTATGGTAAAACAAGCGTTGGACAGCTGCCGCAAATCAAATCTTGGGGGATGGACGGCGGTGCTTTTGTCACCTTGCCACAAGTGTTTTCTATGGCACCGCATTCGCGCGATATTATGAAATCTAATTTGGGCATGTACCGCATCCAATTGTCGGGCAACGACTACATTCCCGATAAGGAAATTGGGTTGCACTACCAGTTGCACCGTGGTATTGGCGTCCACCACAAAGCTTACAACCAATCGGACGAGCCTTTCCGCGTCACGGTGTTTGTGGGTGGGCCGCCCTCCAACGCATTTTCCGCAATTATGCCCTTGCCCGAAGACCTTTCGGAGCTGACTTTCGCTGGCCTGCTCAACGGGCGTCGCTTTCGCTATTTCCAACACAACGGTTATACCTTATCTGCGGATGCTGATTTTTGCATCACGGGAACCATTCTCAAAAACAAAAAGAAAATGGAAGGGCCTTTTGGCGACCACTTGGGCTACTACAGCTTGGCGCATGATTTTCCAGTTATGAAGGTAGAAGGGGTGTACCACCGCCAAGACCCCATTTGGCATTTTACGGTAGTAGGGCGGCCGCCTGCCGAAGATTCCAATTTTGGCTATCTGATTCACGAATTGGTGAAAGAACTAGCGCCGCAAGAATTTCCTGGACTCAAAGAGGTGAATGCCGTTGATGCTGCAGGGGTGCATCCCTTGTTGTTGGCCATTGGTAGCGAACGCTACATGCCGTTCCGCGAAAAGCGCCCCGAAGAAATCTTGACCATTGCCAATCATTTGCTGGGCAAAGGGCAGACGTCGTTGGCTAAGTATCTCTTTATCGCCGACCACAGCGATGATCCCAATCTGACGGCGCACGATATTCGCCATTATTTTCAACACGTATTAGAGCGGGTAGACTGGACGAGGGATTTGCATTTCCAAACCAAAACTACCATGGACACCTTGGATTATTCTGGCGAAGGCTGGAACGCAGGGTCTAAAGTAGTGGTTGCTTGCTGCGGTCTAAAACGACGGGAATTGAGCACCACTTTGCCCACTAATTTTGACTTGCCTACAGGCTTTTCTAAGCCTGTATTTGTGCAGCCTGGGATTTTGGCCATACAGAGCCTACCCTACAGCGATGCCGAAACAGGAACGCGGGCAATTCGCCAGCTAGAACAGCACCTAGAACGTTACAATTGGGATGCAATTCCGATGGTTGTGGTGGCGGATGATAGTGCTTTTGTGGCGCAAACGCTCAATAATTTTCTTTGGGTTACCTTTACGCGTTCCAATCCATCCCATGATATACACGGGGTGCAGGCATTTACGGAACACAAACACTGGGGTTGTCGTGGAGCTTTAATTATTGATGCGCGCATCAAACCGCACCATGCCCCGCCGTTGGTGGTAGATCCTAAAGTGAGCAAAAAGGTAGACCGCTTATTTTCTAAAGGGGGCGAATTGTACGGTGCTTTGAAGAAAAAAGCTTAAACGGCGGTTGCTGTTTCGCTGGGCAGCGTCCTCCAGTTCCAAGCGACCCATAGAATGCAGCACAAAGTGCCTATTTCTACAGCACTAAAAAACAGATAGTGGAGGCTGTTGTGCGCGCCCAGCAAACTGCCTGCTTGTACGACGATCAGCAGCAGCGCAAAAAATAAATTGATGGGCCTATTAAAATGCTGTGGAAGGTATTTGGAGGCTACGATTAAGAGCATCGGAATTTCCATAATAAAAGCGAAGGTTAACAAAAATTCTTCGCTGATTGCAATACCATCTACTTGACCTGTTAAAAGCCTTGGAATTCTATGGCTTTGCAGGTAAAATGGCTGTTGTTGAGCACAAAAGGAACAAGGAGTGTTGGAATGGGGAATTATTCCTTAAAATACAACAAGGCTGCATAAATTATCGTAGTTTGTGCGCAAATTATCAACCATAACAATGAAAATTATTTTCTTACTATTAGGGCTTTTGATGAGCTTTTTGATGGCTTGCCAAAGCGGAGAAACGGCCAAACAGGAAGCAGCGCAAGAGACACCGATAGAAAACGAAATAACTTTAGAAGATACATTGCGCCTTAAAGAAGGGCGTTTGCCTGAAAATTGGGTGCTGGTGGACTTGCCCGAAGGCTATTACATCGGCTTTCCCAAAGCACCTAGAGAGCGCAGCAGCCAAAGTCAGAAACGCTTAGATTTTTTGCTCAAACGCAACAAATATCGTTTTCAATGCAGTGTGACAGACCTGTCAAACTTAGCTTCTTTTCAGGAAAACAAAGCCTATCGGCTGGCCTATTACGAAGCTATTGTAGAAGATTTGGCGGAAGACGTAGACGCAAACATTAGCGGACAGGAAGTGTTTTACAGCCAAGGTATTTACGAAGGAAGCCGAGTAGTGCTGCGTACCCAAGCCGCACAAGTATACGTGCAATGTGTGATCATTGACGCGCTTCTATTTACTTGTAGCCTAACGGTTTACGACGACGAAACACCCGCTTATTTGCAATTGCGCGACCGTTTTTTCTATTCCTTTGGCAACCGCGATTACACCGATCCTTATTTGATTCCCGACCCCTCTTAGTAAAGTATTAACCTCAATTAATCATCCAATTATAAATCCAATACGATCATGAAAATCTTGTCCACACAACAGACGCGAGAAGCGGATGCTTATACCATTGAACAGGAACCTATTTTGTCCATAGACCTAATGGAACGTGCTAGTCGTCGTTTCGTAACTTGGTTTGTGAAGGAGTTTCCCAAAGATAAGTATTTAGCCATTAGTGTAATTTGTGGAAAGGGGAACAACGGTGGCGATGGCCTGGCAATTGCGCGTTTGTTGCAACAATTGGAGTACGATGTAGCTGTATTTATTGTTGATTTGAGCGACCAAACTACCCAAGATTTTGAAAGCAATTTGGAGCGGGTAGAGCAGTTAGAAAAGTTGCAGAAGCTAGAAGTGCGCACCGTCAACAGTCTAGAGGACATGCCTATTTTTGGAGCCGAAGAAATCCTAATTGATGCTATTCTGGGATCGGGCTTGTCGCGTGCCGTAGAGGGCGAGTTGGCAGAAATTGTGCAGTTCATCAACGAGTGTGAGAACACTATTGTTGCAGTAGATGTGCCAACGGGCGTTTTTACCGAGTCGCCTACAACAGGGGCGGCTATTGAAGCAGACTATACCTTTACTTTTGAAGCACCCAAACTGGCGTTTCTCTTTCCAGAAAATTTTCATTACGTAGGAGATTTTGTTTACAAGTCTATTGGACTCCATCCTAGTTATTTAGCTACAGTAGAAACACCTTTTCACTACATTACATCCAGTATGGTAGGGCGTTTGTACAAAAAACGCGACAAGTTTGCCCACAAGGGCGTATTTGGACATGCATTGCTGATTACGGGCAGCTATGGTAAGATGGGAGCGGCTATTTTGGCAACCAAAGCTTGTTTGCGGGCAGGGGTGGGGCTGGTTACGGTACACGTACCTATTTGTGGTTATGAAATCATACAAACCTCTGTTCCAGAAGCGATGGTGAGTTTGGACGAAGACCGTTTTATTTTTACCAAAGTATACGATTTGCCCAAATATTCGACCATCGGTATTGGCTGTGGCCTAAGTACCAAAAACCGCACCCGCAACGCCTTGTGCTACATGCTAAAACACGTCAACAAACCGACCGTTTTAGACGCTGACGCCCTCAACATTTTGGGACAAAGCCCCGATTGGTTTGAGTATGTCCCCGCCAAAAGTATCCTTACCCCGCATCCCAAAGAATTTGAACGCATGTTTGGACGCGCCTACGACAACTTTGAGCGCAACGAGCTGCAACGGCAAAAAGCACAAGAGTACGATGTTTACATTATTTTGAAAGGAGCCAATACTTGTATTGCTACGCCAGAAGGTTTGTGTTATTTTAATTCTACAGGTAACCCAGGAATGGGGACAGCAGGCAGCGGCGATGTGCTAACGGGCATCTTAACAGGATTGCTAGCGCAGGAATACAACCCCTTAGAAGCCTGTGTACTAGGCGTTTACTTGCACGGGCTGGCGGGCGATATTGGAGCCGCCGAGCGCAGCGAGGAAAGTTTAACCGCAGGAGATTTGGTGGACTACCTGGGTAAGGCTTTCTTACAATTAAAATCTTATTAATTTAATAATTTATTGCTATATGGTGAGGGTTTTATAAAAATTGTTTAATTGTTCTTTAGAAAAAACTACATTTACTACTGTTAAATAGTTGTTGTCCTAAAATTTAAAGAGCATCTCTCATCGTTATTGCAGCGTTCAATATTGTAGCTACCACATTGTACATATAGAGCAGCTGAGAACTTTGTACCAGTTTGTAGGAGATCTTTATTTTTTAAAAATAGCCGATGCGCTGGAAGCCGATACCCCAGAGTGCGTACGCGAAAAGTTGTATACCGAGTTGCGGTAAAGGGGAGTTCCCTACAATGCTTAATCCGCTAAAATCTGGACGATCATTTCTCGCAGCAATTCGCCCGTACTGTTGTTGACGTTGTTGACCCCCTTAGAGCGCAAATCGTATTCTTTGAGGAGATGAAAGACACGCTCCAATTGTGGACGGTTATAAGCTTTTGCGGCACTTCTGTAATCCTTGACAAAAAACTTATTGGCTCCAATAGCTTTGGCAATGGTCTCATCATTAGAGCGCAGCATGGTTTGGCAAACGTATACCTTACTAAAAAAGTTGTACAATGTTGCCGTAATCATCGGGAGTGGATGGTTTTTAGGATTGGCAATGAAGTATTTTACAATTAAAAAACTCTTAAAGCCATCGCGTCGACCCAACGCATTTTGCAATTCAAATACATTAAAGTCTTTACTAATTCCAATGTTTTTCTGAATCAACTGCTTGTCTACACTAGCGCCTTTCGGCAAATTCAGCAACAGCTTATCCAATTCGTTGGCAATTTTGGATAAATCACTGCCCAAATACTCGGCCAGCAACTGGGAGGCCGCAGGTCTTATTCCAACACCTTTGTCTTTTAAGTAGTTGCTGATCCAGTTGGGAACCTGCTTGTCGTAGAGTTTCTTCGATTCAAAAAGACAAGCTTTCTTAGATTTAGAGAGGGTTTTGGCAAATTTTTTACGTTTGTCGAGTTTTTTGTGCTTGTGCGCGAGCACTAGAATAGTGCTTTCCAGTGGATTTTGGAAATAGGGTTCTAGCTTGTCAATGGTTTTCAGTTCTTGCGCTTCTTTGATGATTACCACCTGTTTGTCCGATAGAACGGGGTAACGGCGCGCACTGTCCAACACCGCTTTGTAGTCTATGTCTTTGCCGTACAGAACCGTTTGGTTGAAAGCTTTGGTACCTTCGTCCAATACATGTGTTTCGATGTAGTTGGTCAATTGGTCGATGTAGAAACTCTCCTCGCCGTGCAGCAGGTAGACGGGACTGTAGCTTTTTTGCTGCAATGCCTTTAGAATTTGCTGGTACGACAATGTCTTTGCTTTGGCCATAAATTAGCTTAGATATGAAGTCCCAAGTTACGTTTTTGAAAGGGAATGACCAAATTGTTTTACCAAGAGAATTCCCCGTTGGCAAGCACACCTTGAAGGACTTTTACAGCCGTATCAAGTAGGTTGGATAGAAGCAGTCATAGGCAGCCATAAGTTATTTGATTGCCGATAGAAAAAATGGGCTATAGCGCTTTGCGCTACACCCCATTCTCCACACCTATTGTAATGTACAGTGGACAGGTATAAAATTTAAAGCTCAAAGCTCTCTGCCCAGCTGATTAAGCATGTTAGGTCATTTTTACTGCCCATTGGTAAAGCTTACGGTTTGTTGGCAACTGCTGGCTGCATCCCATAAGTAGGCATTGGCTAAGCGTTGTCTATCCTGTACGCTTAAGAGGGGACATTAGAACTTATTCCATACGTTGCCATCATAGTTTTTAATTGACTGGCCAAACTTTCTAGTTCTTGGGTCATTGCTGCTCGTTTAGCTTCTTTGGCATCGTCTTTCGGAGCAGCGGGCATTTTGGCTTCTATCTTTTCTATTTTGGCACGAACTTTAGCGATGCCTTTGTCCAACTTGTCCAATTTTTTTTGCTCCTTAGCATCTATGCCGTTGCTTTCTTCAAACAGTCTTCTATACTTGTCGGACATGGCACTAATTTGACTGATTTTGGCAGTCAACTGGTCTATTTTGGCGCGTGCTTTTTCTCGTTTTGCTTTTATCTTGGCGCGTGCTTTCTCTGCTTTTTTTCTTGCTTTCTCGTCCATGAGGGCGGTTGTTTTTTAGTGGTTAGTCAAATTTATGCGATGTCTTCGTCGTCAGGACCAAGAAACTTGTCTATGTTGTCAATATCTGCTAACATTTTATCAATGTTAAGGCTTATTTTGTTTTGCTGCTCAGGCGTTAGAGTTCTACTTTTCCCCGTAGGAGTTGATTCGGCTGTTGCCAATTCCTCTTGTATAGATTCGCCTTCGTCCTCTTGTTCTCCCAAGAGCGCAACTGCTGAATAGCCAGCCAAATAAGGTTTTAGAGCCTTAATGATTTTCTTCCACTTGCCTTTTTGGACTTTAGATTTTTCATCGGGTTTTAGGTGCAACGTAGGCTTTCCGTCGACCGTCTCTATATAGGCAACGCCTGTTGTGGCTTCTTTTGGACTGCTAGACATACTCTTGTCTAGTTTACCAGGCTTCATTTCTACTTGCTCAAAGTGCTTGCTGAGTTTGATATTATTTCCCAAGTCAAAAAAGTGGGCAACGGCCTTTTCCTTGTCATCTTTGAAATAATCAAGAATAAGGTGAAAAGGGGTTTCTTGGCCTTCTACAGCAGCCAGTTTTTTTAGACTGGATTTGGTTTGTGCTTTAAAGCTGTTAAACTCTAGGTCTTTGACCGAAGTATTGTTTTTATCAAATACTTGGAAGAGTGTTTTACTCTTAAATGCCATTTTGTTTGGATTTAGCAGTAGTTATCTAATAATTGTGTATGGAAATAACCAGCTCTTGCAAAATTTTTCTTTGCAGTAGTCATTAGCGACCAATGTACAACTTTTTTAAGAAAAAACAAGCCTTTATTAAACTTATGCCTCTTTAAACTGCGCTTCTAATGCCTCAAAATGCTTTTGTAGGTCGGCCAATGCCTCTTGCTGTCTATTAATTACCCGCGGTCGAATATACAACCAGTTAAAAAGTATCCACAAGGCGGTCATCCCATAGCACAGCCCCGCTGCAAAAGCGGACATCATAAGGGTGTATTCGTAGAAATAAAGCGCTAAACCTAAGGATAACAATACAAAGTAAATACCCATGATGCGGTTCTGTAAATGTGTCTTTTTGTATTTTAATTGGCGCAACAGTTCTAAATATTGTCTATTGTCCAACGCACTGTTCTCTTGAAACAGAAGCGGTAGGAGTTTATTCTGGACAACAACGACCATTATAATAGCTATAATTATTAGTACAATTCCTAGCTTCGTAGTCCACAATTGCGGTTGAAAATACCACCAAATTGCTCCAATAGTTATGCCCGTAAACAATAGCAGTAAATTAGAAACTACAATCTGCTTGCGTTGGCGGCGTCTGAAATGCTGTGCTTTTTGAATTACTTGCGCAGCATCGGGCGGGGTTGCCCCAAGTTGCTGCCATAAGGCTTTAAAATCTATGTTATCGCTCATAATGCTGGAATTTTTTCTGAAGTTTTTTCTTAATGCGATGGATTTTTACCCGAACATTGCTGGTACTAATTCCCACTACTGCGGCAATTGCTGCCTGTGGAAGCTCTTCTAATTCTAAAGAAATAATAATGCGCTCTAATTCGGGCAGCTCAGCGATGCACTGGTAAAGCCACTCGGTCGGGCCTTCTAGAGTTGGGGTAGGCAGGGCAGGGCGGTCGGCCAACTGCTCTACGGCTACCGTAGCTTTGCGTTGCGTGCGTTCTAGCTGTCGCAAACAATGGTTGGAAGCAATTCTGAAAATCCATGTTCCTACTGCTGCCTCTTGCTTGAATTTGGGCAATTGTTGCCAGATTTTTATAAAAATATCTTGACAAGCATCTTGCGCTTTCGCCGATTCGTTGAGGTAGCCCAAGCATAAACGGTAAACCTTTGGCCAATACGTCGTATAGATGGATTCAAATGCTAGCTGGTTACTCATGTTCGGACAACCATTTTTGAAGCGTTTGTAAGAATAGGGTTTGTTGATCAATAAAGACGTTGTGCGAACAATTTTCCCAGTATAATACTTGCTCTGCGCCTAGAAAAGTTTGTAAACGCTGTACTTGCGCCGCCGCAAACAAGCCATCTTCACGGCCATACAGCCCCCAAACAGGGATTTTTTGTTGTACAACCCGCTCCAAAGTAGACCACAAATTCAGAGAAGTATACCGCTCATTTTTCCAGAATTCTAAAGGGGCGGTAGTGCTCATACTCGAAGCGTATTGTTGCAGCATAGGGTTGGTAGAAAAACGAGCATAAAGCGCAATTGCCTCTTTAGAAGGTTGCTGGGTGTTGTAAAAACCATTTTGCATGGCATGAGTAAAACAATAAGAGGCGTAGGGCAAGGAGTGCGGATCCATCTTTTCTAGCAAGGCCATATACTGCAAATTGCGGACATCGTTCTTGGCTTTATAAATGGCCGTACAGCGGGCGCGAATGTTGTCAAAAGTAGCTTGAAAATCCATAGGTGCGCCTAGCAACACCAGTCCTTGCACGTAGGCGGGGTAGCGCTCGGCAAATAAGATTCCTACAACCCCTCCAAAGCTGTGCCCCAAAAGCGTTGCTTTTTCCAACTTTAGTTGCCGATACAACTGTTGTAAATCTGCTAGACTCTGCTCCAACGTATAAGCAGCCTTCGCGACTTCCGAACGCCCTTCGCCGCGACGGTCGTAGACCACCACATAAAAGCCAGTCTCGGCCAAGCGCTGTGCAGTCGTTTCTTCAAAACTTGCGCTGTTATAGCCTGAGCCACCATGTAAAAAAATAAGTGTAGGGTCGCTGCTTTTTCCAAACGTGTGTACATAGAGGTCTTGAGCAGCTACCGCCCAACTAAGGGCAACAAATAAACCTAAAAAATAATAACATCGCATAAGTAGGTTGGTGTTGATCAGTGAACAAAGTACTCTTTAGATACGCAATGGAGCAAAATGTTACACCGAGCTTTCTTTTTTATAAAAAAATGGGCAGCACAAGTGATAAAAAAGAGTAGCTAAACGCCTTTTCAAATCTGTTCTACCAGTACAAAAGTGCTTGGGTGGTCAATGCGTCAAGGAGTGCTTTGCCTTGTGTGGATGCTTGGTTGCTTAGTAGCGTTGCTGTACGCGTGTACGCCATAAGGGTAAAGAATAGCTATTCTTTAGAGGGGCAGCTCCCGTTCGGTATCGGTCAAAGTCATTGTTCTTTTATTTTTAGAATGGTACGCGTTGGTCATTGTGGACTCAGAGTACCTAATGAAGTGCGCTGACAACAGCAGAAAAACAAGCGTAGAAAAGTCCGACTGGCAGTTGATGCAAACCAGCGAACCAAGTTGCTTACGCATACACACACGGGGGGGGTAAAAAATAGCTATTTTTTAAAGGAAGTTACAACAATTGCTTTCTGTACAGGGCTTCAAATAGCAGTAACTTACGCTGCCCGTATGCCACAACCAAGCTTTTCGAAAAACTGGTAACAGAAGTAATGTTGACTACAACGGGCAGTATTTTTACCCAAAAAATACTTCCATAGCATCCTCTGCAAGGTATTCGTCAAGAAACGTTAAATTAAAAGTCCAACTCTTTGCTATCGCCTTTTATCCTATGATAAGTCTATAAAAACAACTATCTTCGAGCCACCTTTTTTTGAACAAATTATGTTCAGAAATCATAAATTGCAGTAGATGAAGAAGATGGAAAAACGGCACCCCAACCGCATTATAGGAGAGCGCATTGGCCGAGAACCTGGCCCCTTATTGGTGATTTTTGCACAAATACACGGCAATGAACCCGCAGGGTACAACGCCGTAGTAGAGTTGTTTAAAGCCATAGATAAAGAATACGAAACCAACCCTAATTTTGAATTTATAGGCGGCATTGTAGGCATTTGCGGTAATGTAAAAGCAGCTGAAAAAGGCGTCCGCTACATTGATAAAGATCTTAACCGCAGTTGGCTGCCCACGGCCATAGAACGCATTCAAGCAACGGAGGACTGGACACAACTGGACGCCGAAGACCAAGAAATAAAAGCCAATTTGGAAGTGATCGAGGATTACCGCCGCATCCACCAACCTACGCGTACTATTATTTTGGACTTACACACCACCACGGCCCACGGTGGAATTTTTTCTATTCCTGCCCCCAACAACGAAGCGCGCCGCATTGCGCTTTCGATGCATGCCCCTGTGTTGCACGGCTTTTTGGAAGGGCTTAAAGGAACATCGTTGCACTATTTTTCCAGTGAGAATTTTGAAGGCGATATGAACGCCGTTTGCTTTGAGGCGGGCCAACACGGAGACGAAGATTCTTACAAACATGCGGTGTCCGCTATTATTCAGTGTTTCAAATCGGTAGGCGGC
>CAYUZF010000019.1:11339-17048 GCA_964449615.1 uncultured Aureispira sp.
TGCGAGAGATATTGAGAGCAAGCATGACCAGTTGTTATTAGAGCGCTCCAAAGATTTGCCGTTAGAAGCTAGGTTGGTCTACGTACACCATGTACGTCCCGAAGATGCCTTTGAGATGGTACCACATCCTATTTACAATAACTTTGAACCCGTTTATAAAGGACAAGTATTGGCCAGCGACAAGAAAGGTGTTGTCACGGCGCCCTTTTCGGGGTTGATTTTGATGCCTTTGTACCAAAAACAGGGAAGTGACGGCTTTTTTATCGTACAAGAAATTACACCGCGCCCACAAGTCTTAAAGTCAACTGCTCGAAATTCTTCGCTTCAAGCTTAACGGAGCTGGCACGCATCTGTTATAAGAGCAGTAAAGAGACCTGTTCTTGCAGGTTTTGCAGCAGTAGCGGTTGTGTCTGTAACGGGTTTTGTTGTAGATTAAGCTCCTGCAATTGGGGAAGCGCTGCTAGTCCGAGGGGTAATATTTTTAGACAATTGTTGCGCAGCGATAGAATTTTGAGTTGTTTCAATTGTTGAATGGACGGCGGCAGCATTTCGAGTTGGTTGTAGGCAAGGGTGAGCTGTTGCAACTGGATCAAATAAGAGCAGTCGAAGGGGAGGGTTTTTAGTTGATTGTTGTCCAAATGAAGCTGTTGCAAAGCGTACAATTGGCCAATAGAAGTCGGAAGGGTCTGCAATTGGTTGCGCGCCAAGTTGAGCTGTCGCAATTGGCGCAAAGCACTCCAATCCAAAGGCAATTGCTGCAACTGGTTGCTGTTTAAACGCAATTCCTGAAGTTGTGTGAGGTGCAAAATTTCTTCGGGCAATACGCTCAAACGATTCAGGCCGAGGTAAAGACGTTGTAGTTGCTGCACCCCTTGCCAATGTATGGGGAGCTGGCGCAAACTGTTGTTGAACAAATTGAGCTGGCGCAATGCTTTTAACGCTCCGATTCCATCGGGCAAATGTTGTAAACTGTTGTGTTGTGCGTCCAGTACCTGCAAGTGTTGGCAGCGCTCCAAGCTGTCAGGAAGTTCTAAGAGTTGGTTGTCGCTCACATCCAATTGCTCTAGGCGCTCCAACTGCCCCAACTGTTTTGGGAGTTGTTGCAGTTGGTTTTTTTGTAGATTGAGCAGCAACAATTTGCGGCAAGCACACAAATAAGCAGGCAATTCTGACAAACGATTTTCGGCAAGCAGCAAGACACTCAAATGCGGCCAAGCGCGGGAAGCCGTGGGCAAGCGCCACAAATTATTGCGGTTGAGGTACAGGTAATTGAGCTGTGGCAATTGGGTGAGGCTGTTGGGCAACTCTTCCAAACGGTTGTCCGACAAATCCAAAAAGCGCAAATTTTCTAAATGGCTCAAACTATCGGGCAGGCGCTCTAAATAATTGTAAGAGAGGTGCAGCGCCTGTAAATTTTTCAAGCAGCCTATAGATTCTGGAACTTCTTTGAGGTGGGCAGAAGACAAATCCAAGACCTGCAAATTCATTAGCGACAAGAGCAATTCCAAAGAAGTGTGTACTGTTTCCACTTCGGGGCGCAGCTCGCGCCACCAAGTATGAAACTCATAATGCGGCGTCAGATCCAAAGCAATGCCTTGGCTATCGGCCAATTGCAAAGCCAATTGAATGTTTTCCTCTTTACCCGTTGCTATTAATTCTTCTAATTTTTGAAGCTCCGACATGGTTATTTGTTGAAGGACAAAAGGAGGCACAAGTAGGATACTTGAACCCTTAAAGATACCAATTTTGCTGCTGGCACAAAAAATACTTAGTCAGGAGGCAGCAAGTTTTTTAATTCCAACGGAAGTTGTTGGATCGGGTTGTTTTGAACTTTTAAGTAGGTGAGTTCTGGCAAAGAAGCCTTCGACACAGGAACCTCATGCAACTGGTTGAGAGAGAGGTCTAAATGAGTTAGGTTTTTTAGTTCTAATACAATGGACGGAAATTGCGATAGCTGGTTGAGACTCACAGAAAGTTCCCGCAAAGCTTTTAAAGCTTTCATAGAAGCAGGCAACTCTTGGATGTAATTGTAAGCCAAGCTCAATTTTCGAAGCTTCGGCAAGTACCCAAAATGTGCAGGTAGTTTCTTTAATTGATTGAACGACAAATCTAATTGGTGTAAATTGAGCCAGTGCTGCGGAACAGCAGGTAAGTGTTGGAGTTGATTGTTGGACAAATTGAGACAATACAAGTTACTCAAACTCAATAGTTCTTCAGGCAGTTGCTGGAGTTGGTTGTGGTTGAGAAACAGCCGTTCTAATTGTTTCAACTTTGGCAAAACAGCAGGCAGCTGTTGCAATTGGTTTTTACTCAAATCCAAATAAACCAACCGAGGCAAATCACTTAACGAAGCGGGCAATTCGGTCAATCTATTGCCACTCAACATCAAACAGCGCAATTGTTGCAGCTCTCCCAAACTATTGGGTAGGCGTTTGAGTTGGTTGCCATTGAGGAGCAGCGAATGCAAATTAGATAGGCAAGCAATAGAGGAAGGCAGGTCGGCAATACGGCTATAACTTAAATTGAGGACTTCTATACTAAAAAGCTGCACTAACAAATCCGTCCGATTCTGCCACTGTTGTACGACATTCAACTTCTTCAACCACTCAAAAATAGCTTCGTAAGGAGCAAGATCAACGGTAAAGCCTTGACTATCCGCCAACATCAACGCCATTTCAATGGTGTCTTTTTGGCCAGAATGCAACAGGCGGACTATTTTTTCTAAGCTTGGCATATATCAAAAGATAGCTTGGGCAACAGCGAACAAAAGGTTACTATATGGGGAGCTTGGATGCCAGTATGAGTGTGTGTCACTAAGGTAGTATATTTTGTCACAATCCCTTTTATTTTCAGGATTTATTGCGGTAAACATTTGAAAAAAAACACGAAAATAGATTAAATGCTTTTATTATGTCAAATGTAAGACAATCTTTTCCTGGTTTTTCCAAGCATTGGCAAGCTCTAACGCCGTGTTGTCCCTCAGATAAATGTGACGCAGCGCAGATGATTTTAGAAGGCTTGTAGGAAGAGTTTTTAGTTGATTATTAGAAACATACAAACGCACCAAGTGCATCAAATAATCCATGTTGTTGGGCAATTCGGTCAGTTGGTTGCCACTCAAAACCAACGAGCGCAAATGATGGAGTTGCATCAAAGATTCTGGAACAACCGACAGCTGATTGTGGCCTACGTTGAGGTGCTTAAGCTCTTGCAAACTGCCCAGCGAATCTGGCAAACTCGACAGGGCACAATGGCTCATAGAGAGCCGTCTAAGGCTAGTCCATTGCGGCAGAGCCGCAGGCAACCGCTCAAGAGGGTCGTGAGAAATCTCTAACTCTTGCAAACGGATGCATTCCGTTAAGGCTTCTGGTAAGGTACGCAGCTGGTTGTATTTTAAGTTGAGATAAATTAAGCGAGACAACTGGCCACTGCTTCTGGGTAATTGTTGCAACTCGTTGTGGTTGAGGTAGACTTGCCCCAGTGCAGAGAGTTGGCCAAAGCTTTCGGGTAATTGTTGCAATTGGGTGTGGGACAAATTGAGCAGTTGCAGCGCTTGCAAGTTAGCAAAACAGTCGGATGGATTGCCGATAGAATTGAACGATAAATCCAAGCGCCGCAATGCCGTGCAGTGCTGCACACAACTGGGCCAACTCGACAACTGGTTGTGTGCACAAGACAAACGTTCCAAAGCACAGCCCGGCTCCCAAATAGGAAGAGTGACCAGTTGATTGTGCGATACATCCAGATGATACAGCGCAGGCAGTTGGGCGATGCCATCGGGTAATTTTGTAAGTTGGTTGTGCGAAAGCTCTAAGACTTTTAATTGTTTTAAATTTGTAATAGCAGCGGGCAGGTGCGTCAATTCATTGTTGGAAAGATGCAGTTGCTCTAGGTGAATCAGTTTGCACAAATAGATAGGAATAGCGTTGATTCCCTTCCAGTTGAGCTGTATGACTTTGGTACGCATCAGTTGCATCAATAAGTCGACCTCATCCTCGTAGCCTACGCCTTTATCCTGATGAATCCATTCAAACAAGGCTTTATAATGCTCCAATTGCAAATCAATCTGCTGGCTTTTAGCCAAGGTAAGCGCTAAAATAATATTGGTTCGTTGCCCAGTATGGAGCAGCGTTTCTATTTCGGGCAGCATGACGTGTAATTTAGGAAGCGGTGTTTTAGAAAAGAATATGTAGGTTAGAACGCTGAAACAAACCATGGGGTAGGAGCGTCTTGTCCAAAGGGTTGTTTTGTAAATTTAGATAGCGCAGCTGTGTCAATTTACTCACAGAAGCAGGTAGATAAACCAGCTGGTTATTCGACAAATCCAACTCCTCTAAGTGTGCCAGCCCCTCTAATAAGACAGGCAGTTGTTCGCCTTTGAGTTGTAAGCCACTCAACAGCAGTACACGCAGGTGTTTTAAGGCGCTGAAGCTTTCTATAGAAAATTGCAAGGGGTTGTTACTCAAAGACAAATACCGTAATTTTTTGAGTTGTGTAAGAGGGGCGGGTAGATGTGTCAACTGGTTGTTGCTCAATTCTAGTTGCTGCAAGCGTTTTAATTGTCCAATAGAATCTGGCAGATATTCCAACTGATTGTCGTTCAAAAACAGCCGCTCCAGCTGGTTCAACAGGCCTATTTCGTCGGGCAAGGCGCGCAGTCGCCCTTTGGATAGAAACAAGCGTTGCAAATGTTCCAAGCTAGCAATAGAAAGAGGCAAAGTAGAAAAACGGCTGCCAAGAATGTGCAACTTCTGAAGCCCTATTGCACAACCAATTGTATCGGGCAATGCCTCTATGGGGGCATTTTCCAAAACGATTGCCTTCAAGTTGCTCAACTCCCAAAGCAGTTCAAGGGTTGTAGATAGATTAGGAGCATCCACCAACTCCATTTGCCGCAGCCACGCATAGCAATCCCAGTAAGGGTGCCAATCCACCGCAGGAGTTTGGCTGCTAGCAATGGTTAGCGCTAACTGTATGTTGTTGCGGTTGCCCGTTTTGAGCAATTCGTTTAGCGGTGCAGGTATAGTCATAATAAAAAACAATTAACGCTGGTAGCGTCGATCGGTCAACGCTTCTAGGAAGGCAACCAAATCGGCCTTCTCTTGAACACTGAGTTGCAAAGGTTGAGCCAGCAAGCTGTCTCTATTGATAGAGCCTTGTACAAATTGGCTGGGGTCGTCGTAATAATTCACTACTTCTTCCAGCGTTTTGAATTGGCCGTTGTGCATGTAGGGCGCTGTTACTGCAATATTGCGCAGCCCTGGCACTTTGAGCTTACCCAAATCGCTTGAATCTTGCGTCAGCGCAAAGCGTCCGAGATCATTTAAGCCCGCTTGACCTGTGAAAAGGCCAATATTGCGAAACTCGTCGCCTGTAAAATCGGGCCCGAAATGGCAATCAAAGCACTTGCCTTTCTCATTAAATACCAAACGCCCACGAATTTGCGCGGCAGACATGGCCGTTGTATCGCCTTTCATCCACTCGTCGAAAGGGGAATCCCCCACCGATTCTAACGAAAAAATAAAGGCTGCTAAGGCTGCGCTTAAAGTCGTAGAATCTGGCGCTTGTCTATATATAGCCTCAAACCAAGCGCGGTAGGGACTACTTTGCAGCCGCTCTAACAACTGCGGAATCGGCAGCGCCATTTCTACAGGGTTGTGGATGGGCATCAACACCTGCTCTTCAAGGGTAGCCGCCCGCCCATCGTAG
>CAYUZF010000019.1:17058-20049 GCA_964449615.1 uncultured Aureispira sp.
ATGTTCATAGAAGAAGGCGTATTGCGCTCGCCCCGCTGCCCACCAACCCCTAAGCTAAACTGCGCCGTATCTGCAAAAGCAAACGCTTTTAGGTGGCAAGAGCCGCAACTAATACTCTTATCTTGAGAGAGTAAAGGATCGAAAAAAAGGCGTTCGCCGAGTTCCGCTGCTGTGCTAGGTGGCTCCACTTCTACAAAAGAAGCAGCAGCAACAACTATTATAAATAATATGCTACATAGACGAATCATAAACACTTAGATAAAACAGAAAATAGAAGCCAGTATTGCCTTTCAAGTAGTACGAAGATAACGCATACAAAGGGGATTCCCTAATTCCCCCCTTCACTTTCTTCAAATAGAATTCGATAATGCGTTCCAGGTGTTTGTACCAATTGTTGCCATTGACCGTTCAATTGCCGCACCAATTGACGCACCAACAACAAGCCCAACGAACTGCTTTTGTGCGGGGCAGCAGCTTCCAAAAAACCTACGCCATCGTCTCCCATCAACAACAAATAATCGCCCTCCGCCCGTTGCTGCAACTGTAGATAAATCCGCCCTTTTTGACTGTCGGGAAAAGCATATTTTAAGCTGTTGGTAAACAATTCATTGATGAGCAAACCCAGCGGAATCGCCGTATCCATGTTGAGGTATAGATTGGGTGCTACTTGTAAATCTACCTCAATTCTGTGTTGTTTTCCTTTGATCGAAGAGAGCAGTTGTGGAATTAGTTTTTCCAAATACAAGCCATAACTCAAACGAGATAAGTTCTCAGACTGGTACAATTGTTCGTGCAACATGCCCATTGCTGCAATGCGGTATTGGCACACGCGAAACAGCTCTTTGGTTTCCTCGTCTTCAATACCACTAGCCTGTAGACTCAACAAACCTGTAATCACCTGTAAATTGTTTTTTACTCGATGGTGAATTTCTTTAAGTAAAGTAGCTTGTTCTAGGTTGGCGTCTGATAACTGCTGGGTGCTGTTAGATACTTCTTTTTGTAATTGATTGGCATAGCGGTCGTTGAAGTTTAAAATAAGCTGAATAATAGCCATGACCATCAAACCCATTGCAAACAGAGCATAGGCGATGGGGCGGTGTGGGTAAGTCGTCAAATACGCGCGGGGACGGGTATAGACCTGCCAACGTCGATTTCCAAATACCAAATCAATAGGCCCAGCCCAATCTTCCAATTCTTTTGCTGCAAAGACCGCTAAACTGTCCGATGCTTCACTGTCGTAAGCGCTCAGGGGTTCGTTGGTGGTATCATAAATTTTTATTTCTAAATAGGGCAACTGCTCTTTCAAAATAGTGTCTATAAAATAATTGGTGTTGTAGACCCCTTGAATAACACCAGTCACCACCTCCTGCTTTTTAACCGACTGCAAAATCAAGAAAGAGCGTTCAAAAGATTGATTCTGAATGAGGCGTAACGGCTTGGAAACAATGCAGCTGTCGCGTTGCTCACTGAGCAAAATAGGACCTTTCCGAAGAGGACTTGTGGAGAGGTCTACACCCAGCGTAATGGCGTTCCATTTTTCGGGAACAATGTATTGAATGGGGTAGTAGTAAGTTGCCGTAGGCGCAGGGATCAATTGTTGTTGGGTGGTGTCTATGGCTCGAATTTGATACTTTTCAAAGCCTTCTTGCCGAATTTGTTGCTCGTGTCTGGCTCGCTCCTCTTGTGCTATTTTAGGCATCCATTCTAGCGCCTTCACACCAGGTAAGTTGCGCAAAAAAGGCGCTGTAAAGGTATGGAAGGTGGAGCGCTCCACACTATCTGTCTCTACAAAAAGTATGTGCAGGGAAGAAATGGCTAAGGAAATTTTCTGTAATTCTTCGTGTAATTTTTTTTCTACGTTTTGGTGGGCTGCTTGGCTGGTCAGCGCGTTGCGTTTGAGTTGGGCTACATTGACATAGTGAAAGGTGCCCCAAGAGACCGACAAGCCAATTAGAAAAACCAGAGTTGTTTTAACCCATTTCGGAAGTGTGTAAATCAACATTAGCTGTAATCAAATAGAGTGGGTAAGGTTAGTAACTGATAAAGATAACTATTCCTAGTTAATAATACAGATTTATACCTTATGAAACAGTAGAGAAGAACAATAAAAAAACGTTCTGATTTGGTGGTCAGAACGCTTTTTTAGAAAAAGATATTGAAGCAGATTAATTGACTACGTCGCCAATATTAACTTGTATACCATTTTTAAAAGCGACGATAAAAGGAGCTGCAACACCACTTTGTTTTACTTTTGTTCTGGCTACTCGTGCATCTTCAATGGTTTTAAAACTAGATAAATACACATAAGTCAAACCATTTGCTCTTTTCTGGCGCTCGATGTACCCCATTCCTTCTAACTGTGGAAAATTGATGTTTTTCGGATCTTTAAAAGCTCCCAATTGTACTTTAAACGCTACGCCGCTTGTACTAGGTCTGGTCGCATTGGTTGTTGAAGTAACGGGCGTTGCCGTACTGTTGTCGGTCCAATTGGTTACAGGTGTCTCCTTAATTGGAGGAGGGGTGTTGGTCGCAGGCGTTGTTGTCGTAGGTGCTGGATTTGCGGTAGGGTTGGCAGCAGGCAAGACCAACGTCGCAGGTTTTGGAGGAGGCAACGGATAAATAACTTGGGAACTCAAGGCAATGCGGTTGCCCAATTTATCGTTGTCCAATGCTACAGGCACCTTAAATGCATCGGGATAGGTCTGTTTGATAGATGCCAGCGCCTGCTCCGTATGAATAGGACTAGCAAAAATACCAACGCGGTACGCCTTATCCTTGCCCCGATTTTCTGTAATGACGTTGCCGTATTGCCCCAAATAATCAATTTGTTCTTGGGTCAATTTATCCGTTACAATTGTCTGTATCAAATAGCCTTGTTGCGGCATAGCCATACCATTGGCATCATAAGAAAAGTACTTGCCCGTAGGACGAACAGGATTTACCAATTGGTCGGTTGTTGGCTTTTCAGCAATAACTACAGGTGCTTCCCCT
>CAYUZF010000019.1:20059-21316 GCA_964449615.1 uncultured Aureispira sp.
CAGTAGCAGCGCCATATAGATCGCGGCCCACAGTCGGCGATACCGACAGTTGGCGCGTACCCAACAGCGTTTTTTTGCCACCGCTTCCTGTGTTGATGTCAAACACTAAATTTTTGTAACCAGGTTTGGAAATCGCAAGGGTATAATCGTGCAATGGCTCTAAGATCACCGAATATTCACCGTAGTGGTTGGTCGGTTCCTTGATGCGTTTTTCTTCGTTGGTTTTTGTATTTTTAATGTAAATGCTAGCGCCTTTGATTGGGCGTTGTGTTTCTTGATCCACAACGGCACCAATGTAAAAGTTCATTGCACACGGCACCAAATTAGGGGCATCGGGGTCAATTGTCGGCTTGTCGCCAACCGCTCTTGGCGTTAAAGTATTGTTGTTTGTTGTAACAGGTGGATAATACGTATTGTTGGCGGGCGGCGTTGTACTAACCGTTGGGCGATAACCACCCGATGCTGTGCGATCTACCGTACTTGGATTGTTGTTGGTCACCGTATTGTTCAAACTAGGTGTTACATAGGGACGGTTGTTGCCCGTGTTGTCTTGGTTGTTGTTGCTGTAGGGATTGGTACTACCGTTGTTGCTGGGCGTTCCACCTAGATTGTTGGGTGGGGTAATAGGGTCGACTACTGCTACAGCGCGTTCTTTGTCGTTGACCAAAGGCATGGCTGTCTCTGCACCTGTCAAGCGCGCACTGTAAATATTGTAATAACCATCTCTATTAGAAGAAAAATACCCCATGCGTTTAACCGCATCGTAAGCAAAATATTGATCGTCAAAAGACGAATTAACTTTGTTGCCTAAATTGCGCACTTCCTTCCAAACGCCTGCTTGGTTGCTGGCGCGAAACACGTCAAAGCCCCCAAAACCCTTGTGGTAATCCGAAGAGAAGAACAACTGGCCATTGCTGGCCACCATAGGGCAAATTTCGTCACCCGATGTATTGACATTGGGCCCCAAATTTTGAGGTTTTGTCCAAGTATTGCCCTGTTTGTAAATGACCCAAATATCAAAGCCTCCAAATCCACCAGGTAGATTGTAAGCAGCAAAATAAATGGTTTGTCCATTGTTGACAAAGCTGGGAAAAGAGGCAGAATTCATTTCGCCCACATGTGGAAACGGCTCTCCAGCAGGAATGTAACTCAATTCCTTCATACCGTGCTTGGCTGCGGTCAACTCCATACCTGTATTGACAAAAGAAGCGCTGTAAACGTGGCGGACACCATTGGCAAACTGGTTGTACGTTGTTA
>CAYUZF010000019.1:21326-21545 GCA_964449615.1 uncultured Aureispira sp.
CCGCCATTGTTTCGGTCGCGTTGATGGCAAAAGGTGTCAAATTACTCTGTGGAGTAATGTCGATGGGCTTTTTGACCAATTTAGGAGCCGAGAGCTGCCCCGTTGTACCGCGTGCTGCTTCGTAAACAAAATTGTTGTTCTCATTAGAGGTACCTGCACCAATGTTGATTTTACGTGCCGAAGTGAACAACAGTTTGTTGTTGTGCAAAACAGGCGCAT
>CAYUZF010000019.1:21594-23402 GCA_964449615.1 uncultured Aureispira sp.
GTTTTCTTTGGCTATCGCAAAGGCAGAAGGCGTAGCCGCTTGGCGCTGGGCAAACAAACAGGCTTGACGCGCTTGCTCGGCTCGGGCTTTGTTGTAATTGGCGTACTTATCAAATTGTGCAATAGCTTCCTTGTATTTGCGATTAGCTTGCAAGACTTGGCCATAGTAGAAATAGTTAAGCGGGTCGGTGGGCGTATTTTTGCATACCATTGCATAGCGCTTCTCTGCTTCGTTCATTTTGTTGAGAAAACGGTAGCAGTTGGCCAGCTTGACTTGCAAATCTAAATTGCCAGGGTTGCTCATTTCGGCGCGCCCAAAATGAAAAGCCGCTTCTTTGAAATTTCTAGCGCCATAAGCCGCATTCCCTTTATCAAGTGCCGTTTGTGCTTGCAAACCTCCTCCTGCGAGGAACAGCAGCAAGACGAATAGGCTGAACTTGTTCATAGTTGATGTATTTTGCTTTTGCTCCGAGTGAAGGAACAACATGATGAATTGCTTTTTGTACAATGGTGTTGGTCGGATGTTCTTGTTATTAAAACAAAAAAGAGTCCGAATGTAGTATACTGCTTAATTACAATGCTACAAAAAAAGTAGCAATTTTTTCACTTCTACTCCCAAAAAAGCCCTATAACAGCCGTTTGGCGCATAAACATAAGACTACGGTGGTGGTCTGTTATACAAAGGTTAAGTAGATTGGACTAACGCCCTCCCTCGTAGCGAAAAATAGCACTGCTGTTCTTTTTGTTGTAAATGCCTGTAGCTACGACGCCTTGCCCAAAACCGCAGCTCATGTCAGAGCCTTGTTCTTGATTCAATTCTACCGCACCTTCTACAAACAAAAACGAAATCACGCAGGCTTGTTGGTCTTCACTCATTTTGTATTCCGAAGTCGTGAAAATTCCTTCGTTACCATCGAGTTCTATAGTCCCTGTAGCGGTACCCGTATGGTAATTTGGAGGGCCATTGTTGAGATCTAATTCAAATTTGATGCGGCCATCTTCTAGCTGTTGAAGAACCAAATAACCGCCACCTTCAGGACTGTTGGGGTCTTTGCTGACATAAGTCCCTGTAATGCCCCCTTCGTCCATACTGCGAGCGCTCTCCTCTCCGTTGTACTCCGATGTACCGTTTGGATCTGTAGAAGTAGGTGGGGGGGCTATCTGTTCAGTAGGATCGGTGTTGGGCTGTGGGTCGTCGCAACTGCCCAGAAACAGGCTGCTGCCCAATAAGAAGAAAAAGAAAAGGTGTGTTATCGTTTTGTGGTACATAGTGTGAAATTTCTAAGCGAAAAATAAATTTGGGTAGCCCAAAGCATATCCTTATAAAACTGCAAAGACATCCAATTGGTTCCTATCCATTAAACGACAAGGCTATTATTTGGTTGCGTTAAGAAAGATTTTTATAAATTAGCCCCAAGAAGGTTACTGGCGAGTTCTGGGGGGGCTGTATGGCCAACACCACACCTCAATCCAAGTAAATCATGGTGTCGTTTGGGGGGGCATACCAAGAACACCCAACAACAAAAAAGCGCCCTTCCTAAAAAGGAAGAGCGCTCAACATATTAAAGGAAGACCAGTTTGGTCTATGCGTTATTAGTAGCTGGACGGCGTCGAAAAGCGCGTACAATTTCAGCAGCTCCGAAAAGAACGGTGCCTGCCAAGACGGCATAAACGATAATATCTGCGGTGGGGCCGTTGGCTTTAAGAGAAACATCTCCTTTACTAAGCATTAAGCCTCCTGTATTTTGGTTGGTTAGATCACTCATTAGTTGTGTTATTTTTTTTAGGAAAACTACCCTACATGATGCT
>CAYUZF010000019.1:23412-32362 GCA_964449615.1 uncultured Aureispira sp.
CAAAACCAACGGAATTGGATGTCCAAATGGTCTTGTGTCAGGTGCAAATTGCCTCTCAATAAATACAGTACAACAGTTGTCACAAGGTTGTATTGCAAAACAACTTACATCTATTAAAACCAAAATAAAGGCAGTTAAGTTGTCGCAAAAGCCAACTTTTTCTAAAAAAAACAATGAGCAGTACTAGGCAACGCTCCAACAAAAGTTTAGCGCGTCGCTGCAATAGGCTGCAAAATTTCTTGCAATTTTTCCAACGTGTAGTCGATTTCTTCTTTGGTATTATAATGAGAAAAAGAAAAGCGAACGGCGTTGTATCCCTCTTGCTCGCCCAGTGCAGCAATCACCCGCGAAGCACCAACCGCTCCCGAATTGCAAGCCGAGCCTCCCGAAGCGCTGATGCCTTTTAAGTCCAATTTAAAGAGCAACATATTGACGGGCAATGTAGTTTTAAAAGAGACATTGAGCACCGTAAATAAATACTGGTCGCTGTAGTCGCCGTTAAAGCGAACGTCGGGAAATTGTTCCTGCAAGCGCGTTATAAAATATTGACGCACCGTTTCAATGGCTTGATGGCGTGGCTCCAGCTCCTCAATAGCCGTCTCTACAGCCTTGCCCAAACCGATGATACTGGCTACATTTTCTGTGCCCGAACGCATTTGCCGCTCTTGTCCACCACCATCTATATAAGCGCCAATGGGGTTGGTTTTGTTGATGTACAAAAACCCTACGCCCTTAGGGCCGTGCAACTTGTGCCCCGAACCCGACAAAAAACTAATCTTTTGTGCCTTAACATCTATAGGAAGATGACCGAGTGACTGCACCGTATCGGTATGAAAATAAGCGCCTTGTTCCTCGCACAGCGCCGCAATTTTATCAATAGGATTTAAGGTGCCAACTTCGTTGTTGGCATGCATCAACGTCACCAAGGTTTTCTTGTCGCTGCTGCTCAACAAACGTCCCAAGTCTTCCAAATCCGCTCGTCCAAAACGATCCAATTTAACCAACTCCACTTCTACATTTTCTTGCTTCAAACGCTTCATGGTATTAAAAACGCAAGAGTGTTCAATGGGACTAGAGATAACGCGTTGTACACCCAAGTCACGCACAGCGCATTTGATCGCCATGTTGTTGGCCTCTGTTCCACCGGAGGTAAAACAAATTTCGGAAGTCGTAGCGCCCAGAGCCTGTGCAATAGTTTTGCGCGCCCGTTCGATGCCTGCCCGTGCAGTACGGCCTTCTTGGTGGGTAGAAGAAGGGTTTCCATAGTTGCCTTTTAGGTAGGGCAACATTGCCTCTAAGACTTCGTCGGATAGGGGCGTGGTCGCTGCATTATCTAGGTATACGCGCATAAAACGTTGGATTATTTAGCTCGGCTTTTGTACAGAAAATGGATTGTTGCGTAGCCAAGAACTAAAGATTAGAAATACATTTAACAAACACAAGATACTTATTTTTAGGCAAATAGAAGCTATAAATCCTCTTTAAGAATACTGCTCATATCTGTTTTTATCTTGTTGGCTAGGGTTTCAGCGGTAGTCGTTGATTGGCTCTCGGTATAAATGCGGATGATTGGCTCGGTGTTGGAACGGCGCAAATGCACCCAGTTTTCGTTGAGCTGAATTTTTAAGCCGTCTACTGTATTTTGAGGATATTGCTGGTATTTCTTTTTCAAACGCTCCAACAAAGCGGGAATATTGATACCAGGCGTGAGTTGAATCTTATCTTTTATAATGGTATAATTGGGGTAGCGGCTGCGCAATTGAGAGACAGATTTGCCTGTTTCGGCCATAAACGACAGAAATAAAGCTACGCCCACCAACGCATCGCGCCCGTAGTGCAAGGCAGGGTAGATGATACCGCCGTTGCCCTCGCCCCCAATAACAGCATCTGTTTCTTTCATCATCGTAACTACGTTTACCTCGCCAACCGCAGAAGCGTGGTAAGCACCGCCGCGCTGCTCGGTGACTTCGCGCAGTGCTTGTGTAGAAGAAAGGTTAGAAACGGTGTTGCCCGATTGGTGTTTGAGGATGTAATCGGCTACGGCTACCAGCGTATATTCTTCGCCGAAAGGCTCCCCTGTTTCGGTCACAAAAGCCAAGCGATCGACATCGGGGTCTACTGCTATTCCCAAATCAGCGTTGTGGAACGCCACTTCGCGACAAAGTCCTACCAAGTTTTCAGGTAAGGGTTCTGGGTTGTGGGCAAAGCGCCCGTGCATTTCGTCGTTGATGGTAATGACCTCGCAGCCCAATTGCTCCAGCAAAGGCACAATGGAAATCAACCCCGTAGAATTGATGCAGTCCACTACTACTTTGTATTGTTGATCTATAATTTGAGGTGTCTGCACCAATTCCAATTCCAAAATTAGATCAATGTGCTTTTGAATGTATCCTACGGCTTTTTGGTAGGCTCCCAATTTGTCAATGCTCGCATAGGTGACGTCGCCAGATTCTATAAGGTCTAAAATGGCTTTTCCATCAGCAGCGGAAATAAATTCGCCCGCGTCGTTTAGAAATTTTAATGCGTTCCATTGTTTGGGGTTGTGGCTGGCCGTGAGAATAATCCCCCCGCAAGCGCCTTCCATTTTTACCGCTACTTCTACGGTAGGCGTGGTAGACAACCCCAAATCCAATACATTGACACCCATCATTTGTAAGGTACCTGTTACCAATTGAGCGACGACACTTCCCGATATCCGCGCATCTCTACCCAACACCACCAATGGACTATCGTTGCCCTCTGTTACCCATTGGGCATAAGCAGCGGTACTTTCGACAATGTCTTGTGCTGTGAAATTATCTCCTGTTTTACCGCCAATCGTTCCGCGCGTACCTGAAATTGATTTTAATAAAGCCAATGTTCTATGTATTAGAAAAATGATGAAAAACAAGCCAAAAAGTAGCAAAGTTACCACCTCCTCGACTAAATGCGCACAAAAATACGCTTTTTTCTGGTATCTAGCGGGTATTTGGCGTATAGAAAAAAAGGCTTTTTGTAAAAGTACAAACACGGCTTAATTTTGGCAGGCTATTTTTTGGTGCTCTATGCGCGCCGCTTACCCCAAAAATTGTATTTTGGTACCTGTTGATTGCGTTTTATTTCCTTAGCTCAAATTTCACAAGATGGCTTCTATCCCCCTATTTCGTTGGTTCGGATGTTTTTTAGTGCTGGTCGTTTGCTGGACTGCCTGCGAACGGGTAACCGATACGCTGCCCAAAGCCGACCGTGCTTATTATCCCATCACAGAAAATAACTACCGCATTTACCAAGTAGATTCAGTGGTGTACGACGAGTACAATTGCAGTGTGGAATACGAACAGTACCAAATAAAAGAAGTAACAGGCGATGCCTTTACCGATGGGGAGGGCAAAACAGCCCACCGAATAGAGCGCTACTGGCGCAAAGCCGCTTCCGACAACTGGACGTTGGTGGGCGTGTGGAGCGAAAAGGTGGAAGGCAACCAAATTCAGCGCGTAGAGGACAACCAGCGTTTTGTAAAAATGGTATTCCCAATAGAAGAAACGAAAGATTGGAACGGCATTGTGTACATTCGGCGCGATACACTGGTGCCGATTCGCGGCGGTTCTATTGATCTGTACAAAGATTGGGATGCATTCAGCTATCAAAATGTGGGCAGTTCTTACTTAGATACGGTTTCCAACACCATTTATCCCGACGCTGTACAAATTGTACAAGTCGATAAAACCAACAACATCGAACGCCGCTATGCCACGGAAGTCTACGCCAAAAACATTGGATTGGTGTACAAAGAAATGCGCATTCTGGACAGTCAATGCCGTACCCCGCGTTGTACGGGAAGCAGCGATATTGCCAACTGCATCAACGTTCCCTGGACAACCAAAGCCGAAAAGGGTTTTATTTTGAAGCAGAGTTTGCTGGAGCATAATTATTGATGGTTGTTCGCCCCTACAACGATACAATTTTTTCTTCTGCCTCTTGCCAAAACGGCTCTACGAGACACAAAAACAACAAGGTTTCTGCACCAGTATTTTCAATGTGCTGCAACGCATTGGGCGGCACCAAAAACACGCTGTCTTTCTCTACCTCAAAAGATGTTTCTTCGATGTACATTTTTCCCGTTCCCTGCAAAATATAGTAGCTCTCCGAGCTGGCCAAGCGGTGCGGAAGTGAGGCTTTTCCAGGCGCTACCGAAGCGTGGGCCAAGCTGTAACCAATATTGACCCCGTCGTGTTGAGGGTGCATAATTTCGCGCAAGCGCGTGTGGTCGCCTGCTACAAATTCAGGCGCATCTTTCAGTTGTTTGTGAAACATAAAACGGTTGGAATTAATAAGCTCGATAATGTTTGGACTTGCTTTGGCGCAACAGTTCAATGCGGTTGTTGTTCAGTTTGAAATACTGCGAACCCACCTTAAAGGCCTGCCCGTCCTTTTTTTCGGATAGATCTATAATATCTTGGTGGATGGTATGAATTGATCCGCCCGTATAGCGCGCCAAATAAATATAGTCCAAGTTGACCACGTCGCCTTTGGCAATGCCGCAGACTACTACGCGTACGGGTTTGCCCAAGCGTAGGAGTTGAGGCATCAATTTAAAATCGCGTACCCGCGAAAAATTATCGGCAATCAATACTACGCCTTCGCAGTTGGGGTATTTTTTGATGCCGTACAGAATGGCTTCCAAGTCATTTTCAGGTGCTTTGCCCCCTTTGCCGTTGCGCATGGCTTCGAAGGCCATTTCTTCTATGGCCGCTACATGATCCGCGCTTTGGTAATAGCAGCCGCCTGAGCGCCCAATGGGGCCATCAGGAGTAGCGTCGCCGTCGTTGAAAAAGACAAATTTCTCGGTGGTGTTTTTTTGAAGGTGGTCGCGCAGGTAGAGCAGGGTTTGGGTGAGGTAAGGGTGCATGCTGCCCGTTACATCCTGTACGATTACGTGGTTGTTCCAGTTGGAAAGGCTGCGCTGCAAAACGCTGTAGACCACAGAATCTTCGGTCATGCTGGCAATGACTTTGGAAGGCTCGGCACTGCCGTCGGGGTCTGGAACTTGGCGGGCTGTCACCGACATTATTTTCTCGTATTTTATTTTGTATTCCTTCGGGCGTTTGGGGCCTCTGGTTTTGTATTTTTTACCTTTGCGGCGTTTGCTTTTACTTTTGGCCAGGTACATGCCTGTCCAGAAACGCTTGCGTTTGGTCGTATAAGTTGTATCCAGTACTGTTTTGGTAGCCGTAGATTTGGCGAGTAGTGTCTGTATGGCTTTGATTTCTTCGTTGGTTTCTAAGCGGCGGGTAGTGGGGCGATCTACCCGCACGTCTAGTGCAGTGCCAATGGTGGCCCCTTCTTCGGTAGTAACGCGGTGGGGTTTGAGGTAAATCACAAAGCCGTGAAAATAGGTCTGTGCCTTTTCGTACTCCATCGTGCCATTTTGCGCCATTAAATTCCAGTCAATTAAATTGTTGTTGAATGCCTGCGGGAAGTTGGCTTGCAGCATTTCGTAGCGTTCTTGGTTCAATTGTACTTGATCAAAACTTTTGCTGCGGCGAAAAACCGTGTACACCAGATCTATGCGCTCAATCATGGTGTCGCGCAGGTTGTAAAACAACACCCTATCCGATTCTGTAAATAAGAATTTCGAGTAGTTCATCGGTAGATAAATGATGTACGGACTCTTTCTAGTAACATCGTATTGCTTGATTTCTATTTCTTGTGCTTTGGACAACAGTTCTGGCGTGACCACTACCGCGTCGGGGGCTTGTGCATTCGCCGATAAGGCAACTAAAATCAGAAACAAGAAGGGGATTGTTGGAACCATAAAACAGGTATTTTAAATGACGAAGGTCTAAGATACCAAATATTTTGGGGAACTTGGAGGCTGTGCCTGTCGGGAAATCATTCGGGAATGCGAATGGGGTTTTAAAACTTCTACGCTGTTTTTGTTGTCCTTAATAGGAACGTTCTGTTTCAGTCCCCTTATTCTTAAAATATTATACCAATGAACCACTACAACTTATCGATCGCTCTACGATTGGGATTGCTGTTATGCTTACTAAACTGCTGCGGTTGTGGCGTTTCTACGACCTACAAAAATTCGCAGGCTCAACCCATGGACCACAAACTCTGGGACAGCTTGTTGCAGCAACACGTATCGGAGACGGGAGTGGTGGATTACAAAGGATTTATTGAAGATAAAGAACGTTTGGAGCGCTACTTAACGCAATTGTCCGAGCATCCCCCTGCGGAAGATTGGGAAAAAAACGACCGCTTGGCCTATTGGATCAATGCTTACAACGCCTTCACCGTACAGTTGATTGCCGATAATTATCCCGTAGAGAGCATTCAAGATTTGCACCCCAAAGCTTACGTGCCTTTGGTCAATTCAGTTTGGCATAAGAAGTTTTTTAAAATTGGCGGCAAAGACATGACCCTCAACGCCATTGAACACAAGATTTTGCGGCCCAAATTCGAGGAACCCCGCATCCATTTTGCCATTGTTTGCGCTTCGATGTCTTGCCCGCAGTTGCTCAACCGCGCCTTCACGGCTGATCAACTAGAAACACAACTCACCGCACAAGCCAAAGCTTTTCTAACCGATGATTTTCGCAACAAAATAAGCGCCGACCAAGTGCAACTCTCCAAAATCTTCTCTTGGTTTAAGGGCGATTTTACCAAAGGGCAAAGCCTAATTGAATTTCTAAATCGCTACGCGCCTGTCATCATCAACCCTTCTGCCAATATCGGTTATTTGGACTACGATTGGCGCTTAAACAACCAACCTACTCCTGCGTCATAAGCTCAAATGCCAAGCGATCTACCAAATTGCGTTTGGGGTGCAGGCCCGACACATTGGAAAGGATCAATACCGCTTTTTGTTGGGCTTGGTCTAGGAGCAGCGCCGCGGTGTAACCGCCCGTTGCACCATTGTGAAAATAATACGTACCTTCTTCTTTAGAAAGCACCAGCCAACCGAGCGCTACGCTCATGTTATCGTCGCTCTTGAACGTGATTTGTTGCTGTAGCTGTACCGCTGGCCAGTCGGCTTGAAGTTGGAGTTGTGCAAAACGGCTCATGTCTTCGGCGCAAGAAAGCAGGCAACCCGCAGGGGCGAGCACTTGCCAATCCCAGTTGGCGGTAGGATTACCCGCTGCATCCAAGCCCTGCACCAAGCGTTCTTTGGGCGCTTGCTCTACACGGGTATAGGTTTGTTTTAGTTCTAACGGGTGCAGTACCAATGCTTCCAACAACTTTTGATAGGGTTGTCGGTAAACCTTTCCTAAAGTATAACCCAAAATGCCAGCGCCCAAGTTGGAGTAGGCAAATTGCTCTCCTATAGGCGTGTAGGCTTTTAGTTCTTTGGTCAAATAGGTCTGCAATAGCGTTTCGTCGTAGTGCTTGTAAGGGTTGTGGGGGTGTTCTACGAGCAGCGGATAAATATTGTCGGGTAGACGAGGCAGTCCGCTGCTGTGGTTGGCCAATTGCTGAAAAGTAATTTTGGATCGGTCACGAAGGGCAAACGGCAGGTGTTTTTTTATGGGCTGGGTCAATTTTACCCGCTTGTCCATTACGGCTTGCGCCAATAGGGTACTGGTGAAGACTTTGGTTAAGGAGCCGATTTCAAAAAGCGCCGTTTGGTTTTCTAATGGGAGATATTCGCCGTCTTTTTTGTGATAACCGTAATAAGTGGCCGTCCCATCTTCTACGAGCGCAATAGAAAACTGCGTGTTGTCGGGAAAATCCGCGCCCAATTGTTGGAGCAATGTCGAGGGATTGGTTTGAGCCTGTAATAAGGCAGCAGAAAATAAACTAAAGAACAGGAAAGTAGAACGCACAATAGAATTGGTCTGGTGGGTATAATGATCAAACAACTCTATTCGTCTGCACATTAATTGCATAATCAAGGGATTTTTCGACAAGTAAAACAAATTAATAGACCAAACACGCCTCTTATGGAGTAGCTTCTGTTTTTGTTTAAATAGCATTTAAACATACTATTTCTCAACAATTTTTTTGCTTTTTTGTCCTAATAGAGCTGCACACCTCCGTGTGCTGCCAATTATAAAAGATGCATTGTTCATTTAGCTGTAATCGTTCAATTACCTACGCCCTATTTGCCGATATATGTTATTGATAGATCAAGTTCCAGAAGGAATCAAGATTGAAAAGCGGCGCCGCGAATGGCGTATTGCAGCAGATGACCACCAGAGTAGGCATTTGCCGAATCTGATTTTTCATCTGGTAGGTTTGTGGTACATTCTTTTGTTAGAAACGCTTCTAATCATAGATTTTTTTCGAGACTGGCGCTACAATTCCAACAGTTGGATCGAATTTTTGCTATACGGTATACAAGGTCTATTGTTTGTATGGATCGCTGTAGAAATGCTGCGTTCCATCCGCCGTTTATTTCGACGTGGCCTTAATATCCTGCATCTAGCTCTACACCCAACAAGTTTTACCATAAGTACCAAAACCCAGAAGAAATCCATTCGTCAAGAAGTTAATTACCAAGCTTCGCACTTACAAGCGGTCTACTGTAGTCTAGGAATGCACCAAGCAGGCGCAGAAACCAAAGCATTGCTCCTCAACCTTCCAGCCGAACTCTACCTGCGCCAAGCGGCACAACCGACCAGTGCTTGGGGCGATTTTTTGCGCGAAGATCAATTGCTCTACCTCGCGGATTTGTTGGAAGCGTTCTATTTGGAGGGAAAAGTAGGGGAATATGTAGAGGTAGAGTAGGGAGAACCAGCCAAGAATATACTAGTATGTTAAAATAAATTTTATAAATTAGGTTTATTGTTTGCTTTATAAATAAACGGCTTTTTTTAAGCATCTTTTTAGTATTAAAAAGGTTATTTTATACACCCATTGTTAAGGACTAATAGCCATTTTTTGATGAAACCAACCGAAGAACTACTCGCTAAAACTATAAATGGGGTCTACATAGAGAAAGGGCGCGACTACTGGAAAATACGCA
>CAYUZF010000019.1:32372-36856 GCA_964449615.1 uncultured Aureispira sp.
GAAAGTCAGCCTGTTTTTCAGCTAATCGGGATTGTGCTGCTGCCGCTTTACGGAATTTATTTTTTGTTCACCCATCTGCATACTTGGAATTGGGGCGCTTTTACCGCAACGCTGGGTTTACTGGTCATAATTATAGTAGTGATGCAACTACTCTACAAGTCGATTGTAACTAGAAAACGCTTTCTGGAAGTAAAGATGAACCGAAGGGGCATCCGCTTGGTACAAAATGTACAAAAACGCTATGAGCAAAAGGATTACCCCCGTGCTTGGCTCAACAATGCAGAATTCTTTGTGGGGCAAGAAGAGGTACCGAGTTTTTTTGGATGGGAATACGAAAGTTGTTTAATATTAGAAGGTGACGACAGCCAAGAAACAATACTTTGGGGGGGGCGTCTGGACTCGGATGCGTTGGATTACCTCCGCGATGTATTAGAATTGTTGTACAAACAGCAACAAATTGACAACTTAATAGAGGAGGAAGCAACTAGGGATTTGGGCGATCATTTGTTAAATTATTAATAAGAATACTCAAAGTGCCTACTCAAATAGCGTATGAACAGCGATGTAGAAACATGGAAGGCCGATTTGGGGCCATTGCCCGAGCAAATGCAGTGGGAACAATACAAAGGCTATTGGGTAGTGAAAATAGCATCTCCTAAAGCGGATGTACTAAGGGCGTTTGGTGGTTTTGTAATAGTTGGGTTCGGTATTATCATTGGAGTAATGCCCCAGGTACTTGATCTTTGGCGGGCAAGTAGCAGCCGTGCTTTGACGATGGGCTACGGCATTTTGGTACTGCTCTTGGCGTTCTTTTCCTTTACCAGTATCTTGTTGTTTTGGAGTGGCTTACAGGTTTATGGACAGCGCTTACGGCTGGTATTGGGTCGCGAAAAGGTACTGTTCATTCAATATACTTCCTTTTTGGTTCGACAGCGTTATCAAGTTTACCACTTAGCAAAGATTGAAAACGTTGCCTTGCAACCCATTGCTCCTGCGCTGGTAAATGTCCATGTACATGGGCAACATCAAGCGTTGCATTTGACAGCTGCTTTGCTGCCTGTGGATACGCTGGGTTGGGGCTATTATTTGGGGAAAGAACAGTTGGCGTATACCGCGGCTTTGCTAAACCATTTGTATGTAGAAAACCACGCGCCTGCTTTGATTCCTCCAGAGACTACCAAACTCGATCTCTCGGATCATTTGTTGGAGTAGCGGGTTTATGTTCTTATTTGTAAAAAGAGTAGGAACTATTGGTATAAAAAACGGTGTTGAGGCTACATGCAGTACTATCAACACGTAGCGCTTGGCGCTTTCCATCCTGTTTTTTGTGAAGATTTTTGTGTGCGGCAAACGCTGGGCGACGAGCACGGCAATGATTTGTCGGGGCATTTAATAGAAGAATAACATGTTGACCACTGATATAATAGAGCGCCGTCCCAAAAGTGTGCAGGTTCAAGCGCTGGACGATGGAAGTATTGAGCTGCGTAGTGCCGTGCGCAAAACGTGGTGGTTGTTGCCCAAAACAGTGTTCACGGTATTGGTAGGGTGGGTTTTCGGGCTTTTGATAGCTTGGATAGGAGATAGCAGTCCTACCACTAGAACGCTCTTGATGCTTGTTATACTGATTCTTTTCTTAGGGGGCTGGACTTTGCTGCGCGCTATTTTGCTGGAGGATTTTGGGCAAGTAGTGCTGACAATAACCCCTACGGGGTTCCAACAGCAACTTTTTTTGGGAAAATGGCGCCTAATGAAAAGTGTTGCTGCACAATGGGCCTCGGTCAATTTTATGGCTTTGGTGCTTTCGGGTTGGGGCAATCGGCAGCGCGAAATTCAAATTGTGCGTTCCAACAAACCCGACTTAGAACTGAAACGCTATTACAACTCGGAGCAAATAACTTATTTGGAGCGGTGTCTACAGCATTCTTACCAAAATTATATAACAGATCGACCTTTAGGCACCGATTGGTCTGTTCATTTAGTAGACGACTAAACCGTTGCTTGTTGTCACTTGTAAAATTTAAAACGTTCGTTTGTGCGCGTAAAAGATGCCTTTGACCGATTGATAAAACAGCTTCCTCCTCAGGGGGTTTACCTAGAGCGCCCCAGCTCGACCAAACTCCGAATTTTTTTAGAATTGCCCAGTGCTGGGGAAGTGCAGGCCATCAATGCCCGTGTAGATGCCGCCCACGAAAAGATGCTACAGCTTTACCAGACACAGCAACAAACTCACCGCCAAGCCGCAGCCAAACGGTACCGAGAAGCCCAACAAGCCCGCGACCGCCGTATCCAACAAAATATCCTTGTATTACTCGCTGTTTTTCTCTTGTCCGTTGCACTTTTTTTTTGGATGCAAGAATTAATAGGTACCCTGATTGTGGTGTGCTTCGTTTTGTTCATGCTATGGAAAGAGGGCGTGTTTACTCTTCCCGAGCGGTTGGATGAAAAAAAGTACAACTACCCATTGCCCAGCAAAGAAAGGTATTACCAACCACCACTTACCTACACCCATTTGGGCTTGGAGTTATCTCCGCGTGGCGGTGTGATCCACGAATACAAGCATCAGAAAAAGGTAGGATTTATTTTAGAATTTAAGTGGTACGAGATCAAACAGGTTATACAGCGCTTGGCGGTAGCGCCTTATGTATTGCTGCGCGTCAATAAAAACAGTGGCTACCCCATTTTTTCGGAATTGCACTCTGCTGTAAAGATAGAGTATTGTAGTCAACTGCTTCATGCTCTGGTGCAACAGCGCCACCTCGGCAATGTTCCAGAGGATTGGTACCAGCCTGCGGGACTGGAAGCATTTGAACCAGAACTGAAAATTGAGTTGCCCGAAGAAAAAATAAAAATAGACCGCGAAGAACACCACCCTGCTTCACTGGTAGACTTGTCCAAGCATTTAGTAGATGAAGATTGGTCATAAGTCTTTATTTAAAAATAAAGGACAGAATTGACTTTTTCTATTGCTTGTGGTTTTATTTTTTTCCAAAAACTATTAGCGTCTGCTAAGAAAAATAAATGAATTAAATTGTGGGTTTTTAATATAAAATACCGCGTTAGCTGTAAATGTTTTAATTAGTTGATTTTTAGGTTTAATGGTTTGTTATTCAGTTTTTTTGTGGTTTTGTTTTTATCTGATATTGCTGTCTTTTAATAAAAAAGCAGGCGTTGTTGTCTCTTTCTTTTATTAATTATAAGCTAGGAAAACATAGGAGCTACTTATAAGAAATGTTCATTTTTATGTTTGATTGATGAAGGTGTATGCTCTACATTTGTGGATAAGCAGTTCACCCCTTAAATTACTATACAGCAACAATAAAAGAGAGCATTTTTTTAGGTGTATAGATGTAAAAACACTAAAAGTGTATACATGAATACTTTTGGTGAACAACAATTCAATCTTACCAACTAATATCACAAATTAAATCAGTTATGAAAATCAATATTAAGCTCAAAGACTTCCTAGACAAAGCAGGATTACAGAAAAACTTAGACACGCGCCTCAAAAAGCCAGTCCAAGCATTGGCCAAGCAGCCAGGAACAACCTTGCCTTTTTGTTATGAGGCCGAGTATTTTGAAGATGGCAGCGGATTTATGAGCATTGGAGTATCCAAAGAATTGCATGCCCATTTCAAAAAACAGCGCGTCAAAGGACAGGGCAAAGACGAGCAGGGCAAGGCGGTAAAAGTAGATAAGAAAAAAGTAGCCTACGGCGAGGTAAGCCTCAACGAGGAAGGCAAATACGAATTTCTCGTGCAGGATGGTAAAATGAGAAAGCCACAATTAAAGGCCACCATCAAAAGCATTGCTTTCTTAAAAAAGAACATCGGAGATAACTTTGTCATTCTAACTAAAGCGGTAGAGAAAGAGACCGAAGAGCCTACCGAAGACGGCACCGAAGAGACGCCTACCGACACCACCAGCACCGAAGAAACATCCAACACGCAAGGCGATACCAGTACCGACAACGGCGAAACTACCGAAGGCGAGACACAAGAGCAAGATGCGCCCAGCGAGGAAGCCACCCCCAACGAGGACAAAGGCGCCCGAATCAAAAAAGCCATGCGCGAGAAGAAGCGCAAAAAAATAAAAGAAGAAATGCCCAAGATACAAAATGCTTTGGGGGTAGCTTCTGCCGATAAAGTCAAAGCAGCAATTGAAAAATACCAAACCGTATTGGCCACTGTAAAAGAAGAAGCCAACGCAGATGGCGAGGTAGATGATGCAGAACAAACAGAAATTGATCAGCTAGAAAGTACGTTGGCCGATTTGCAAGCCCACTTGGAGCGCATTGGTGACAAGAAAATCAAAATGACGCCCAAGAATAGAAAGGTCGTCAACAAAAAGTTGGAAGAAGCCAAAGCCTATTTGGCCAAAGTAAAATTAGGGCTATCCGAAGCCTAAGTACAGTGTAACAAAAGAAAGCGAATATTTTTACAGAGGATTTTTTCCCGAACAAGTGCGGTTGGAGGCCGAGAGAGCTT
>CAYUZF010000020.1:0-780 GCA_964449615.1 uncultured Aureispira sp.
AATACCTCACTTTTTATTACACGCTTTCTTTTGTGTGACTACTTAAAAGCAGCAATATAAATGCCCCCATTCCAAAAAATAATGCTCTTTGCCTGTTGATGGATTGAATGACTTCTAAACGTTGTACCTCCAATTTTTTTAGCAAAGGCAAAAGAAATTCTTCCGATTGTTGTTGGTTCATGTATTAATGATATGGGTAAGGTGGATAGATTGCTATGCTTGAATAGGAAAAGTATCGAGTACCACAACGACAAAATAGTTATAGACGTTCCTGATCACCTTGATAAAGATGGCTTTATTTTATAGAATATGCTTGGTCTGCCAATTGCTCCAAGAGGCTGAAAGCGCGGGTAAAATCATCTGTGAGTGCCTCCAAAGACGGTTCTTCCAACAAGGATTTGTGGGTATTTGCTTGTAAGAAATTGAAAAATTGCGGCAGCGCCAAATAGGCTTTGTTGTGCTGAAAGCTAAGGGAAACATACTGTTTAGCAACCGTTTGTAATTGAATGAGCCAAGCGCAAAATGCATCGGGCAGCTGTTCCGCTATGTTGGGCGTGGTTGGACATTCTAGGGTATAATGCCGCTCCAGTTCGGTCGTCAACTGTTCGTGGTTCCAAGTACCGCCCAAACTCAATTCCGCATCCAATACTTGCTCGTAATAGCCTTTGGGCAAGCTAGGGTGCTGGGTGGGTGAGGCCGTTTCTAAAACTTTATAACGAGAGCGAATAACTAAAGATCCCGTAAAGCCCTCCAGCGGAACCGTGAAGGCGAGAATAAAAA
>CAYUZF010000020.1:790-5248 GCA_964449615.1 uncultured Aureispira sp.
AGACAACAAGACTTTAGCGGCAAGTTAAAACGAATTTAAGAATATGCAAATACCTGATTTTGATATCGCAATTATCGGCGGCGGACCGGCGGGATTGGCGGCAGCCGCTTTTCTTACTGAATTTGGCTTTTTTGTCTGCTTTTTGCAACAACAATTCACAGAACTGAAATTTGCGCCCGTCGGGGAGGTTGCCTTTGCAGAGGTGCGCCCCTCGGTACCGTGTATAGTCGGGGTAGAGCTGTGCTTTTGCAAAAGCACTTTCTCTAATTTTCTGCTGTGGTTCGTAATCAACGGTAGGGTTCCAAGCCTGAAGCACAGGCCGATACGCCTTTTGCTGAACAGCAGTTTGTAGGTCTAAGTGTTCTTGGCGAGTGACCAAGGCGGCGCGCACATCCCCGTAGATCATAGCGCCAATAATAGCCGTGACCGCCACCACATACATCCAAAATTCCCCGCTCCACGGATGGAGGCGGTACATGACTAAGCCGCCGCCGCCAAACAGCGCAACCAACAGCAAAACGTTTTGCACCTTGTCCTTGACATCAACCCGCTTATATTTTACGACCGATAAGCGCTTTGTTTCCAACTGTTTCAATTGGGCGTGTAGGACTTTTTTTATGTTGGCGGGTGGGAGCATGGTTATCGGTTAAGACGTGGCTTGCGCTAGGCGATCAAGTAGTTCAAAGGTCATGTAGAAATTGTTGGCTAAGGTATCTATGCCCTTACCATCTATAAAAGAATCCTTAAAGCTAATTTCCCAAAAATCCATTTTAAACGGCACCAACATGTAGACCATTCCATCGTGAAAACTAAGCGATAAAGGAATGTTGGTCTTGTTAAATATCTTGCAAAACTCATCGGAGAGGCGGGACTCCACTTGATGGAGCAGGGGCGCGTACACCGCATAGCGTTTGTCCAAGCGTCGTTTGGGCGGCGTTTTTTCCACTAGAGCCAAATCGGCATCTAAAATATTCTCGGTGTGTTTAGCTTTATTCTTGCTTTTCGTATCAGAATAGACCTCTTTGGGCAAGCCTTTTTCGATAGAGCTAACAATTACCCGCTCTTTGAATGCTTCTAAATCTTCAAAAGGGTAGGTGTCTTCTATTATAAAAAATAGACCATCAAACAGCAGTTGAGAAACGCCGTTTTCTCGCTCTTGATAACGCGCACGAATTTCTGAAAAGTGAAAAAGACGTCCATCAGGCAGCTCGCCACCGCCATAATCCTCGCCGTAGTAGTTGTTGAAATTGGTGTAAAATCCCGCCGCGCGAAAATTATCTTCCGACACTGCTTCTTCGGGCTTGTATTCCAAAGAAGCGTTATAGGCCTTAAATACACGGTGGTAAACGGCTTTTTTAATCGCTTGTTGCAACTTCATCTGTTGCGCCTCTTCCAAATCAAATTGTGTTCTATTAAAATATAAGTAAATACTTGACAGCACGACTGCCGTCAAAATACTGCCTATAATATACCAATAGCTGTTTGCCCCTTGTCCTACAGATAGAACAAGACCAACCAGCACCACCGATACCACAATAAACAGCACAATACCTATGTTGAAATTCTTCTTGGCGTTTATTTTTTTATCTAGGGCGACCCTATCGTACTCAAATTGTCTCAGATGCCTGTGTAAGATGTCTTTAATCTTCGTTTTAGTCAACATAATAATTAAGGTTTGCGGGTAGTCAAACGAGCAAGCGCATCCAATACTCGAAAAACGGTTCTAAAGTTATTGGTCAGGTAATTTATACGCCCATCGCTGAGTAAGGTATGCTCTACCGTAATGGGCAAGAAATCCATAGATTGGCGCAGGCTAAAATAAACCTTATTTTCATGAAAAGAAAGTGCAATAGGCTGTTGTAGAATAAAGCGCAGTTGATTGATTTGCTCGCAAAACTCTGGCGTTAATCGTTGTCGAATGCGTTCAGGGTGAGCTGCTTGGAGCTCAAACAAGCGGTCAAACAATGGTGGTAACGGCTCTTTGGAGGCGGCTGGTTCGTCGGAAATAAAGCTGTCCAAATCGGCGTCTAAAATGCTTTCGTTGTACTTTTTGGGCGTATTTTTGGGTACTGGTTTGGGTTTCTTTTTGGCCGATTGGGGCGCTTTTTCTTTGGTCTTAGGAGCAATTTGAAGCCGACCCTTAAACCCTTCGTACGGCAAGGAGTCTTCTAGTACAAAAAATAAGCCTTTGAATACCAACGTTCTATAGCTCTCGTTGTCGTAATAAGAACTGTTTGTTACCCGCATATGATCTTGATAATTGCTGACCAAGCGCCGCGCTACTATCTCCGAGAAACGGAAGCGCCGCCCATCGGGCAAAACCCCCACACAAAAATCATCGCCCGTATAATCCGAAAAATCAGGATGCAAAGCCGATTGGCGAAACTCATCTACATCAATGGCCGCAGCAGGCTGGTAATTGGTACTCTTATTCCAAGCGCGCAAAATCTCGCTGTACACGCGGGTTTTGAGCTGTCCTTCAAAATCTGCCTTGAGGCGCTCGTTTTGTTGCTCCCAGTAATTTCTCCACTGAAAAGCTATAAAAATACCGCCTCCCAAAAGACCTACAAAAATCATAAAGTAGGCTTCAGGGATAATAAAGTAGGTGCTCCAATACATCAAAAAAATGGAGATGAGAACACTAAGCGGAAAAATAACCACCCGATTGGTTTCCCGTGCTTTGTAGGTTTTGTGTACGGCCAACCGCTCCTGCTCCAATTGTTGCAACAAAGGCAATGCAACAGCCTCTATTTCTTCTTTTTCTAATAACATATTATAAGGTAGTGTGGCTAGCCGCCGCTAAGTGTTCTAATAGGAAAAAAAGTGCCTCGAAACGCCCCGCTAGACCCTGCACCATTTCGGGACTTTGGATGGGATAAAGAGGCGAAAAATTCCAATAATCTTTTTCTAACGGCAAATATAGATAAAATTTTTCTTTGTAAAAAGTCAAGTGAAGCACCGATGTAGCGTTCTAGGTTCTCCTGATCCACCATAAATAACAATCATTTACTACTAAAATCTACTCCAGCTACTGCCTGCAAGTGCGTCAATAAAACTGCAAGGGTCTGAAAATAGTTCGTCAGTGCCTCAACACTTTCTTCCCTTACTAGAGATTGGTGCCAACTAACTTGCCAATTGGACGAGGGATGATCTAGGAGGACAAATGTGCTATCGGGCTCAAAATGCCAGTATAGGTGTTGTTTTAAAGCTCGTTGTGCGTTTATTAATGTTGCGTTTAAAGAAGCAGACAAGTATTGTTCTACCGCTTCGGCATCCTTGGCCGCTATAGCGTAATAATTATCTAATACACCCACGTTTTTCAGCGTAGAACCAGCGTCTAAGAGTTCTAAATCAGCATCCAAAATATTGCTGTGGGTAGCCGACGGGCGTTTCGAGGCTTGTCTGAGAAGCATTAGTTGGTGAAAAGGACTTCGGTTGGGCAATAGAGAAAAAGAAATGGGGAATTTAAAACGATTGCTGTACTTCTTGGCTGCTAGGATTCTTAGGGAGCCACTCTTGGACATTTAGCTCTGAAAAATGAAAGCGTTGTCCTGCTGGCGTTTTGCCACAGCAATAATTTTTGCCCCAATAACGACTCTTAGGCGAGGTTAAATGTTTTCCTAGAAAGGTAGGCGTGATATGTTCTTTAGAAATGGGCTTTTCTAACTGACAAACCACGCCTTCGCCCAACTTTTGCGCAATCGCCGTATAGATTTCTGTGCTTAAGCGCTGCTCAAATGCCCGAATAGCAGCCTCCGATACGTTCGGACGGTCAAAATAGGGCCGCAGAAAAACCAAAGGAACACCAAAAAATAAGCCCAAAGCTAAAAGCAGCAAGAAGGCACTTTGGTACAAACCAAAAACAACCACTACCACCGCAAAAACAACTGCACAAACCGTAGTGATCCACCAAAGTTGAACATTATAGCGGTTCACTTCTTTTGCGTAAGCGTTGCGCTCTACCTCCAAACGTTCTAAAGTACGACGAATATAAACCGTCAGTGAAGAAGTTGCTGCCATAAATTGAGAAGAAATTTTTTAAAATACGCCCTAAGCTACAAAAAAATAAGGGGATTGCTTTCTAATCAAAATCATAGGTTGTTGGAAGACGTCGGCGGTGGCGACGGCGAATGGCCGAGAGCATAATGATAAGTAACAACAAGGTAAAAACCGCTAGAAAAATATTGGAAAGCGTAAACCACCCATTCTTAGATAAATCCAACGGGTCGGCATTGCCATACAGCACAAACGCCGCCCAGTAATACGGATGTCGCGCCTCTGTAGCAACCTCCTTTAAATAATTGAGTTTGGCTTGGCGCAACGCTTCGCCTTTATGTTTTCCCAGTTGCAGTTGGGCATAAAACGCACTCATCAACACGGAAGACGAACTGGCATTGACCGACCACAAGTTGGCCAATACCGCAGGCGCGCCCGCATACATAAAAGAGCGTGTCAAGG
>CAYUZF010000020.1:5258-7253 GCA_964449615.1 uncultured Aureispira sp.
TTCGCCGTGTTCAAATTTTCCATACCCCGTTTGGCAAGCCGTCAAACTCACCAACTGCGCCCGCAAAGGCAAATCACTAATCTCCGCCAAAGACAAAAAGTTGTCTTCTCCCAAATCTGTACTTTCGGCAAATGCGATGGCCGAACGAATGGGCTGTACCGGATTGAGCAGTGCGTGTGCGCCCAAGTGAATAATGCCGTATTCCTCTATGTTTCGCTTAAAGGCAACCTCTGTGGCTCTATTATCGTATAAAAATACGCCCAGTCGATCTTGCTCCAGCCCTTGTAGCTCTTCGCGCACATAGGGCAGGGGCGTCAGGTACTGTCGCATCAGCAAATCTTCATCGCTTCTTGCTGTGCCCAAATCTGTTGCAGTAGCGCCTCCATAACTGGGCGCAGCACCCAAGAAAAGCAAGGGACGGTTGCGAGCGAATTGCTGTTGTTTGTTCAACAACAACAAACTAGCCGAATAAGCATAACTGATTGCCGACTGTTCCAATAAATAAGCCCGCTGTGCCGCATTTGTCCGCATAGGAGCGGTTTCAAACACCTCAAAGGGCAAATGACAGAGCCAGTGGTCGGGCAGAATATAGAGTCCTGTAGGGGGCGCACCATCCAAATCTGGCGCAACAAACGTACGGTAAAAGTACTGCGCCAATTCAGAAGGAATGGCCGTGTTTGGAGTAGCTATAGCCCTTCGAAAAGCATGTACTTTCTGTTGATAACTGCTGTCCAACTCCAGCGTATGCAGTTGCGCGTTGCCTTTTTTGATGGTCCAGACATAAGCTTTGGGATAAGGAATGTAGTAGGCCAATGCCGTTTCGTTTTCTTCCAGAACGTTGATCTGTAGATTTTTGATGGTCGCTACCTCTTGGTTGTAAGCTAGGGTATAATAATCGGGATACTCGCGCTCCAATTCTAAGAGCAACAAGCGGTGTCGCTCTGATAGCGCCAGCAATTGCCCTTCCAAATCGTTGAGTAAGTTGTTGCCCCGTTCTACGTCCAAAATTCGGCGATCAATGGCCGCCATGCGCTGCCGCAGTTGCACCTCTACCAAGCGCAAACTATCGGGAATCCCTCCGTAATGCAAGGTTTTGCCATTGCTCAAGGTGTTGGTCAAACGGGCATCTTTGGCGCGCTCTGCCAACTCAAAACCCTCTTCTAAGTAGCGTATTTCTTTTGTTTTTTGATACAGCAAAGCCGAAAGTTCTACTCCCAAGTTAAAGGGTAAGAAATTTTTTTGCAGCAAATTTATTTTCTCTACATCGGTTAAGCGCATTTTATGGGTGTCAAAAATGGCCAATTGTGCCAGTACGCTTTCTTGCGCCAGGCGCAGCCACTTTAATTTCTTTTCTTTTTGGTACAATTGATAATAAGCCGTTGCCCGAGTAGATAGGTTGTTGATCGCTGTTATGGGTTGCAATATGCCCGTTTGTTGAACAATGGGCGTCAAAGGAACGGTGGCATTTTTGCCTTCGTAGTCGGCGGTATTGGCCTTAAAGCTCTGAAAACTTTTGGCCGCAGCTGCTTGGTAGCGGCCCATTTTTTGAAGGAGCAACGCCAAATTGCCATAAGCAACGGCTACAGAGGGGTGGTGGCGACCGTGTACCCGCAATTTTATAGCGATGGCTTGTTCTAGGTATTGCTCGGCAGCCGCGAGGTTGTTGCCTCTGGCGTAGGCCAATGCAATATTGGTGTAGGCAATACCTGCGGCTAAGGTTTGAGGGCCGTGTTGCTGTAGCGTAGCGTCGAGGTAGGCGTGGTAGCTGGCAATGGCCTCCCGCGCTTGTCGCCGCTGAAAATAATAGTCGCCCAAATCTTTAAGCAGGGTGGTATAGAGCGCCGCCGCCCGTGCTGTGGGAACATCCCGCACCAATTCCAACGCTTGGTCTAAATGCTGTTGCTGCCGCTCCACTTGTTGCAAATCTGCCGCTGCCAATGCCAAAGAACGGTGGATGTTGGCGCGATCAAATACCGTTGTTTTTGGAGCCAGTTG
>CAYUZF010000020.1:7263-10189 GCA_964449615.1 uncultured Aureispira sp.
CCATTGCTTGTTGCAAATCTCGTTTGGCGCGGTAGAAATTGCCCATTTTGTGGTAATTGCGCGCTAGATCAATTTGGTTGTTTACTCCGTCTACGGCATAGATACTGGTTAAAATTTTAGCGTGTTCCAGTGCCAAATCATAGGCTTCGTTTTGCTCGTACAGCTCGCGCGCTGCGTGGTGTGTTTGTACCGTTTGTGCGGCAGAGTCGCGGTGCAACGGCACCAGCTCCAAAGCGCGTTGCAAATGCGGCAACGCCAAGTCGTATTGTTGTCGCAAACCCAGTTTTTGCCTTTTTTTTAAAAATAATTCGGTTTAGCGGTAACGTGCGGTAAAACTGCTCATTCAAATCCCCCCCAACCAATGCAGACCCTTGCTCTTCTTCCAGTTGCAAGAGCAGCGCATCCGCCTCTAGCAAACGCTGCTCCGATAAGAAACGTTGCGCTCGATCCAATTCCACGCGCAGCGGCGTCTGCCCCAGCAAAGGCTTTGCTTCCAACAGCCCAATCATTATAAAACAACCCAACAATAGTACTTTCATAAGTCAACAAAAAAGCAACAGTACAACGGCAAAAACACCTTGCCATAAAGACAAGAAAGACTCCCCAAATGTTGTAAGGGCGCTGGCTGTAAGGGATAAATGCATTTGCCCTTTACAGCCACCCGCATCCACCCGCCAAAAAAGTCTTACCTTTACCACCAAAACAACAACACATGCCAAGTTATCAAGACCAACTCCAAAATAAGTTGCAACTTTCAGACCCTCCGCAGCGCATTGTTTCTCTCGTGCCCTCCCAAACGGAGTTGCTGCACGATTTAGGACTCGGCGACCGCGTAGTTGGCATCACCAAGTTTTGCATCCATCCCGAAAAATGGTACCGCGAAAAAACGCGCATTGGTGGAACCAAAAACGTCGATTTCAAACGCGTGGCCGAACTAAAACCCGACTTAATTATTGGCAATAAAGAGGAAAACAACCGCGCTGACATCGAACAACTCCAGCAGCATTACCCCGTTTGGATGAGCGATATTTATACGTTAGAAGACGCGTATGCAATGATGCTTGACCTGGGAGACGTCTTGGACGTTACCTCAAAAGCTGAAGCCTTGGTGCTGCAAATTCGCACGGGTATGAGCGCCTTGCAGCAGCGTCCCTTTTCTAACAAACGCGTGGCGTATTTTATTTGGCGAAAGCCGTGGATGGTAGCGGCAGCGCATACGTTTATCCATCATTTGTTGGGCTTGGCGGGTTGGGTGAATGTGTATGCAGGGCAGCAGCGCTACCCTGTGGTAACACTGGAAGACGTGGCAGCGGCCAAGCCCGAAGTACTGCTGCTCTCTTCGGAGCCGTATCCATTTAAAGAAAAGCACCAAGCAGAATTGGCAGCGGTTTGTCCGCAAGCACAAATAGAATTGGTCGATGGAGAATTGTTTTCTTGGTACGGAAGCCGTTTGTTGCACACCGCAAATTATATTAAAAACATACAGCAAAAATTAGAGCGCTAAAGAGAGAAATTGTATTTTTGAGGGCTTAAACGCATTAAACTTTTCACCACTTCCAACGCATTAAATTTTTCGATGGCTTCCGACAGCGCCCAGCAAACACCCCACGAGGTGTTAAAAAAATATTGGGGATACGATGAGTTTCGCCCGCTTCAACTCGATATTATTCAGTCGGTGTTGGCGCAGCGTGATACGCTAGCGTTGCTGCCGACAGGAGGTGGGAAATCCATTTGTTTTCAAGTTCCTGCGCTTTGCCAAGCGGGCATTTGTATTGTAGTGTCGCCTCTGATTGCATTGATGAAGGATCAAGTAAAAAACCTAGTCGATCGAGGTATCCGCGCTTATGCGTTGTACTCGGGCATGCGCTTGGCAGACATGGACCGTATTTTAGACAACTGTATCCACGGCAAGGTAGATTTTTTGTACCTCTCTCCAGAGCGATTGGGAACAGAATTGGCGCAAGCCCGCTTGCGGCAAATGAACGTCTGTATGCTCGCTATAGACGAAGCACATTGCATCTCACAGTGGGGCTACGATTTTAGACCCGCTTACCTCAACATTGCCGAGATTCGAGAACTGTTGCCCAAGGTGCCTGTGGTTGCGTTGACCGCAACGGCTACTGCGGCGGTGGTAGAAGACATTCAGGATAAGCTCGCTTTCGCTAAAAACAAACAAGTATTTAAGAAAAGTTTTGCGCGGCCTAATTTGTCCTACGTGGTGTTGTACGAAGAAAACAAGCGCCAGAAAATGCTGCAAATTCTAAAGCGCATTGCTGGGTCTGGGGTGGTGTATGTACAGAATCGTCGCGAAACGCAGGAAGTAGCGGCGTACCTATGTCGGCAGGGCATACAGGCCGATTACTACCACGCAGGGCGCGATAATTCTACCCGCGAGAACGTGCAAGAAGCATGGATCAACAACAAAATTCGCATTATTGTGGCCACCAATGCCTTTGGAATGGGCATAGACAAACCCGATGTGCGCGTGGTCATACATTTGACGCTGCCCGATAGTTTGGAAGCTTATTTTCAAGAAGCGGGTCGGGGTGGGCGCGATGGGCATAAAGCTTACGGTATTTTATTGTACAACCAATCCGACCGCATCCAGCAAGAACGAAATTTTCAGCAAGCTTATCCCTCTCTCCAAGAAATACGCCGCGTGTACCAAGCGCTGGGTTCTTACTACCAATTGGCGGTAGGGTCTGCCAAAGGCGAAACTTTTGATTTGGACGTGGCAGATTTTGCTAGAACGTACAATCTACCACCGCGCGAAACCCTGCAAGCCCTCAAAAATTTGATGCACGAAGAGTATATTTATTTGAGCGAGCAAGTATTTGTGCCTTCTAGTTTGCAAGTCATTGTGCAGAAAGAAGTGTTGTACGATTACATTATAAAAAACAAAAAACTACAACAGCTGGTCAACGTC
>CAYUZF010000020.1:10204-10902 GCA_964449615.1 uncultured Aureispira sp.
GCGTTTAGTTATCCTGTGCATGTACGGGAAGCCGAACTGTCGCGGTATTTACGGATTACCCCAGCGCAATTGGTCACTATGTTGCAAACGTTAGAGCGCGATGCGTTGATTACTTACAAACCCCAAAAAGACGCCCCACAACTCACTTTTCTGCGCGAGCGGTTGCCCGAATCAGACATTATTATTGACCAAAAACGCTATAATTTTTTAAAAAAGCGTCAAGAAAAGCGCTTGGAAAAATCGCTGCACTACGCCGAAACGCTGCAATGTCGCCAGCAATTGCTGTTGGCTTATTTTGATGAAATGGGTGCCCCTGCTTGTGGTAGTTGCGATGTTTGTCTGGGGCGGCACGACCGCTATGTCAAGCACCACGAGTATTTTGCCATCAAAAACCAATTGGAATACGAACTCAAAAAAAGCGCTTCGCCCTTGCGGCCTTTGGTGGATAAATTTCCAGAAAACAGCCAGCAAAAGGTGATCAAGGCCATCGAGCATTTGATGGACAATGGAATGATTGTACAAACGGGCAACAGCCAATTGCGTTGGGAATCGTAGCGAATGGCGTCGTTTCTCAGAGGTCTATTGCTTGGTAGCATATTTTATTGTAACTTTCCCTTATGGAACTCCTAGAAGGCAGCTTAGAACATATCGTATTCAGAAACGAGGAAAACGGATACACCGTAGGCAAGGTTTTGCCC
>CAYUZF010000020.1:10912-12689 GCA_964449615.1 uncultured Aureispira sp.
GGCGCAAGTCTGTACCGTTGTAGGCAGCCTCAGGGGGGTGCAGGTAGGCGAAACGCTTATTTGTAAAGGGCATTGGCGAACCGATAAACGCTTTGGAAAACAATTTGCCGTAGCGCAGTTTGAAGTTAAAATTCCCTCTACCACCCGCGGAATTGAGCAATACCTAGCTTCGGGGTCGGTGGCTGGTGTAGGGGCGGCTTTCGCCAAACGCATTGTCGACCATTTTGGCGAAGATACGTTGACTATTTTTGATTTAGCGCCGCAGCGGTTGTTGGAAGTAGAGGGAATTGGAAAGAAAAAGCTAGAGCGCATCCAAGCTTCGTGGTCTAAGCAAAAAGACATTCGGCAAGTGATGATTTTTCTACAAAATTGCGGCATCTCGCCCAACTATGCCCAGCGGATCTTCAAGGTTTACGGTCAAAAAAGCATCGAGAAAGTACAGGAGAATCCCTATCGTTTATCCACAGAAATAGAGGGCATTGGCTTTAAAAAATCGGATGCGGTGGCTCAAAAAATGGGCTTGTCGGTAGAAGCGCCTTCGCGCATTGCTTCGGGTATTGAGTTTACGCTAGAACAAATGGCTCGACACGGGCACAGTTGTTATCCCATTGATCGACTCATTAAAGAAGCAGCTGTATTGCTCGGTGTTGCTTTTGAATTGGTAGAAACGCAATTGCACGAATTGGCGGCTCAGGGACGGGTGTTGTTGCAGTTGTTGGAACAGTACGAGGGGCGTGGTACGGCGTTTGTTTGGTCCAAACTCAATTACGAACACGAAACCAAGATTGCCGAAGAGTTGCAGCGCTTGCAGTTTTTTGACGATGTTTGCCAAACTATGGATTGGGAACAAGCGTTGGAAAAATCTACCAAAAAACACGGCATCACCTTAGCGCTGGAGCAGGAACACGCCGTTATACAGAGCATAGAACAAAAAGTTCACATCATCACAGGCGGCCCAGGAACGGGTAAAAGCACCATTACTAAAATCGTCTTAGATGTTTGCTTGACCGCCACTACAAAAATCGTTTTGGCCGCGCCCACAGGCCGCGCCGCTAAACGCCTGAGCGAAATTACCCAACAAGAAGCCAGCACCATACACAGCTTGCTCACCTTCGATTTTGTGACGCATTATTTTAGAAAAAACAAGTACGATCAATTGGATTGCGACGTGTTGATTGTAGACGAGGCCAGTATGGTTGATGCTTTTTTGATGAGCGCGCTGTTGCAGGCCTTACCCGATGGGTGCAAGGTGATTTTGGTAGGAGATGTAGACCAGTTGCCGAGTGTGGGCGCGGGCAATGTGCTCAACGACTTAATCGACAGTGGCCAAGTACCAGTAACACGCTTAGAGGAGATTTTTCGACAAGCCGCCAATTCTCAAATTGTACTCAATGCCCACCGCATCAACCAGGGTATTTTTCCAACCATTACCACGGATAAAGACAGCGATTTCTTCTTTATTACCGAGCGCAAGCCAGAACGCCTGATGCAGCAGGTATTGGGCTTGATAGAACGCCGTTTGCCCAAAGCATACCGTTTTCATCGACTAAAAGACATTCAATTGCTCTGCCCGATGAACAAGGGCAAAATCGGCAGTTTAGAATTCAATCGGTTGCTACAGCAGCAGCTCAACCCCAAAAAGCACGACGAGCAAACGGGCGTTGGGCCGCGCAAGTTGGTAGAAGGGGATAAGGTCATACAGACGCGCAACAATTACGACAAAGGGGTCTATAATGGGGACATTGGGTTTGTAAAAAAAGTATCCGAGGTAGACAAG
>CAYUZF010000020.1:12699-13371 GCA_964449615.1 uncultured Aureispira sp.
GGAATTGATAGTAGAGTTTGACGGCAAAGCGGTGGCCTACGAATGGGCCGAGTTGATGGATTTAGATTTGGCCTATGCGGTGTCGGTACACAAATACCAGGGCAGCGAAAGTCCTTGTATTATCTTGCCCATTCACGAGAGTTACAACCGTTTGTTGTTCCGAAATTTGTTGTATACAGGCATCACGCGGGGCAAGCGCTTGGTTATTCTTATTGGTACCAAAGAAGCCGTCAGCGCTGCCATCAAAAACAACCGCGCCAACCAGCGCTATACGGGATTAAAAACGCTGTTGCAAAAAAAACAACGCGGCTTGCCCGTTGTGCGTCCTGTGCCTACATTGGGTTCAGCAGGCTACGCCGATTGGGTGCGCGAACATTTCGAACCCTCTTATGGTTCTATCCATACTACGGAAGCCAATGCCCCCGAATCTTTTGATTTATTTTCTGAAAATAATCGTTAATCGCCTACTTTTTTGCCTATGTCTGCTAACGCACCTACAATTCCCTACCTGTATTTAGAAGAAGGCATCACTTTGGCCGAATTAAGCGATCTGATGCTCGCTTATGATTTAGAAGCCGTTCCAAAGGAGCGTTATTATTACGACTACAAAGATGCTATTAGAATCATAGATTTTGTACAAACCAAAGGCATTTATGACGGTTGGGTGCTGCT
>CAYUZF010000020.1:13430-23544 GCA_964449615.1 uncultured Aureispira sp.
AAAAGGCCAACCAATTGCTCGCCGACCATCCCGACAAATTTAAATGGTATGCGGAGGTAGAGCGGCAGTTTTTAGATGGTTTATCCAATGCGTTGCTACAGCAAACACTGGGTTCGCAACACGCTACAGGCGAGCGTCTGAAACTAATTCGCTTGTTGCTGGCCGAACGCGGTATTAAAACCACCGATGAAGAGGTAGCGAAGGCCAAGCAGTTGGTGCGTTTGCGCAACGAGGAACGCGCGCCCAGCGTGCAGTACGCAAAGGTGTTGATCTGGACGGGTGTATTGATTTTGGCCGTGGTTTATTTGTGGTGGATTAATCGCTAATAAATAGCGCCAACAATTTCTATAAATGTTTTATAAATGGACTAGCAACTACTAGAAGTAAGTGAAAAAATGGCTGTCAAAAATTAGAGTGACCACGCAAAAAGATTACTTTTGAACTCTCGGCTAGTTTTGCGTGACTCTTTTTGAAAAAGTAGTATCTTGGCAGTTTAAAGAAGTTCCCTCCGTTGCCCTCCAACATACCTATTTACCATTACTATTGTCAAATTTTATAGCATGAACCGCCAAGCTGCTCTAACTGCCCTTGCTTTATTGTTGACCAGTCTTTTTATGTGTCAATCTCGTCCTGCAGAACCAACAGCTTCCAGCAATCTCATTCGACAAGAAGCACAAAAATTACAGGCCTCGTTGGAAGCTGCCGAAGAAAACCGCCGAGAAGCTGCCCGCTGGGTCAATACACAACTGTCCAGTATGACCAAAGACGCCCGTTTAGGGCAGTTGTTTATGATTGGGGCTTATCCTACGCAGGGCGCAAGCGACGAGCAAGCTGTTTTGAGGGCTATTCGGACACACGATGAGGGAGGGATCATTTTTTTTAGAGGACAAGAAGACCAAATTGCGCGCCTGACCAACCGCTACCAAGCCCAAAGCAAAGTGCCGCTGATGATGTCAATGGATGCGGAGTGGGGAACCAACATGCGGGTAGCGCGGGCTACCAAATTTCCGCGACAGTTGCTAATGGGCGCAGTGCAAAACAATGCCCTGATTTATGAATTTGGCAAAGCAGTAGCGCAAGAATGCCGCGCTATGGGCATACACATTAATTTTGCACCTGTAGTGGACGTCAACAACAACCCCGCAAATCCCGTTATTGGCGACCGCTCTTTTGGCGAAAGCCGAGAAAACGTGACCGCCAAAGCTTACCAATACATTCGCGGCTTGCAAGACCACGGCGTTATGGCTTGCGCCAAACATTTCCCTGGCCACGGCGATACCGATGTAGATTCGCACAAAGATTTGCCCGTCATCCGACACAGCCGTGCGCGTTTAGACAGCATAGAATTGTATCCTTTTAAGAATCTGGTTCAACATGGGGTGCAAAGTGTGATGGTCGCTCATCTGCACATTCCTGCCCTCGATGCGACGCCCAACTTGCCTGTTACGCTTTCTAAACCCACCATTACAGGTTTGCTAAAAGAAAAAATGGGTTTTAAAGGCTTGATCTTTACCGACGCGCTGAACATGCGCGGCGTTACCAAACATTATAAAGATGGAGAAACGGACGTCAAAGCACTTTTGGCAGGCAATGATGTGCTGTTGGTGACCCAAGACATTCCCAACGCTAAAAAACGCATCTACGAAGCCATAGACAGCAGTTGGATTACTTGGGAAGAAATCGACGCACGGGTACGCAAAATTCTATACGCCAAATACCAAATGGGCTTGCACCAGTACGTGCCTGTAGAAACCCAAAACGTCGCCAGTCGTCTGCGCTTATCACAAAACAAAGCCCTCAAACAAGATATTGTCAGTCAAGCACTCACGATAGTTGACCCTACTGACATTTTACCGCTTTCCGCAAAAAATACCGCTTGCATTAGCGTTGGCACGCGCAAAGGCATGACCACGTTTCAAAGCGAGCTAAAAAAATACGGCATCAACCAACATTACAGCGCCAATGGAGTTGTTTCCAAAAGCCGTTTAAAAACGTTGGCCAAACAGAAAACGGTCATTGTAGCCGTACACAACATTGGACGCTCGGCCACACAGCGGTTCAATGTATCGGCCAACATAGAACAAACTGTACGCACGTTGAGCGCGCAAACGCGGGTTTTGGTGGTGGCTTTTGGAAGTCCTTATGCCCTGCGTTATTTTCCGACAGCACAGGGAGTGGTAGCGGCTTACAACAACGAACAAATGACGCAGCGTTTGGCTGCCCGCGCCGTAGCAGGGGCGCTGCCGTTTCGCGGACGCTTGCCCGTCACGGCTTCACCAACGTTTAAATACGGAATGGGAAAAGATACAGAAGTACAAAAAATGCCTTATGCCAGCAATCCAGAAAGTGTTGGTTTGAGCAGCAGCGTTTTAAAACGCATTGATAAAATTGCCGCGGAGATGATTCGCCAACAGGCGGCTCCAGGTGCCCAGGTACTCGTTGCCAAAAATGGGCAAATTGCGTTCCATCGCACTTATGGACACTACACTTACGCCAACAAAAACCGCGTACAACGAGATAATATTTACGATTTGGCTTCCGTCACTAAGGTCGCCGCAACGACCATTGCCCTAATGCGTTTGTACGACGAAGGAAAATTGGAATTGGATCAACCTTTAAGTTTTTATTTGCCCGAATTGCGCGGCACCAACAAATCCAGAATGACCATTCGCGAAATTCTACTGCACCAAGCAGGCTTGAAACCGTGGATTCCATTCTATATGAGAACCTTAGACGAGCAGAAAAAACCAATCATGGGGCGTTACTATGCGCCCAAATACAGCCGCGACTACAGCATTCGGGTAGCCGACGCGCTTTATTTTGCGCCGAGCAAGGTCGATTCGGTGCTTTGGCAGCGTATTTACAAACAGGATTTGCGAGGACGCACCAATTACAAATACAGCGACTTAGGTTTTTACCTGTTTACGCGTTTGGTGAAGAAATTAACGGGTAAAAGTTTAGACGCGTATGTCAGCGAAACCTTTTACCGTCCGATGGGATTGCTGACTACTCAATTCAACCCGCTTATAAACGGGGTGCCGCGCAGTAAAATTATTCCAACGGAGGACGACAAATATTTTCGGTACCAAGTGGTGCAAGGCGATGTACACGACATGGGCGCAGCTATGCTGGGCGGTGTGTCGGGACATGCGGGCTTGTTTTCCAATGCACAAGATTTGGCAGCAATTTTCCAGATGTTGATCAATGGAGGGGAGTACGGCGGCAAGCGCTACCTCAAATCATCCACGATTAATTTGTTCACGGCCAAACAGAGCACCGGTTTTGATCGCAAAGAAGAAGGCGACCGCCCCAACCAATCCATCAATGTAGCTTATCAAGCCTCGGAACGCACTTTTGGGCACCAAGGGTTTACAGGCATTGGCGCTTGGGCCGACCCTGACAACAACCTAGTGTATCTGTTTTTGTCCAACCGTACTTTTCCGTCGGGCGAAAACATGACCTTGATTCGCCGTGATATTCGCTCGCGAATTCAAGAGGTCGTTTACGAAGCTATTTTGCCAGAAAATTAGCTGCTAGGCCTGCTGCTCGTCGCGCACCGTGATGGATTCTTTTAAAATATGAGCCATCACCAAAAGTTGGTCGTCGTTCATATTTTTGAGCATGCGTTTGGCAACGCTTAAAATGGCTTTTTTACCCACTTTCAAAGAGTTTTCTACCGCCATGAGTTTGAGGCGCCCGATGTCTGCGCGGCGCAGGGATTCGATGAAGAAAAATCCGAAGCCTTCATCGGATAAATCGCTTACAATTTGAAAAAAGCGCAGGGCGTGTGGACGGCGGTTGTCTGTTTGTTCAAACTCTTCTACAATGGCTTCGATGCGCTGCAATAACTCATCCGAAATAGGGTATCCTAAGTATTTTTTAGTCATGTTGGTTGGTTGTTGGCCGCTTAGCGGTGGTGTTTTTTGTGGTGCTTGGTGTTATTGTTTTTTATAAATAATCTCATAGGTGCCGCTTACATCGCTAAGCGTGAGTTGGGTGCCTTCTAAGCGCATCAATTCACAATAGTTTTCTTCTAGTCGACGAATGTAAAATGCTGCTTTGGTTGCTTGGACACGGTTGGGATCGTTGGATGCACAGTTGTTGGAAATCACATACGCTTCAAAAGTGGGGGCTTCGATACCACCTTCGCCCTCTGTCACTTTTACTTCGCTGCCTTTGAATTCTATCGTCCCATGCGGATAATCTATGCGTTTCCAAATGCCCTGTAAATCCTGTTGGATCAACGCATAAGGCGTGTTTTCAGAATTTTCTTCTCGAAGCGCAGTATCAGAAGGCGCTGTGTCTTCGCAAGCCAGAAGAAAAAGCAATGCAAAAAACGCAAAAAGTAGTTTCATTAGCAAGGAGTTGTAGAAGGCTTTTGATAAAAAAATGGAGAAAGTCAATCCGAAGCTGACTTTCCCCTATATAAAGGTGTTTCTAGTACCTAAAGTTCTTCAAGGATACTAGAATGCGCTAGGATTTCCAAATTTTGAAGCACATTATTACTGTTTTATTAGTTTAATACTGCTTACTAAGCGCCTCGCAGGCTCCTCTAAAGTGATCCGTTAAATGCCTCCAAATGCGTATTTATAACCTTTTGAGAAAGTTATTCTAAAAAAAAGTGAAAAACCAATAGGCTTTTCACTTCTGTTAAATGTTGTAGTATCAATTATTTTACAAGTTAACGCGCCTTGCGGATCATCATTGTCAACCGACTAGTACAAACCAGTTTTTCGCGCTCATCGGTAAGTTCAATTTGCCAGACGTGGGTAGTGCGTCCGATGTGTACCGCCGTCGCTTTGGCACGCACGCGACCGCCTTCAGGCACCGAGCGTAAGTGGTTGGCATTGATGTCCAAACCGACTGCTTGGTAAGCCATTACATCTTCTAGGCAAAGTGCCGAAGCGGTACTGCCTACGGTTTCGGCCAGCGCGACAGAAGCCCCACCGTGCAAAATGCGCATTGGTTGAACATTCTTATGCGTTACAGGCATTTCAGCCACTAGATAATTGTCTCCAAATTCCGTAAAAGTAATTTCAAAATTATCCACCAGTGTATTGGCAGAAAAATTTTGCAAACCCTCTAAGGTGAATTCTTGTTTCCAGATTTTCATATCAACTATTGTGTATTGCCTTGACCTGCTACGAATTTATAACCAACTCCACGAACAGAGTGGAAAAATTGTGGCGATTTGGGATCTTTTTCAAAGTATTTGCGAAAAGACAAAATAAAGTTGTCAATTGTGCGGGTAGAAGGGTAGACATCGTAGCCCCAAACGCTCTGCAAAATTTGTTGTCTGGATACCACTTCACCACGGCGTTCAATCAAGAGTTTGAGCAACATAGCTTCCTTTTTAGTGAGTTTGAAAGGGCCGTTTTTGCCTACTGCTTCGTAGGTTTTGAAGTTGGCCGAATTTTCTCCAAACTCAAAACTCTCTAGGGACGTACTCGTTTGGCTTTGGCTACGTTTTAGTAGAATGTTGATTCTCAAAAGCAGCTCTTCTAAATTAAAGGGCTTGACAATGTAGTCATCTGCGCCGCGTTTTAGGCCAGCGACCTTGTCGGCAGTAGTATCTTTAGCAGTCAAGAAAATAATTGGAATATCAATATCCACCAAGCGAATCTGCTCACAAATCTCTAAGCCGCTTACCTCGGGCAACATAATATCAAGTAAAACGATATCAAAATGTTGTTCTTTGAACATGCGAAGGACTTGCTTACCTTCGCCCGTTGCCACGACCTCGTAGCCTTCCAACTCTAGGTTTAGTTTGAGGGCATCTCTAATACTTACTTCATCTTCTACTAAAAAAATTCGTACTGCCATAGTTGTCTGTTGTATTGTAAATAGGTAGCGGCACAAGGCAACTACCAAAGGGTTAAGAGAAGTTGACTTACCTTCTCGTTAAATTTTGGGGATAGCAATGCTAAATACACTGCCCTGCGGCTGGTTATCGCGAACAGCAATATGTCCCCGATGTGCTTTTACAATTTCTTTGGCGATGTAAAGGCCCAAACCAGTACCCTTTGTTTTGCGTGTGTCTTCGTTACCGACACGATAAAATTTTTCAAAAATATGTTCTCTTTCTATTTTTGGAATACCCTGTCCAAAGTCGGCTACCTCCAAACAGTATTGGCTTTCCTTGCTGTTGGCCAATCGCACAATAATCTTAGAAGTATCTTTGGCGTATTTAATGGCATTTTCTATCAAATTAGATAGGGCAAACGTCAGTGTTTTTTGGTCGGCTTTTTTTAGAACGGCTTGATCCAATTCACTTTCCAATACAATTTCGCCAGAATACTTAAGCGCTGCTGTTCGAATACACTGCTCTACCAGCGGCACCAAATCGACTTGCTCAAAAATATATTGGTAACCGCCGTCTACCCGTGCTGCCAAAAGCAAGTCTTCCACCAACTTGTTAAGTCGTTCCGTGTCACTCAACGCATTGTGTGTTAACATTTTCTGTTGTTCTTCAGTCAATTTGCGCTTGCTGAAGGTGTCCAACGTTAATTTGATAACGGCTATAGGCGATTTTAGTTCATGCGTAATAGACAGCAAAAAATTTCGCTGTTGTTGTGCTAAGGCCAATTCCTTTTGTCGACTTTTAGCAATTTTCCAAATGCCCAAGACAATCAAAGACAACAGCACGGCCGATTCGCCAAAAATCATCCACCGTTGTCGGTCGTAGCGTTCTACGAGGCGGGTGTACTCCGCCGATTCCAAAAACGCTTGTCGGTCGGTGATGCCTTCCTGCTGTAGGTGTACCCACAAGAGTTCCTGTTTGGCTTTCATGGCGTCCTCATTTTTGACACAGAGCAAATAAGCCCACCAGCTGCCCGCGATTAAGACGTAGGCAGTTACCAAATAAAATAGTATATCAAAGCCTTTTAGTTGTTTTGGTTTCATAACAATAGTGAGAACAGTACAATAGAACAATAGTTTTTGTAAGCAGATGCATTTTGCTACAAAAAAAGCACCAACCCATCATAGGAATTGGTGCTTTCTTATTTTATGACAAAACCACGGACTAATTGAGGCCGAACTGAATGGTGATTTCTCCGCAGGCGTCGGGTTGTCCAGGTGCGCGCTCGTAGGTGTATTCTTCGGCGCATTCTACCGCTGCTTTAATCAAGTCGCTATCGGTGATGGTTGATTTGCGGCGGTTGAATTTGGCTTCGGTTACTTTACCCCGGGCATTGACACAGATGAATACGACCGCTCTGCCGCGTTCGCGCCATTCGGCGGCGTGGCTGCGCTGGTAGTCTTCGCAACGGCCTGTATTTCTACGGCTGCCAATTTTTCCGCGGCCACGGCCTTCATCGCCTGCGCCTGTACCGCCCAAGTCGTCTTTGCCATCGGGAGTGCCTTGTATGCCATCGCCAGAGCCAGTCCCTTTTCCATTGGACTTGCTGTTGCCAGGAAACAAGGCGTTTTGGTTGACTTTAGGTTTTGGCGGGGTTGGCGTTGGCGTTACTTGTGGTTTAGGCTCTACTACCTTTTCTTCGACTACAGGCGCGTCGGTATTTTCTACCGTTTCTACTTCTTCTTCGATGGGATCTTCAATGGGTTCCTCTACGGGTTCTTCCACAGGTTCCTCTACGGCTTCTTCAGGTTCGGCAGGTTCTTCAGGTTTTACAAAATCTTCGCTGCCTCCTGCAATTTCCACATCGCCAAACGAGGCCATCAAACCCTCTGCTTCAGGAATGGGAAAGGTCGTGGTGAACCACGGATAAATTAGAAAAAACAAAACCGCTGCTACAAACAAGCCCGCGCCAATACGGCCTTTCTGCTTGTCTCCTGGTCAAAATTCTCTATGTTGTTATAATTGTTGGTTTGCATACTGTTTATTTTTTAATGGTATAGCGCACGTCCAAAGCACTGATTATTTGGATAACAGCGCGAAGGGTGTCGGTGTTTGGGATATCAGGTGCAATTGTCAAATCCAGTTCATACCCATGCTTATGAGAACGATATTGCTGCTGCACTTCTCTTAAACTAGATGCTAAATTGTCAAAATTAGTTGCATCGCCCTGCACAATATAACGATTATTAGACAACATCTCCAAGTCTACCCGCACGGGCTCTTGCGGATATTGCTGCTGAATGAGGTACACCAACAGCGGTATGGCCACCAAACAGCCAATGAGCAACATCACCTTGCGGCGCATAGCACTGGAAGAAGCGGATTCAAAATTTCTACGATAAGCCATAGTTGGATTGCCTTGCAGTCGAAAAAGGAGAAGCGGTGGTACAGCGAAGATAAAATTTCTAAGGAGAAATAGAAAGCATATAAGTGCTTAACTAGTAACGTTTGGCAGGGAGGATTATTGTTAGAGATTGGACGAGGCGTTGAATGCTTTTTAAACAGGTTGATTTTCAAGCAGCTTGTACTTTAATAACCATAAATCAGTCCTTACTCAACCTTACTATGAGGACAAAGACACTGCTAAAAAATAATAGGGTATGCCACTTCTAATATTCTCCCAATATTAGTTGACCCACCAACGACAGACTTTTATTGATCGTTTGTTCAAAAAAAATGTAGAGAATACAAGTTTAACGGCTGGTTAACAGCGCTTTGAGTGAGTTGAGTAAGTTGTTGCCATTGGTAGCCAATGGATCAATTTTTATTCGTCTCATACTACTTTTATCAAAAAACAGTCAAGAAAGGAACTTAAAAATGAAGAGCCACTTATAAATTTAGTCAAAAAGATGACTGGCATTTTTTATTAAAGGGACGTACATTACAGAGCTGTACTACAAAACTATTTTGTAGAAGTAACATTAAGGTTTAAAATACATGCACACTATGCCAGTATCCGATGCGATTATACAACGATTAGAAAGCTTACAACAGAGCATTACAGAATTTCTAAAGCTGCACAAAAACCCCTATGACAGTACCCAGTACAACGATATAGCACAGCGCCTAGAGCGCATCGAAGCTACTCTGGGTACTATATATGCCAATAAAGGAAAGGGACAAACAGACGGCGGCGCTACCGACGGAAACAGTTGCCCACCCGATTCTACTAACAACAACACGGACGGCAATGGCGCCGTACCCGATGATAGCAACACAGGCAACAGTGCTTTGACCGCCAACAAAGAAAGCCTAGAACAAGCTCGTTCAGGAGCTCGAGATGCCTTAGCGACAGTTGCAGATTTGAACGCGCCACAGATCACCATAGATGCCGCCGAAAAAGCTAAAATAGAAGCCTATGTAAGTGCTGCCAAAGCATTTTTGGAAGCGTACGAACGTGCAGAGGCAACCGAAAAAGCTGCCTTCGACCAAGCCAACAATGGTTATGCCGTAGAAATTCAGCAAAGCCACGATTGGAATGCCAACGATTTCCTGCCCAGAACAGAAGGCGGAGGAAACACGGACAACGGCAACAGCGCAGACAGCAACACCGATGCTAACAATACACCTGACAACAGTAACAACACCAGCAATTTGGCGCGCAGCATCTCGGCTTCTGTGGGCAAAGGCGGTACCAATAACGAAGAAGACGTACGCACGGTACAAAGCTGGCTCAACAGCCACGGCGCTGGTTTGCAAGTCACAGGGCAATCCGACAACCAACTCATCAACGAAATCAAGAAATTCCAGCGCCGTTTGGGCAATTCGCGTCCCGATGGCCGTGTTGATCCTGGACAGGGAACATGGCAGGGCTTGCTCGGCGAGAAACCCGTAGGGCCACCCGCTACGGCAGTGAGTTCTATTATTCAAGGAGGGGAAAGCGGCGCTGCGGGGTACAACGCCTACAACAAAGGAACAGTCAACAATACGATGATTGGTGCTGACCGTCCGTTGAAGTTGGTAGAAATGACAGTGGCTGAAATTAGACGTCGACAAGAATTGCCAGACAACGACCCCAACCGTTTGTTTGCTGTAGGCAAATACCAGATGATCCCCAAAACGCTTAGAGAGGGGATTCAAATGATGAATTTAGATACGTCCAAATTATTCAACGAAGACACCCAAGAATACCTGTTCAGTGATTATTTGATGAAGTCCAAACGCCCACCCCTACACGAGTATATTACAGGCGGTGGCAACGAGCGTGCAGCGGGCATCGCAGGAGCCCAAGAATGGGCGTCTATTGCTTGCCCA
>CAYUZF010000020.1:23560-25416 GCA_964449615.1 uncultured Aureispira sp.
CTAAACGAGGCGAGAGCCGATTACCAAAAGCACCTCGGCAATGGTATGAGCGCCACCGAAGCCTACAGAGCCGCCGTTTCTGGTATAGAAAAAGAGGCCAACAGCGGCGGAAACACCACAGGTGATACCAACAACAGTTCTAATACCAACAATGGATCAACCGCCACCGAAGATAACGCGGGCAATTCAGCAGGCAGCGCAAGTAGTGGCCTCTCAGGCTCGGTTGGTAGAGGTGGTTCCAATCAAGAAGCAGATGTCCGCCAAGTGCAAACACTGCTCAACAATAAAAAGGCAAGCTTGGACGTAGATGGCATTTATGGCAACAAAACGCTGCACGCCATCATTGCCTTCCAGCGCTCGGTGGGCTTGAGTGGCGACGGGCTAATCGAACCAGGCAAAGCGACTTGGCAAGCGCTACAAGGCAGCGAAGGCGATGCCAGTGCTTCTGCTAGTAGTGGTGCTGCTTCCTCTGCTGGAACGCCTCCTGGAGTGATCCCTGATAAACTTAAAGACGTAGAGGTCAAAGCATTGGTACCCAATATACCCTACATGAGCCAACTCGACAACGCGCGCAATCCCAATGCTACGTGCAACGTCTCTTCTTGTGCCATGGCGCTCAAATCCGTCAATCCAGATTTGTTCCCAACCGACGACGCTTACCACCAAGCGCTGATCCCTTATTTATCCAATCCCAACGATACCACGGCACACGGCCCACATACCCAGATGCTAGCGGACAAAGGCGTACGCTCGTATTTTAGCCAAACGTTGACTTATGACGATGTTAAGGCGAGTTTGGATGCGGGTAAAGCTGTGGTAATTGGGGTCAAGCATAGAGGCACCTTAGCTGCTCCTAGAGGAAGCCACATGATTGCGGTCGTTGGGTATTACAACGGCGGGTTTATTTGCAACGATCCCTATGGAAATTCGTTTAGTTACGATTCCGACGATGGGCAAAATTGTAAAATTCCTTACGAATCGTTGGATGCGCGCTGGCAATGCGAAGGGCCAGGATCAGGCTGGGGGCGTATTTTTGAATAAAGTCATAGGGTTTGGTATCGGTAGGAACAGGCCATCGAGTGTAGTCGAGATGCCTGTCCCTACCACTATTTACCTACCGCAGCGCTTGGCGCAACGCCACCGTTTTTCTAATTTTGGTATACAACTGCTCCGCTTCCGAAAAAGAAAGCGTTTGCTGGCCGTCTGAAAAAGCCTGTTCGGGTTGGCGGTGTACCTCAATGAGCAGACCATCGGCACCCGCCATAATTGCCGCCAAAGACATGTCATCTACATATTGGCGCAAGCCAATGCCGTGGGAAGGATCAACAATAACAGGTAAGTGCGATTTGTTTTTAAGAATAGGTACCGCGTTTAAGTCCAGTGTGTTGCGGTAGCTGGTCTCAAAAGAGCGAATGCCGCGCTCACAGAGCATGATTTTCTCATTGCCATTGGAAAAAACATATTCGGCGGCTTGTAACAATTCGTTGATGCTGCCTGAAATGCCGCGCTTAAGTAAAACAGGTTTGTCCACTTGCCCTAAGGCATCCAATAGGTTGAAATTCTGTGCATTACGTGCCCCCACCTGAAAAATATCAATGTAGTCGTGCATCGCTTCAATTTGAGAAACTTGCATGACCTCCGTGATAATTTTAATCCCCGCTTCTCGACAGGCTTTATAAAAAAGCTGCAAGCCTTCCAAGCCCATCCCTCTAAAGGAGTAAGGCGAACTTCTGGGCTTGTACACCCCGCCGCGCATAATGCGGATATTGTTGGCTTTGAGGTGCGCCACGGTCTCTTCAATCTGCGCTTCGCCCTCAATCGAGCAAGGCCCCGCCATCACCGAAAAGTGGCCATCG
>CAYUZF010000020.1:25426-27031 GCA_964449615.1 uncultured Aureispira sp.
TCTCCCAAATCAATTACGGTAGGTTGAACTTTCCATTTGCTGGATACCAATTTGTATTGATCGCTCACGCGGTGCAAATCTTTTACGCCTTCTAAGACCCCAATACTGCGAATGTCAAACTCTTTTTTACCAATGGCCACAATATAGTCTTGAAACTGGGTACTAACTTTGGTGTATTGGTATTGAATGTCGGCGAGTTTTTGCAGCAGTTGTTCGTAATCGTTGGCCGCTATATTTTTTTCTAATTGTATAATCATGATGGTTGTTGTTCTAATAAAAAAATGTTAAAAAAGCGCTCTTACTCTACCGAAAGCGTTTGGCGCAAGCCCGCTACAAAAGCCTCAATATCGTTGGATAAGTCTTGGCTCTGTTCCAACATTCTAATAAAAGCACTGCCCACAATAGCTCCGTTGGCATACTGACAGACTGTTTGATAATCTGCCGCTTTAGAAATACCAAAACCAATAAGGGTAGGATTGCGCAACTGCATAGCTCTTATGCGCTCGAAATACGCGATGTTGGCTGCTCCAAAACCTTGCTGTTTGCCAGTAGTAGCCGCTGTGGAGACCACATAAATAAAGGCGTTGCTCAAGGCATCAATTTTGCGAATGCGCGCCTCGGAGGTTTGTGGAGTTATCAAAAAAATCATCGACAAGCCGTATTGTTCAAACAACGTTTGGTAAGCTTCTTCGTATTCTTGCAAGGGCAAATCGGGTAGGATCAAGCCGTCTATCCCCACCGCTTGGCAGCGTTCCAAAAAAGCTTCCATGCCAAATTGCAGCACAGGATTGAGGTAGCCCATCAAAATAATGGGCAGTTGAGTCTCTTGGCGAATGCCTTCTAATTGTTCCAATAAAACTTGGATGGACATGCCGTTGTCCAAAGCCACACTGCTGCTAGCTTGTATGGTAGGGCCGTCTGCCAGCGGGTCGGAGTAAGGCATGCCGAGTTCTATAATGTCCGCTCCAGCGCGGTCCAATTCCAAAATAATTGGTTGGGTAGCGTTTAAAGTTGGGTAGCCTGCCGTGCAGTAGATGTTGAGAATGTCCTGTTGTCGGCGTTGAAAAAGCTGTTGTATTCTATTCATTGTACTAAAAATAAGAAGCGTTAAAAGAAAAATTAGGCAGGCAGATGCGCGCGGTACGTAGCCAAATCTTTGTCGCCGCGCCCCGATAGGTTCAACACCGTTACTTCATCGGGTTGAAGGTTCAACCTGGGCAGAGCGGCAAACGCATGCGCCGTTTCTAGGGCGGGCAGAATGCCCTCCAAGCGCGCCAATTGATAGGCGGCGTCCAAAGCTTCTTGGTCGGTTACGGCTATTGCCAACGCACGGCTGCTGCTGATCAAATGCGCATGGGGCCAATACCAGGATAATCCAACCCTGCCGAAATAGAATGCGGCTCCACAATTTGGCCGTCTTTGGTTTGCATCAAGAGGGTTTTGCTGGCGTGTATGATCCCTTCCGTTCCCAAAATACTCGTAGCAGCCGATTTCCCCGAATACAGACCGTGTCCCGCAGCTTCTACCGCTACCAAGGCCACTTCTGGCTCGTCCAAAAAATGGAAGTAAGCACCCGCCGCATTGCTGCCGCCCCCCACACAGGCC
>CAYUZF010000020.1:27043-28968 GCA_964449615.1 uncultured Aureispira sp.
ATGCTCGTCCAATTTGTACCTGCAATTGTTGGCGAATTTCCTGACTGATAACAGCCTGAAAACGGGCGACCATATCGGGGTAGGGATGCGGGCCCACGACCGAGCCTATAATATAATGCGTGTCCTCTGGGTGGTTGATCCAATCGCGGATGGCCTCGTTGGTGGCATCTTTCAGCGTTTTACTGCCGCTGTGTACAGGCACTACTGTAGCGCCGAGCATGTTCATCCGCGCTACATTGGGCGCCTGCCGCTCTACGTCCACCACGCCCATGTACACGATGCACTCCAACCCCATCAAAGCACAGACGGTTGCCGTCGCAACGCCGTGCTGCCCCGCGCCCGTCTCGGCAATAATGCGCGTTTTACCCAAGGCCTGTGCTACCAAAATTTGCCCGATGGTATTGTTGATTTTGTGTGCCCCCGTGTGGCACAAATCTTCTCGTTTGAGGTAGATGTTGCTGTTAAAATGCGCGCTCAAACGCTCGGCAAAATACAAAGGCGTTGGACGTCCCACATAATCTTTGAGCAACGCTTGAAATTTTTCCTGAAATTCAGGAGCTGCCATAATCGTTAAATATTGTTGACGCAATTCCTCTACATTAGGATACAGCATTTCTGGGATATAGGCGCCACCAAAATTGCCGTAATAACCGCGTTGATCGACTTGATAAGTTGTTGTCATGTTAGGTTGCTACGATTGATAATTGTTGTAAAAAATAGTTGATTAAAGGGACGTTTTTGAGCGCAGGCGCTTCCTCAAATCGGCTGTTGATGTCAATGCCGTACAATCGGGGAAGGTCTAAAGCGCGCAGCGCCTCCACGCTGTCGGGGGCAATGCCACCACTCAATAAAAAAGGGGTTGCAGAGGGGTACTGTTGTAAAATTGACCAATCAAAAGCAACGCCATTGCCGCCATAATCCGCCCCTTTGGTATCGAGTAAAAACAGCGCGCAACTGTCCTCATAAGCCTTCAACCGACTAAAGTCAAAGGTTTGGTCTACCGAAAAGGCTTTGATTAGGCGAAAGCCTTTGGCAGCCAACTGCGCACAAAATCTGGGCGACTCGTCTCCGTGCAATTGCAAATAATCCAATTTAAAGGCAGCTGCTTTTTGCTCGATTTCGGCGGTGCTTGCATGCACAAAAACACCTACGCGCTGCACCGAAGCAGGCAGTTGAATGTCAGGGCGTTGCTCTACAAATCTGGACGAGTGCGGATAGAAAATAAAGCCCACAAAATCTATGGGCAAAGCGCCTATCGCTGCGATGTTTTCCGACTGTCGTAACCCGCATACCTTAATTTTCATGAACAACTGGTTTTTTGCTTTGCTGGCGTACTTGTTGAATAAATTTGGCGCAAGCCGCCTCAGGACGCGCATGCTTCATAAATTGTTCTCCAATCAAAAAACCTTCAAAACCGTGTTCTTGTAATTGCACCACCGTCTCGGGGTCGCTAATACCGCTTTCTGCCACTTTGACCAAGTGGTCGGGAAGCAGTGCGGCGATGTGCAGGGAGTTTTCTAAATCCACCTCAAAGGTTTTTAAATTTCTATTGTTAACTCCTACCAAATCAATTTCTGAACAAAGTTTGTCGATTTGGTCAGCCGTATGCAGCTCCATTAAGACCTCTAAACCTAGACTTTTGGCAAAGTGTGCCAATTGCTGTACTTGGGAAGCCGCCAGACATTCGGCAATGAGCAAAATGGCATCTGCGCCCGCTGCTTTGGCTTGTATGATCTGGTATTCGTCCAACACGAAATTTTTATTGAGAATGGGCGCGTAGTTAAACTTTCTAGCTTCGGTCAAATCTTCTAATTTTCCTCCAAAAAAATGGGTGTCGGTGAGTACCGATAGGGCAGAAGCGCCTGCCTGCATGTAGCCGATGGAAACACTTTCCACACTAGCATAAGCATTGATAACGCCTTTGG
>CAYUZF010000020.1:28978-32605 GCA_964449615.1 uncultured Aureispira sp.
CTGTTTGTCGGTGCGTTTTAAGAATTGTACCAACGACACCACAGGCGTTTCAAAATAAATGCTTTGCTCTAACAAACGGCTGGGATACAAGGCTTTTTGCTCGGCAATTTCTTGCTTTTTATAAGCGGTGATTTTATCTAATATAGTGGACATGATTTTATGTTGTGTTTGATTATTTCTATAATTATTTTACAATAAGGCTCTAAAATTGTGAAAGGCTTTTTTGCTCAACAAGGCTTCTTTGGCCTCTTGAATACAGTCGGTCAACGGGCGTGCGGGCTGAAAGCGCTGTATGGCCAGCCCTGCATTGGTACAAACCACTTCATTTTGAGCGCGGCTTCCTCGTCCTTCCAAGACGGTCAGGAATACCATAGCGGCGGTCTCGATGGTGCTGCCCCCTTTAATAGCGGCGGCTTGGTGGCATTGTTGGCCGATGTGCTGCGGCTCCAAACGCTGCTCTTGGCTGGGCGTAATGACACGAAAAGCGCCTGTTAAGGACACTTCATCGTATCCGTCTAAAGCGTGTACAATAGCGTATTCTTTTTCACTTTGTTGCAAAATGTATTGGTATAAGCGAACGATTTCTAAGTTGGCTACGCCCACCAATTGCTGCTTGGGTTGTACAGGATTCACCAAAGGCCCCAGCAAATTAAAGAAGGTACGCACGCCCAAATCGCGCCGAATACTACCGACGGCCTTCATGGCAGGATGAAACAACGGTGCGTGCAAAAAACACAAGTTATGCTGTTCCAATTGCCGTTTTAGACGGTCTTCTTCCTTAGTGAATTTATACCCCAATTGTTGCAACACATTGGAAGAACCACAGACTGACGACACGCCATAATTACCGTGTTTGGTCACCGAATAGCCCGCACCAGCCACCACCACAGCGGCCAATGTAGAGATGTTAAACGTGTCTTTACCATCGCCCCCCGTACCACACAAATCCACGCTGTCAAAATCCGATAAATCAATGCGCACACACAATTCCAACAGCGCCGTTCTAAAACCCTGTAACTCCTCCAACGCAATCGGGCGCATTTGAAACACGGTTAAAAAAGCAGCAATTTGTGCAGGGGTGTACCTGCCTTGTGTGATGTTGTGCAACGTATTCCTAGCCGTTTCTCGGTCTAAATATTCTTGTTGAAACAATCGTTCTAATAATTTTTTCATGGTTGTAAATTAAGAGATGCTCGCAGTGTCAATGTGCTGCATAGCTAGGGTTAGAAAATTGTTTAACAAGCTTTTGCCTACAGGCGTAAGCACCGACTCAGGATGAAACTGCAAGCCTACAGTAGGATGTTCGCGGTGGCGGAAAGCCATGATTTGCCCCTGCTCATCTTCGGCAGTGATTTCCAAACAAGCGGGCAAATTTTGCGGGCTTACAACCCAAGAATGGTAGCGCCCCACCGTGATCGGACTTTGTTGCTCGGCAAAAATACCCTCGGTACTTAGTAGTTGAATCGGCGTTGCAATACCGTGGTACACTTTTGTCAAATTGAGCAAGCGCCCTCCAAACACCTGCCCAATAGCTTGGTGCCCCAGACAGATGCCCAAAATTGGTTTTTGGCCGCTGTACCTGCGAATAATATCCAGCAGCAAGCCCGCTTGTTCGGGTAGGCCAGGCCCTGGCGACAAGACAAGGGCATCATAAGCGTCTATAGCTTCCAAGTTGATTTGGTCGTTGCGCACCACGTCGATGCTGGTCGTGTCCAATGCACGGAGGTATTGCACCAAATTGTACGTAAAAGAATCGTAATTGTCTATGACTAATAGTTGCATGATAATAGGTTATAATTCAACGGCTTGAAATAAGGCTTTTTGCAAAGCAGCCAATTTGTTGTTCACTTCTTGTAACTCTTTTTCTTCGTCAGAATCAATTACAATACCCGCACCTGCCTGAAAATACAACTGATAATCTTTACTCATAAAAGAGCGAATCATAATGGCTTGATTCAACTGGCCTGTAGGGTTAAAAAAGCCAATTGCTCCACCATAAAAACCGCGGTTTTGATTTTCGTACTGGTTGATGAGTTGCAAGGCTTTGTATTTGGGCGCGCCCGATAAGGTTCCCGCAGGAAAGGTGTCGCCGAATATTTGAAAAATATTGCTTTCTTTGGGGAGTTGGCCTTCCACTTTAGAAACTAGGTGCATGACGTGGCTGTACAAATGCACGTCTTTGTATTGGGCAACGGTGACGTTTTGGGTGTGGCGGTTGAGGTCGTTGCGGGCAAGGTCGACCAACATAACGTGTTCTGCATTTTCTTTCGGGTCGGCCAGCAGTGCTTGGGCGCGTTGTTGATCGATAATGGGATCGCCAGAGCGGCGGTAAGTCCCTGCAATGGGGGTGAGAATGGCTTGCCCCGCACGAATAACCAACTGAGCTTCGGGGGAAGACCCCATGATTTTGTAAGCGCCGTAATCAAAATAGAAGAGGTAAGGCGAAGGATTGATGGAGCGCAAAGCGCGGTAGACATTAAAATCATCGCCCTGAAAAGGCTGTTGAAATTGCCGCGAAAAAACGATCTGAAAAACGTCGCCGAGTGCGCAATGCTTTTTGCCACGTCTGACCAAGTGGCGAAATTCTTCATCTTCTAAGTTGCTGCGCTGCTCGCCGTCTAAACGAAACGCGTGTGTAGTCAGTGCGCCTTTTTGTAGGTACTGTTCAATGCGTTCGAGTTGGCTCTCTTGCCCTTCTAAGAGGTTTTCCAGCAAGTACATTTGGCTGCTGTAGTGGTTGATGACCAAGACATAGCGGTAGACCGCATAACGCAAATCGGGCAAATCGTGCTGCCGCTTCTCCGCATCCAGTTCTAGTGTTTCAAAATACTGCACTGCATCAAAATTGGTGTGGCCAAACAAGCCGTTGAACCGTTGAAATTCCTGTGCTCCTTCAAATTCAAAATGCTCGCAGAAGTTTTTGAGTAAGTTGGAAACGTTGCTCTTGGGGGGTATTTCAAAATAGTCAGGTGCTTTGTTGGGAAAATGGCACTCCAAGCGGCGGTTCTGAAGGAGTACTTCTGCAATTGGCTCGGCGCAGATGAAGGAATAGCTGTTGTCTTTGGATTGATAATCGGAACTTTCCAGTAAAATGCTGTGGGCAATTTTGTCGCGCAATTGCAAATACACACTCACAGGCGTGTGCAAATCGGCCAAACGGGTGCGGCAAACAGTGCGCAGTTGAATTCGATTCATGATGGATAAATACTATTGTAGAAGAAAAAGAAGGAATGAAATAGGACAAAAAAAAACTTGTACCACTCAGCGAGTAGTACAAGTTTTCTATATAATGTTAATCAATTCTAGTTATATATAGGAGGATATGCTACGCTCGCCAATGAAGGGATGTAGGCCACCACCACGCTGCTGTAGCGCCGTTGATAGATCCAAGAATTGATATGTTGTGTTGTTGTATCATTAGTACAAATGTGGGATATTTTTAAATACCCTCCAAATTTTTAATGCTTTTTTTTAGCGCACAGGGTTAATTCAATTGAGTAGCCAAAATCATTTTAACCCCTAAGTCGTTGAGAATGTCCACGTTAGTGACTAGTGTTTGTGCATCCACTTTTTCATGAACGGACAAAATTACAACAATGTCTTCGGGGTTTCGGCGGTCGTTGCTCA
>CAYUZF010000020.1:32655-36713 GCA_964449615.1 uncultured Aureispira sp.
GCCCCGCACTTGTTCCTCTGCCAAACGGCGTCCGTTGATGGTGTACTCCTTGCTTTTGTTGATGTCTAACTTAACTGGCCCTGTCACTTTAGTGGTGCTTTTGGCATCTTTACTAGAGTTGGGCAATTTTAAATTGATGGCCGTTGGACTCACCATACTGGAAGTTAGCATAAAGAATATGAGCAGTAGAAAAATAATATCGGTCAACGACGACATGTTAAACTCTGCGGATGGTTTGCTTGATTTTTTTAATCCCATGATTGGTAGTTTATAACAGCAAGAACAGTCAATTTGAGTTGATTTAGCTGGTTGCTTCGGTGGCCAAAATTAAGCGCACGCCTAGTCGGTTGCTCATTTTCATGTACTCTACAATCGTGCCTGTTGTTTCAGTCATTTCTACATTGAGTACAACCGTGACTTCTTCTTCAACGCCGTTTTGTTGGTTTTTTTGACGCTCTCTGTTGATGGCTTCGAGCAATTTGTTCTCTAGTTGACTTTTTTGCACTTCGTCCGCATCTACAAAATATTTGCCGTCAGGCGTAATGGACAAGGCCACATTTTGAGGGGAAGGCGTAGTGCTGTTTGATTTTGGCCGATCCAAATCTTGGGTGTTCGGACTGGTCAAACTAGAAGTCAACATAAAAAATATGAGCAGCAAAAAGATAATATCCGTCAGTGACGACATATTAAACTCTGCGTTGAATTTATTGCGTTTTTTTAATCCCATAGTCTTGCAATTCTAAGGACGCCGCTGTCGATTGTTCTAATAAAAATCCCAAACGACTACGACCCTCTGGGTGGAGAAAATGCTGGTTCTAATGAACGGCTGCCGTCCATTGGCAGCGGTTCTAAGCAGGCTCTTGCAATAGATCTAAAAATTCTACGGTTGCCGCTTCCATTTTAAAAACTACGCGATCCATTTGAGCAATAAGTGTATTGTAACCAATAAAGGCAATGATACCTACGACCAAACCAAAAGCCGTTGTAATCAAGGCTTGATAAATACCACCTGCCAAAGAAGCGGGACTCACATCGCCGTCTGCCATGTTCATAAAAGACAAAATCATACCTGTTACGGTTCCCAAGAACCCAATCATAGGGGCGGCTCCCGAAATAGTCGCTAGGAGCGAAAGGCGTTTTTCTAATTTGTAAATCTCTAAGTTACCTACATTTTGTACGGCTGTGTTGATGTCTTCTAGGGGCTTACCGATGCGTTGTAATCCTTTGGAAACCAAACGAGCTACGGGAGTATCTGCTGTGTTGCACAGGTTGATCGCCGATTTGATATCGCCGCTTTGTACATAACCGCGGATAGAGTCCATAAAGTTGCTGTCTACTTCACCCGCTCTTTTGATGGTCAAATAACGCTCTATTAGAATATAGATGGCCATTGCTGACAAAAACAATAAAATAACTGCAATCGTAATACCAATTGCGCCCCCTTGGGCGACTACTCCAATAAGTGAAAAACTCTCGGTGGTACCTTCTGTAGATAAGGAATCGGTTTGAAATAAAAACAAAGGATTGAGTAACATAGTGTTGTTAGTTGGTTGATCCAAAAATTGAGTACAAAATAAAGATTGTTCCTGCCAGGGGCATTCCCTGCACAAAACAGTAGCAAGCTGTAAGATAAAAATTCTGTCAAGGACTTGTCTATTATTCGTCCAATAATTTTCTCTAGGGTATTAGAACGCCGTTTTCGGGGGCTTATTACCTGCTGCGTGGTTAAACATTTCTAAAAGTAGGCCAAAATATGACTTAGCGGCGACTGATAGAAACGCCCTCTGTTAAGAAAGAGATGCCCTGTTGGCCATTGGTTGAAATCATAACGCCTTGAAAAACGGGTTTCACTTGGTTGGAAACAGCTGCCCATTCAATAATAAAATTAGCTCCCGTACCGCCGGCTACATCGTCTTCTTCGATGACGTATTCGATGGATTGTAAGGGGCTTAAGGCCAGTGTTTGTTGTACTTTTAAATAAGCGCGCACCATAGTGCCGTCGGTGTCGTAATAGTCAATGGCATCGAGGTAGAGCGTATCGTGCAAACTCGTATTGCGGATACTCAACGTAGCGGTTAAATTAAATTTTACATCTTTGCTTTCGCTGTAAATATCCGAGTAGATGGGAATGTAAACGGTGTCGCGGTAGGCCAAACTGTCGCTGTTGGAGTCGGACATATACTGTTTTAGCACCTTATTCTCATCGGTTTCTACGCGTGGTTGGTCGGGGGGTAGACAGGCACTTACTAGGCATAGAACCGCAAGTATGCTTATAAATAGTGTTTTCAATCGGTTGCTTTGTTTAATTGGAGGGAAAAAAGACAAACCCTGTTTGTTGTGTCAAGGCTTACAAAATAGGTAAAAATCCTAAATTACTAAGATAAGCATACAACAGACAATAAGCCCTACTAGTTAGTTTTTTTGCTTTTTTTATAAAAAATATTCCTAGAGCTGTAACCTTTTGGCGGGCGTCCCTTATGAAAACGAGCGCCAACGGTACCAGCGCTTTTGCTTATCAATTGCCTATTATTCATCCAATAAACGAAGAAGTGCCGCCGACAATTTTGGCAAGGCCTTTTATATTTCAAATTAAAAAGATATGACTATTAAAACAAATCCCAACCTTTTATGGAGCAGTTTGCTCTCTTTTAGTTTGCTTTTTGGAGCCTGCAACAGCAATGCCCCCGAAACGGCGACGGCTGACAACCACACGCAAGCGCCAAACAGCCCAGTAGTTTCTTACAACGAGTTGGCCGTTGCGCCCCCCATCAAAGGCGTAGACGTACCTTTTCAATTTTATACCCTAACCACCGACGAACCCAAGGAAATTAATACCCCGAACGGCAGCCGCATCACCATTCATGCCAATGCTTTTGTGGACAAGAATGGGCAACTCGTTGAAGGCGAAGTAGACATTCGTTACCGCGAGTTCCACAACGCCGCCGAAATTATCGCCAGTGGTATCCCCATGCACAACCCCGACAACGGCGCTTATATGCAGACGGCGGGCATGTTTGAAATTAAAGGGGAACAAAACGGCAAAGAAATTTTTATAGCAGCCAACAAACCCTTACACGTAGAAATGGGCTCCAAAATAGAGGGCGATGCGTTTAGTTTTTACCAACTTGGCCCCAAAGATTGCCGTTGGGAAGACAAAGGTACCCAAGCCGCCAAGCCCAACCAACGCAAATTGACCTGCCTTAGACAACTAGACGAAGAATTGGAAACCGCCAAGCCCAAATTTGTAAAAAGTACCCAAACCAATAATTTTGTTTTTGATTTAGAAATTGATTACAGACGCCGCCCAGAGTTAAAAGCCTTTAAAAATGTAGTGTGGGAATATACTGGACAAGGCTCCAACCCAGAGCAAAATGAATGGATTTTTGAGGCGGGGACGACTTGGAATTCCATAGACCTCAACCCCCTAGACAATGGATATTACCAACTGGTGTTCACTGGGTCGGGCAAGGAGTTTAGCACAACGGTTCGCCCTGTCTTAAGCGACGAAGATTACGACAAAGCGTTGGCAGAATTTAACCAGCGCAGTCTGGCCGAATACGAAGCCATCAAGGCCAAACAGGCGAGCATCCGCGAAGGGGCAGAAGCACAAATGGATTTGATGCGCAGTTTCAACGTCAACGATTTCGGCATCTACAATTGGGACATCTGGAAAAACGGCAACCGTCTAAAATGCCACTTAAAACCAGAATTTGACATCTTGGCGGAAGAATCTTTCGAGCAAACAGGCAACCGCCGCGTCTCTTTTTTCTTGGTGAGCGACGACAGCCGTTCCGTGGTGCGCTACGATGGAAGCGATTTGGATAAATTTTCCTTTAACCCCGAAGAAGAAAACATGTTGGTCGCAGTTCTACCCAACGGACGCGCTGCCTTAGCCAAAAACGAGGATTTTAAAACTTTCGGCAAACGCCTCAACAACAAACAGTGGACGCTGCAATTGGAAACCACAGGCGAGGTAATCACATCCGTAGAGGATCTTAGAAAATTAATGCAGAGCTAGGGAACTTTGCAGGAGTTTATTGACTTGAACAATATGATAT
>CAYUZF010000021.1:0-1323 GCA_964449615.1 uncultured Aureispira sp.
AAAAATGGTTGATTATTTTTGTTACAATGTATTCAGTTTGTCGCATTGCACTTTAGTTATTATCAATTCAAGTTCATACACGCGCTAACTGCTCTCTAATACGCTCTATCCAACTGTTAAATCCAGGACACTTCGCTCGAATAGTCGCTACCTCTAGCACTTCTAAAATAAAATCTACATCGATATTTTTTTTGGTAATTAAAGATGGATTCTATGCGTTTGGAAGGAGCCGTTTGTGCTCCACCGTTAATATCTTCGGGGTTTGGGTATTCGTCGGCGATCGCTTGAATTTGTTGCTGTTGTTCGGGATTATCTACCGCTAATTCAAAAGCAGTTGCATCGGAAAAAAATAGAGAGGAAATTACTCTTTCCTACTCCATTTCCACCTATTAGGACATTAATAGAACTTAAAGGCACCGTTTGTTCCTTTATAGATTTGTATCCTCTTATGTAGAGTTGTGTAATCATGACAATCGTTCAAATGCAGAAATGAGGTCAACGGGAAAATTTAATGGTATTCAATGGTGACAGTTGGTATCAACATTTACGCAAAGTAAAGCGAAATAGTTGCCCTCTTTATCAAAAAATTAAATTTAGACCTAAAAATTCATTTTAATCCCTTCGAGATTCTTCCTCAAAAAACAAACCCTACCCCACTTCGCATTTTTGCCAAAATCGTTGTACATTACCGACCAATCTATCTAACGATAAAATATACTGCCAGACAATGAAAACAAAAGAAGAAATCGTTCAAAATTGGCTGCCGCGCTATACTGGTACGGCGATAGAGGATTTTGGAAAATACATTTTGATGGTCAATTTCAGTGGCTATGTGGTAGAGTTTGCCTGTAAGCACGGCGTAGAAGTCAAGGGGAAAGGAAAAGCCATGCAGACCGCTACGGCAGAGGGCATTACCATCATCAATTTTGGAATGGGAAGCCCCAACGCCGCTACCATTATGGATTTGTTGACGGCCGTCAAACCCAAAGCTTGCTTATTTTTGGGCAAATGCGGTGGTCTGCGCAGTGATAAGAATAAGGTGGGAGACTTAATTCTACCTATTGCGGCTATTCGGGGCGAGGGTACTTCAGACGATTACTTCCCTTCCGAAGTCCCTGCCCTGCCTGCCTTTGCCTTGCAGAAAGCCATTTCAACCACCATCCGCGATTATGAATTGGACTATTGGACGGGTACTGTTTATACCACCAACCGCCGCGTTTGGGAACACGATCAAGAATTCAAAGATTACCTGCGGGCCATCCGTTGTTTGGCCATAGACATGGAAACTGCCACCTTATTTATTACCGCTTTTCGCAACAAAAT
>CAYUZF010000021.1:1333-6051 GCA_964449615.1 uncultured Aureispira sp.
GGGAGCCTTGTTGCTGGTTTCCGATATGGCCATGACGCCCGAAGGCGTCAAAACCTCACAGAGCGATTTGGTCGTCACCAAAACTTTTGTTAACAAACACCTAGAGATTGGCATTGATTCGCTCAAACAGCTTATCAACAACGGTAAAACCGTGCGCCACTTACATTTTTAATGGTCATCAAAAGCAACTTATTATAACTATTCTTGTTGCATTATCACTATGAATCCACTGCGTAAAAAGGCCAAGTGCTTTAGCGTGGAGTAACCTCCTTGAAATATGAAATTTCACATTGAAACGGTCGTCGATATTCCTTTTTCTAAGCTTATTGAGCTGTTTGAGAATCCAGAAAACTTACACCGTTGGCAACCTAGCGTGATTAGTTTTAAACTCCTAAAAGGAGAAATCGGTCAAGAGGGAGCGGTCTCTGAATTGTACTACGACATGATCGTTAAAAAAATTACAATGAAAGAGACCATTCTCAAACGCGACCTGCCCGAAATGTTTGTCTTGCGCTACGATGCAGATGGCGTTAGCAATACGGTAACGAACAATTTCAAGGAAATCGGCGACAACAAAACGCGCTGGATCATGCAAAACAATTTTAAATTTGCAGGTATAATGAAGTATGCCGCACTGCCTCTAAAAGGTGTTTTTAAGAAACAAACCGAACTGACGATGGAGCGTTTCAAGAAATTTGCAGAACAAATTGCTAAGGAAGAACAAGCCTAAGCAATACGGGACTACTTCTAGACCTTATTTTATCATACGGCAACTATTAAAGTTTATTTTAGTAGCTTGCCTAAGGTAGTTTTGATGCTGCCTGACTTTAGAAGTAGAGCATCCTATGCGTTTTTCACTGGTACTTTTTTTGATGCTACCTGTTTTGTTGGTCGCACAAGCCCCTATTAACATAAAAAACATCAACATCGTGCGCGATGCTTGGGGCGTTCCGCATATTTTTACCAAAACGGATGCGGAAGCGGCTTACGGCTTGGCTTGGGCACATTCGGAGGATAATTTTGAGCAGATTCAACAGCCGATGCTGGCAGCGCGTGGTTTGCTCGGCACCAACCAGGGCAAAGAAGGCGCCCTATTTGATGCTGTGGCCTACCTGCTCGATGCGCGCACCCTTGCCACAGAGCGCTACGAAAGCACATTTTCGCCCGAATTTAAGCGCATTTTGGAGGCTTATGCTGCGGGTCTAAACCGTTTTGCCGAGTTGCATGCAGACGAAATCTTACACCGAGATTTGTTTCCCATTACTCCCATAGACATCACCACGGCTTACGTTATTTCTACAGCCCTCATCTCCAACATCCAACACGACTTAGGAAGACTATTTGGAACCAATTTAGATCCCATTAGCCCCCCTGGCCAAAAAACCTTCACCGCAGGTTCTAACGGCATTGCTTTTGCGCCCAGCAAAACCACCGATGGCAAGACGTATTTGCTTTCTAATTCCCACCAACCGCTTCGCTCCTATTTATCTTGGTACGAGGTGCACATTCATACCGAAGAGGGCTGGAATTTTGTAGGGGCAACTTTTTGTGGCGGTGTTACGCCGTTTGTGGGTACCAACGAGTATTTGGGGTGGACGCACTGTGTTAATTTTAACAATTACCACGATGTATACCGCTTAGTAATGCACCCCAATAAGCACAAAAAACAATACCGCTTAGACGGCAAATGGTACGATTTAGAAGAACGGGTGTGGAAAGGAAAGGTTGATTTGGGTTGGATTACGGTGGGCGTCAAGCGCAAATTTTACCGCAGTAAGTTCGGGCCTGTTATCAAAAATAAAGAGGGATATTTTGCCTTGCGCATCCCTGCTACCTCGGTGGTGGGTGCTGCCGAGCAGTGGTATAAAATGAATAAAGCTACAAATTTAGAAGAATTTAAAGCCGCTATGCGCATGCAACAACATCCCAGCTTAAGCACCACTTATGCGGATAAAGCAGGCAATATTTATTTCTTAGACAATGGGTTGTTTCCCGATAGAAATCCCAACTACAATTGGAATTACATCCTCCCAGGAGATACGTCGGCTACGCTTTGGGCAGAAAAATATACCCCGCTGGATCAACTGCTACAGGTGCAAAATCCGCCTTCGGGGTACGTGTTTCACATGAACGGCACTGGCTTCGACTGTACGGCTCCCGCCGATAACCGTTCGCGGGAAGAAATACCAGTCGTTGGAGGTTATTTAAAAGGCGATGTAGCCAGAAACCGCCGTTTTCGGCACTTGATTCAAGCTTACGATAAAGTTTCTTACCAAGATTTTAAAACCATCAAATACGACAACAAAATACACTTGCCCCTATACACGCGTACAATAGCCAACTGGGACGCCATACGGCACCTTTCTCCCGATTTGCATCCCAAGTTAGCGGATATTATTGCTGTTTTTGATAAATGGGATGGCAGTGCAGACGTGGACAATAAACAGGCGGCCATTTTCGCTTTGACGACCAAATACATACTGGATAAGATGCAAGAAGATGGCCTTTGGGACGTCAATGGCGCCGTTCCTTTGGAGTATTTTCCCGATGCTATGCGTTATGCCAAGCGCTATTTGAAGCGTCATTTTAAAACCCTAGAAATAGAATTGGGGCAGCTACAAAACCACGTGCGTGGGGACAAAGTTTATCCTATTGGGGGCGTTCCTGAATCTATTTCTGCAATGTACTTAACCAAGTGGAAAGGCAAAAAATTTCAGACGGAGTTGGGCGATTCTTACATTATGTTTATGAGCTACGGCAAAAATGGCGTGGAGCAAATCGAAACCATCAACTGCTACGGCGCTTCCAATCGTCCCGAAAGTCCGCATTACAACGACCAGATGGATTTGTACGTCGCTCAAAAGACCAAACACATGACGCTGGACAAAGCACAAATTTTGAAAAATGCCAAAAAACAATACCACCCGCAGTAGACGGTTGTGGGCGAACGGCTTTTACCGCCTAAATTTGTACCGAACCGCCAACAGCACATAGCGCCCCAATTGTTGGGTGCGCTGCTCCATTCGGAAAAATGCCTGCTGGCTAACTTGCCACCGCAGCGTTTCGTTGAGTAGATTTTCTGCACTCAATTCTACTTCCAAACGCTCGTTTTTCAAAAAGCGCCGCTTGAGCGAACAAGACCAAAGAACAACGGTAGGGTTGTTCGAGGCAGCCGTCTGCCCATATACATTAACCCCCAATGTTGTTTGCGCCTCCCAGCGCTTCAAAAAATTTAACCGCAAATGCCCCCCGTAGTACTGGTTGAGGTAACCGCTGGACGCTTGCACTTGATCGGCATAGGACAACAGTCCGCCATTTAACGCCATTCGAAGGGCCCAGTCGACTACCTTTTTCTTTTTATTTTTCCAATTAAAGGTGAGCGCATAGTTGTAATCGTACTGTTGGCGCTCCGTTCCATTGAGTAGAAAAGGACGCTGCCCTCGATTGGCCGCAATTGTTAAGTCGATCACCAAGTCCAACACCTGAAAGAAGCGATTGTAACCCAAGTCTATACTTATATCGCTGCTCAACCCTGCATTGACAGGTTGGGAAATTAGGCGCAAATCACTGTCTAGTTGTTGCTGTTGCAAAAGCGTATTCGTAGTCAATAACCCTTCTATATTGAGATAAAAAGTAGAAAAAGTGCGCTGCTCAAATAAATCTAAAAACAAGGTCAGTCTGTGGTTGACCGCAGGACGCAAATCGGGATTGCCCTGATAAATTGCCAAAGGATCGTCGTTGTTTACAAAAGGCTGCAATTGCGACAAAGTCGTTTCCACCAAAAAGAGATTGTAGCTTAAGAGGAGGTTTTTGCCTTCTTTGAAAGCATACCGCCATTGCACTTGTCCTGTTGGCAGATACAATTCTTGACGAATTTCAGTGTCTTCTGCCGCCCCGCGTAAAAGGCTGCGTCGAATACTACCCGTCACCTCCAACCGATGGACTTTGCTGCGCCGCCGCCAGCTCAACACCAATGCTTGATAATTGTAATACCGTTGAAATTGGTTGGACAAATCGGTATTGATCAGGCGTGTGGCGGCTTCTACATCGTAGGCCAGTTGTTCCGTTTGGTCGCGCTCTATTCCTCCCTTTAAGGTAATGTGTAATTTATCTTTTTTACTCAACGGCTCTTTCCACAACACACTAGCCGAGTAATTTTGCTGTCCATTGTTGCGCTCTTGTTGCTGCATTAGGCTATCGGTGCCCTCATACTGGCCACTGTCGTTGTACAAATCTGTCTGAGCATCATTGACCGATTGAGCCGTATTACTCGTCCACTTACTTCCCACATTAACCGTTAGTTGTCGTCCTTTTTTCTCAAAACGCTTCTCAAAAGCTACAGTGGGAATCAAGCTATAGCCTCGTTGCTCTTGTTCGTAATTTTGCTGGAGGCTGTTTTGCAAATTAGCCCGTTCCAAACTCTTTTCCAAGCGTTCTGACCGATTTCGACCATTGCTGAAAGAGGCGCTTAACCGTAGCCGTAAGAGGTGTTTTTCATCAAATTTTTGGGTAAAGTTGCTGCTTAAGCCGTGGCTGGCTGGAATACTAACCCGTTGTTGGGTTTTGATGCGCTCAAAAGATTGATTGGGTAGAATGGACAATTCGCGACTGTCCTGCTGTATGGTTGTCCTGGCTTTTGAATAGCGGTAACTGTTGTTCCAAGTCGTTTTTTTAGAAGGCACCCAGTTAAATGTTGCCCCGATGTTGTGTTTGCGGGT
>CAYUZF010000021.1:6192-13671 GCA_964449615.1 uncultured Aureispira sp.
TAGTGTTGGAGTGCGATTGGTAGGGGGTATATTGTATCCATACCCCAAGTTGCTCCTGCCTGCTATTCCTGTCTTGGCTTCTTTTTTGAGCCGCAAGTTGATGGTCTTTTCGTCGTTTTCTGGTTCGATACCTTTAGAATTGATCTTTGTATCGGTAATGTCTATCCTTTTAATAGCATCTGCCGACAACGTCCGCAACGTTGCTTGGGCATCGTCCCCAAAGAACACCTTTCCATCCACCAATATTTCGGTAACTTTCTTGCCATTAAACAAAATAGTTCCATCCTCCTTAACGCTCAGTCCAGGCAATTGGTACAACAGCGCCGCCGCATCGTCGTGACTACGAACGTCAAAAGCAGCAGAATTAAAAGAAAGCGTATCGCCCCGCATCTGAACGGGCAAGTGTTTTGCCGTTACTTCTACCGTGGCCAACGTATCGCTCCACTCTTGCAGCTGTAGTGTAGGCAAAGTCGTATCGCTGTCTATTTCTAGTAAGGTAGTGTAAGGTTGAAACCCGATATAGTTGACTTGCAACGCATAGGTTCCGCGTGGACAAGGCAGCCGATAAGTTCCTTGTTCGTCTGTAAGGCTGTAAACCGCGACTACAGAATCTGGTAAGTTTAAAAGCACTACCGTTGCGGCTTCCAAAGCCTGCCCCGAGCGATCTTGTACAGTTCCTCGCACGGTAGGGAGAAATTGCGCCTGTGTCGTATGTATTACGATTCCACAAAACAACAACAGCAGTAGTGGTTGTCGATTCATATTCGTGCCTTTATTACCCAATGAATAAGCTGATTCGCTTAAATATAAGGTTTTTGATAGCGGTTGTGGCGGTTTTTCTTAAGCTTTGTTTTTGGTGTTAAAATAAAGGAGGACAAAGTGCATAGGCAACACTTTAGGATTCTACGCCCGTTTCTTCTTCCAAAGGTTGTGTTTCTAATGGTTCGTTAAAGCGCCGATCCAACCACCACCACAGCAACAGAAATACAATGGCCCAAGCCCAAGTTGCCACAAAAGCAATGCTCCAGTTGCTCCATTCCAACTCCCCTCTTAAGTTGCGTTGCCCCAAACGAAATACATTCACAATTGGTAAAACCAACAAACTTACTTTAGCAGTTTTGGCACTCGCAAAAGAAAACAACGCGATCCCGTGCAACAGCACAACCACCCAGAACGTCCGTCCGTGCGCCCCTACCCGCGTAGAGCTGCCCGCTGTAATTGCCCCCAACAAGCCCAACACAAACAACCATGTTGGAATCCACAAAATAAGAACGGGGTATAATTTATCCACCAAAATCAACTGCTGCACACTGCGAATAACGCTGCGAATCATCCCCTCCTGTTCGATGTCCAAGCCCACTTGCAAGCCCCAAAAAACCAGCATCATCCCCAGTGCCGTACCCAGTACAATGAAAATAAAATTGCGTAAAAACCGATCGGGCGCATAAATAGCCGTTCGCAAGACCAACTGCCGCGCCAACCACAGCACCAATAAAATCAATAAAAAATTAAACACATTGCTAATTCCCCCTTTGGCGGACTTCATCACTTGCCCCAAGAGCAATAGACTGTCAAAGGTATCGCGCTTATCTATTTGGATGGGGTTTACCAAACCTTTGTCTATGTCTACCTCTTGCAGGTTGTAAGCAACGAGTTCTTCTTCAAAATTATTAATCATTTCTAAAACCTGCCGAACCGCACCCGCATTGCGCATGCTGTTGTAATACACCACTATATTGCCTCTATAAGAATTGCCTGTGGGCAACTGGTCAAACAACAGTCCAATGTCCAAACTGTCATTTTCTACCCGCGCCATTAGATTGTCCTCTCCTTTTACAATAGACAAGGTGGTTCTAGCCCGCAACGTAGTCATTAACTCCATCGGCATTTGATCTTGGTGGACTATCCCTACTCTAGGTGGTGGCATTTGTCCCAATGATTCGTTGATGGTATCCGCAGCAATAGTTGTTATTATAGAAAACAGAAAATAAGGCACTAAAAATGCGGCCAACAAACGCCATAGAATATGCCAACTTAAAAAGATACGAGTGATGGAGCGAACCATAATTGATGCGTTTTGAGTGCTACTATAGGCTTGATTCAACAAATAATACTTGTGGGACGGATCTACTACTGTCCTTACAACATTCGCTGTACGATATACTATAGATTTCGCACAGTTTTTTATAATTTTGGAGGGACAAACCCCAAAATCTATTCGGGGAAGCATCTGTACCAACAACATGAAGTTACAAAAGTTTCTGAAGTGTGGGCAGATTACCATTAAAACCACGGTACCTCTTTTACGAGCAAATATGTTGAACTTAGACAACTATTATAAGACGGTCGAACTGGCCATAGAGAAAATTGGCTTAGAACCCTCCAAGTTTAGAGGTGAGCAAGCAGGTGAATGGACCTTACACCGCGGGGAATACAGCATTTGGGTAGATGTTTGGTACGACCAAAACGAGCGCGTCGCTTATCTACAAGTGGTAGCGCCCGTGATGGAAATTCCCGATGAATCGCAATCGGTTTTATTCAAAGAACTGCTGCAAATAAACCTGCAACTCTGTGGTGTCGCCTTCGCTGTACACGGCGAAAATGTGGTTCTCAAGGGAACACGGGTAGCAGAAGGGCTGGATGTAGAAGAGGCGTATGCTATGATTATGCTTGTGAGCAAATACGTGGGTAATTTTTCTCCGATGCTTGTCAAGCGTTATTTCAACGACGGCCAACCTGGTATTCCACCCAAATAACGCCCTATGTCTGATGCTACCGCACAACTGCTTTTACAGACGCCCATGGGCCCTTGTCTCCTAACCGCCTCCCAAGAGCGTGTCACACGCATACAATTTGGCGAAGCGTTGGTGCCTAGCCTAACTAGCAATGCCATTGCGTTGCAAGCCGGGCGTGCTTTGGAGGAATACTTTCAAGGACAGCGCGAACAGTTTGAGCGCGATTGGTTTGCCTGGCAAGGAACGCCCTTCCAACGGCAAGTTTGGGACGCCTTATGGGATATTCCTTACGGTAGAACTCGAAGTTATTTAGAAATTGGTATTCTGATTGCTAATAAAAAAGCAGTGCGCGCCATTGGCCGTTGTGTGGGAAACAACCCTTTGCCCATCGTAGTACCTTGCCACCGCGTCATTGGCAGCGACGGTGCCTTAACGGGTTTTGCACTGGGCTTGGAAAATAAACGGTGGTTGTTAGAATTGGAACAGTCCAAACATTATGGCAAGCAACAAAGTTTATTTTTTTGAGCTGCTTTTGATAGCAGCGGATTTATTAAACGAACACTTGTTATGACAATGAACGATCAACAAATACGCTGCTGGCTATTGCTCCTCTTTTTGGGCAGTGTGGGGCTATTAGAAGCACAGACGGAACATTCTTCTTTACTAGAGGGCAGTCAAGCCTATCAAGATGGCAACTTCAACACCGCCATCAATTGGTTTCAAAAAGTGGTCGAACACAACGACGAGTCGATTAAGGGTCATTACAACCTCGGCAACGCGCTGTACAAAAACAAACAATACGAGGCTGCAAGCAAACACTTTCAGCAGGCAGCCGAACAGGCCAGCGACGACCAAACTAAGGCCAATGCGCTCTACAACCTCGGCAACAGCCATTTGGCGCAAGCCCAATCTCAAAAAGCACCCAACAAAAACAGCAAAAAACAGTTGGAATCGGCTATAGATGCTTACAAGGCAGCCCTGCGCAACAACCCTAGCGATTACGACGCTAAGAACAATTTGGCCACTGCTTATAAATTATTGCGCCAACAACAACCGCCCGAGCAGCAACAAAACCAACAGAATAAAGAGCAGCAGAACCAACAAGACGAGCAAGATAAACAGGACGAAGAACAACAAGATGCTCAGAACGGGAAACAAGGCGAGGAGCAACAAGACCAAGAGCAAGCACCGCCCAATCCAGACGAAGAACGCCCTGTTGACAACACCAACGACACAAAACCGCAGGAGATTAGCCCTGAAGAAATTAGCAAATTGGGAACCGACCGCCTGTTGCAAATCGCCGCAGAAGCAGACAAGAATGTGCAAGAACGGTTGATGCAGCGCCAACGCCGTCCTCCCCAAACAGGAGGTAAGAAATGGTAAGCCCCTGCCCCAACAGGCGTTAAAGGCTTGTTAAGCGCTATTTATTTTATTCTTTTTGACTTTTTTTTTGTTTAAAATTGAGGTCGCTGCTGGTCACATTCGATTTAGAAGGGGGCCTAGTGGCAGCAACTTATTGTAAAACGTTTATAAATTTAGATCATCATGAAACACTTTTGTCTCTTCCTAGTTGCGTTGTTGGGCGGGATGAGCGCGCTCTGTGCGCAATCCTCAGAAAGCGCTTCTTTTGAACTCAATTTATCGTACGACACCATCGGCATAGACGAGTTGTTGGTAGTAGAGTATACCATTAGAAATGCGAAGGTATTAGGGCAATTTACGCCGCCTGCCTTTGAAAATACAGCCGCGGTCATGGGGCCGTCTACCCGCAGCCAATATTCTATGGTGAACGGCGCAGTGAGCAGCAGCCAAACCTATACGTACCACCTCAAACCGCAACAAGTGGGCTTTTTATTTTTGCCTGCGGCAACGGTAGAAACCGAAGTTGGATGGTTGGAAGTACAAGAACAAACGGTCGTGGTCGCCAACCACCCCCCCGCACGACCTGAGGAAGAAAATGTAGATCCAATGGTACAACGCTCGCCCTTTGACCATCCCTTTTTTCAGCAAGGCCACAGTCCTTTTGACGATCCCTTTTTCCAGCAACACGAACGGCATCCACAACAGGGTATGAGACGCTTGCGCGAATTGTTGGAGCAACCGTTGAACTTGGAGCAATTCCAATTTCCCGATGGCAGCACGCCACAACCCACTCCCCAAAAGCCCAAAAAGGAACGAAAAACGTACCGAATTTAAGTTGAATAGTCTGTTGAATAAAATCTCTACTCCTTGAAAAAGCATACGCGCTCACTATTGATCTGTTTGATTTGTTGCTTTTGCTGTTGTAGCAATTTAGCTTGGGGGCAACGCGTAGTCTTCGAAGCTTATCCCTCCACTACCGAAACCATTACGGGGGAAACCGTAGAGGTGTCTTTTCGCTTGACCAACGCTAGGGCTAGAAAGTTTGATGCGCCTACTTTTAATGGCTTGCAGGCGCAAGGGCCCAATAAAAGCACCTCTCACATGGAGGTGAATGGGATTGTTTTGTACAGCGAAGTCTATTCCTGTTTCATCGTTGCCAACAAGCCAGGTACCTACCGCATTGGCGCTGCCACGGTGATTACCACCAAAGGTAAAAGTTTTCGTACGCAACCGTTCACTATAAAAGTCAAACAAGCCAAAAGACAAGCAAACCCGCTAGAAGGCAAGGCCTTTGTACGCATGGAAGTCAACAAGCAAAAGGCCGTTGTAGGCGAGCAAATCACCTTGGATTACCGCATCTACACACGCGTCCCGATTGAACAATCTCAAGTGCTCAACTATCCTTCCTTTGAAGATGCTTTTGTATACGATTTAAACGATTATGCAGAACAGGCGGAAATTGTTACCATAGACGGGGAAGAGTTCTACACCAGAAGCATCCGCCGAACGGCGCTTTTTCCGAACCAAGCTGGAAAAATTATCGTAGAACCTGTTGGTTTTGCGGTGAGTGTTCCCGTAGAACGCACGTTTTCGTACATGCCTTATCGCCTGCGGCAATACAAATTATTTAGTGATACGGTTGTTCTTAATGTGCAGCAGTTAGACGGCGCTCCAATGGGTTATAGCGGTGCTATTGGGCAGTACAAATTACAAGCCCACATTGATCAAACCCAACTTAGCTCCGACGATGTGGTAGAACTTGTAGTACGCGTAGAGGGTACAGGAAACATTCGCAATGTTTTGCCGCCCAAGCTGGAGATCAACAAGCGCTATTTTGATGTGTTTTCACCGACAATCAACGAGCGCTTGCGCATTGTCAACCGTATGCAGGGCGGCGTAAAAACCTTTGAATATGTGCTGACGCCCAAAGCGTTGGGTACATTTGAGATACAGCCGCGCTTAGTGGTGTTTGATGGCGAACAACGCCGATTTGTTACGCTGGACACAACCATTGTCATAGAAATAAAAAAAGGCAAAACCCCACTGCCAACTAAAGCCGAACGCGACACTGCCCGCAGCGCCTCCGAGGTCGTAGCTGCAGAAACCGCCGCCGAGGCGCTGCAATACCGTGCGCCCCTTGCACTCTCCGCCTTGCAGACAACAGCCTCCAACGCTTTTTTTGGTTCCCTTACTTTCTGGTTGCTGCTGCTGCTGCCTCTGTTGCTGTTGGCCATTTACTACGGTTATTCTCATTACCAACAACGCTACGCCAACCAACCCGAAGCAGAACGCCGCCGACAAACTGCCGCCAGTGAAGCCAGCCGCCGTTTGCAGCAAGCCCAACAGGCCTTGACACAAAATCAACCTACAGCCTTTTACAAAGAAATTTCAAAAGCACTATTGGGCTTCATCAGCGACCGCTATCAGTTATCACAAGTAGAACTAAATAAACAAAACTTGCAGCAGCACTTACAGCAACAACAGGTTCCCAGAGCTCAAATTGAGCAGTTGCTGACCATTTTAGAAACCAGCGACCGTGCATTGTTTGCGGGCTTGGCCGATACAGCTTCTATGGAAACGATACAGCGCGAGAGCCAAGCATTGATTGAACACTGGCAACAGTAACTGCCGTTAAATAAAAACGATGTTGAGAAAAATAGGTTGGAACAGTTGGATCGTAATCCTCGTACTGGGGGGCAGCTTGGGCAGTCGATTGAGCGCCATGCCTATAGACAGTGCGTTGCAGCAAGCTCAAGAAGCGCTGGAAGCGCAGCAAAATGGCCAAATGGCCAACGCTATTGCCCGTTATGAACAAGTGCTGCAACAGGGCTATTACTCGGCAAATTTGTACAATAATTTAGGCTTGGCTTATGCCAAACAAGGCCAACTAGGGCGAGCCATTGTGCAGTGGGAGCGCGCTTTGCGACAGGAACCCCTCAACGAAGACGCCCAACACAACTTACGAGCCGCACAGCAGCACATAGCACGCCCCATAACAGCCACCGAACCCATTGCATTGGTCAAATTTTGGCGCGGCTTGCACCACCAAGCCACCGCCGAAGCATGGGGCTGGCTGTTTGTACTGCTTTGGAGTATGGCCGTGTTGGCAATGGGCTACGCTTGGCAGGCAGCAGGCGCAGCGTGGCGCAGCCACGTCGGGACAAAAATTGCTCTAGTCGTCTTACTCCTAAGTAGTTTGCCCCTGAGTTTGGGCTTGGCACAACAGGCACAGGAGCAAGAACGCGGTACGGCCATTGTTGTTGCCCAACAGGCAGGCATGCGCCCCTACCCTGAATTGTCCAGCGAAGAGATGGAAGTGTTGTCCGAAGGCGTTCGGGTGCAGATCATCGACACAGATGGCGAATGGGTTAAAATACAACTG
>CAYUZF010000021.1:13681-15650 GCA_964449615.1 uncultured Aureispira sp.
AATTATTTGGTGGGTTGGCTGCCCAAGAGTTTGTTAGAGCAAGTCTAATACGGCTTGCGCCAAAAGCGAAAAGGCGATTTACTCCTTAGAGCAAATCGCCTTCGACTTAATATATTAACAAATGCCTCTTGTTGTATTACAACAATTGTACATCCACTGCATTCAAGCCTTTTCTACCTTCTTCAACTTCGTAACTTACGTTATCGCCTTCGCGAATGTCGTCAATTAGTCCATTTGCATGAACGAAGATATCTTTTCCTCCATCTTCGGGGACAATAAATCCAAATCCTTTAGATTCGTTGAAGAATTTTACTTTTCCAGTAGCCATTGTAACAAAAATTTAAAATAAAATAAAGCGCAAAAACCAACTAATGGTAAGTTAGTTATTGCAAATAGACTCGATTGGGGTGAACCCCTTCGAGTTAATGAAACACAATAGTAGACGTTTAAGTTTACAATGTCCGTATAAAAGGTGTTAATTAATAAAAAAACTTTTGAGCAGCCGAAAAAGTAGTGCCGCGTTGCTTCAAAAGAATTTTTGAGCAAGTTCCTACAAAACCCTTCTTTTTTTAGATATTAGCCAAAGCAATTGTTTATTCTAACCAAGCCAAATCAATGACAAAAGGGATTATTGCAGCAGGACACGAGCAAACCGCCGAAGCGGCAGCTATTATTTTGAGAGATGGGGGCAATGCCTTTGATGCAGCTATTGCGGCTTTTTTTGCTTCTTTTATCAACGAGCCTTGCATGAGTTCGGCAGGGGGAGGCGCTTTCGCAAATGTGTGGACCGCAGAAGGCCAATCTATTTTGCTGGACTGTTTCTGTCAAACTCCCAAGCAAAAAAAACTAGCGCGTTCGGTAGATTTTGAACCCATGGTGGTCAATTTTGGTTCGACCACCGAAACCTTCCACTTGGGAATGGGGTCGATTGCGGTACCTGGAATTATTGCGGGGATTTACTACCTACACGAGCATTTTGCGACGCGGCCCCTACAAGTTTTGGTGCAACCCGCTTTAGAATTGGCGAGAAAGGGAGTAAAAATCAATGGTTTTCAACATTTTGATATTCGTGTGTTGGAGGCGATCATGACCAAAGAACCAGCGTCCAAGCAATTGTTTTATCCCGACGGGAGGCCGTTGGCTGTAGGCGAAGTTTTGCGCATGCCTGCAATGGCCGATTACCTAGAATTTTTGGTGCAAGAAGGGCAGCGCGAGTTTTACGAAGGCGAATTCGCCCAGCGTTTGGTGGCCGATTGCCAAGAACGCGGTGGATTCTTGACCCGTAAAGACATGGCAGACTACCGCGTCCATGTTTCCAAGCCGCTGCGTTTTGGCTATCGCAACAAAACAGTTTTGACCAACCCCTTGCCTAGTGTAGGCGGTACATTGTTGGGCTTTATTTTGCGCAAGCTAGAACAACAACCCAAAGGGGCTTACCAAGCTGGGTCGCCCGCTCATGTACAAACCTTGCAACAAAGCCTAGACGAAGTCTACCGCATAGAGCGCAGCGTAACCAATTTGCAACGCAAGTGGGGCAGCACGTCCCATTTTAACATTGTTGACAAAGCAGGCAACGCCATCAACATCACCATGTCCAACGGCGAGGGCTGCGGTTATACGGTGCCAGGCACCAACATCATGCTCAACAATATGTTGGGCGAAACCTCCTTGCTCCCCGATGGCTTTCACTCTTGGACACCCGATACCCGCTTGGCCTCTATGATGTCGCCGACTTTGGTGCTGGACGAACATGGACGCATAGAAACGGCACTGGGTACAGGTGGCTCCAGTCGAATTCCCGCTGCTATTGCACAAGTGTTGCACTATTTGATTGACTTTGATTTTCCAGTCCAAAAAGCAGTAGAAGCGGCGCGGCTACACAACGAGCATTTGGAGTTGAACTTGGAACCTAATTTTGTAGGCAAACACCAAGTACAAGAGGGTCTAAATGTGGTTAATTGGACAGAAC
>CAYUZF010000021.1:15660-20572 GCA_964449615.1 uncultured Aureispira sp.
ATGTTTTTTGGAGGCGTACACACCATACACCGCTACGGAGAGCAGTGGCAGGCCATTGGCGACGACCGCCGTGAGGGATTTGCTTTGGAAGTTTAAGCCACAGCACGCCAAAAATTCCTATTTTTTTTCTATTTTTGTGAGAATTATCACAATCGCTGCAACGCGATTTTTTGCCGCTTGGGAGGTTTTTGTCAGAGAAGGGTTAGAAAGCTTTGGCGGCGCGCAATCAACAACAGCGCAAAGTGTTGTTACCCGCGGCTTGCTTTTGTAGTGTGGAAGAATACTCGTTGAAGTATTCCAAGAGCAAGTCCATCATTATTAATCCAGCAAAACAGCGCTTTTTTAGGGGTTGTTTTGTAAGAATATAAATACATATGGGATGTTCGAGTTGTTCCAGCGGAACAGACGGTGCGCCCAAAGGTTGTGGAAGTAAAGGCAATTGCTCGACGGGCGGTTGCAACAAACTCAATACCTTTGATTGGCTATCGCACATTGATTTGCCTGATTACGGCAGCTACGACTTAGTAGAGGTCAGCTTCAAAAAAGGTGCGCGCAAAGAAATTTTTAAAAAGCCCGACTTTGTACACTTGGCAACAGGTGACTTTGTAGCCGTAGAAAGTACGGCCAGCGGCTACGACATTGGGCGCGTATCGCTCATGGGCGAACTGGTGAGTCTTCAGCTCAAAAAATACCGCATTAAAGACAATGCAGTACTGCCCAATATTCTGCGGGTTGCCAATGAGCGTGACCTAGAACGGCTAAAAGATGCCCGTGAGTCGGAACGTGAAGCGATGATCCGCGCCCGTGTAATTGTCCGTGATTTGGGACTGGATATGAAAATTGGCGACGTAGAATACCAGGGAGATAAGCGCAAAATTACTTTTTATTATACCGCAGATGGACGCGTAGATTTTAGAGAACTCATCCGTGTATTTGCCCGCGAATACCGCGTCAAAATTGAAATGCGCCAAATCGGTGCGCGTCAAGAATCGGCTCGTATTGGAGGCATCGGCTCCTGCGGACGCGAGTTGTGTTGCTCTACTTGGCTGACCAATTTTAAATCGGTGTCAACGGTCGCTGCGCGCTACCAAAACTTGGCCATCAACCAATCCAAACTTTCTGGACAGTGTGGCCGCCTCAAATGCTGTTTGAATTACGAGCTGAATACCTATTTAGAGGTTTTGAGGGAATTTCCTAAAAACATCAACTACCTCAAAACCAAGAAGGGCAATGCTACGCTGATTAAAACCGATATTTTTAAGCGGTTGATGTATTTTGCTTATCGCACAGAGTTCGGCATCGCTGATATCCAGGCCTTGTCTATTGAGCAGGTCAAAGACATGCACGAACGTGCTAAGAAAGGGGAATTGCCCGAGAGTCTAAAAGACATTGCTCCTGCCCTAGTGTTCGAAGAAGAAACCGAAGAAGAACTCGGCTTTGTAGATGGAGCGGGTAGTTTGGAGTTGAAACAACTCGATAAGAAAAAGCGCAGCCGTAACCGTCGCAACCGAGGCAAAAACACCAAGAAAAAAGGCGATAAACGCCCCAACAACAAAACGGGTGAGGCCAAAGAAAAGGAAACAAACAACAAGCCCAATCCCCCTAAAACTGCGTCAGAAGACAACGCCAATAGCAAGCGCAAATCTTCTAACCGCAACCGCAAACGCAGAAGTAAGCCCAAAGAAGGTACGGCAAATACCAACAGCCAAAGCGGAAACGTTAACCATAAGCGCACTAAAAGCGATCGTTCGACCAACAAACAGGGCAACACGCCTACCAAAGAAGGTACGACCAACAACACGCGTACTACTGGAAGGGACAAGCCCCAAGAAGGTACGTCTAAGAACAAAAAGCGCAGTCGCAGCAGAAATCGCAACCGCCGTAAAAACAACGGTCAAAAGCCCCCAGCGGATAAAAACAAGGCCAATGACAAAAAGACTTAATTTACTACTCCTGCTCGGACTACTTTTTAGTAGTTTGAGCAGTTGTTCTACCCTCTACGATGAAACAAGAACACTGGACAACCGTACTTGGCAACAAGGGCAGCCACTGTCGTTTGAGTTTGAAATAGAAGACACTGAACAACTCTACGATCTCTTTTTAGAAATAAAACACGGTACGGACTACCCTTACCAAAACATGTATTGCTTGGTAAAGACGACTATGCCTGATGGCAACCATCGAGAAGAACAAGCTTCTTTGGAGTTTGCCAATGCAAAGGGCTATTGGTTGGGCGATTGCGACGAGGAAACCTGTACTCGCAGCATTCCCTTTATTATAAAAACACAATTTCCTACAGCGGGAAAATACACAATTGCCTTGCAGCAACACAGCCGCCCAGAACAATTAGCCCCCATTGAGTACGTTCGTTTGTACATTGATAAATCTTCTTCCTAACTGCTTTTTCAAAGAAATTTTGCCTTTATTTATTAAAAATCCACTGCCAATGTTTGCCTCTTTTTCACTTCGTTTAGGATTGGTTTTTTTTATTGCTTTGTTGGGACTAAGTAGTTGTGGGGGCGATGATAATGGTGGCGGAGGTAGTGTAGTAACGCCGCCTGTGCAAATTGATTTGCCTACTTTTGACCGCGAACAAGCGTACGATTATGTGGCCAAGCAAGTCAGTTTTGGCCCTCGTGTGCCCGAAACCCCTGCCCACGATAGCTGCGCGACTTGGATCAAAAGTACTTTTGACAACGCGGGTTGGACTACCCAATACCAGATTGCTACGGTAACGGGTTTTGACGGGCAGCCCATGCAAATTAAAAACATCATTGCCAGTCTGAATCCCGAACGCAAAAACCGTGTCTTGCTCTGCGCCCACTGGGATACCCGCCGCGTAGCCGACCAAGATAGTGTTCGCAAAGACCAACCCATTTTGGGTGCCGATGACGGCGGAAGTGGTGTGGCAGTTTTACTGGCTTTGGCAGAGGCGATCAAAACCCAACCTATTGATTTAGGAATTGATATTGTGTTGTTTGATGCGGAGGATCAAGGAGAATCCAGCACGGCTACCACCCCCTACCGCCGCGAAACATGGTGTATCGGTTCCCAGTATTGGAGCCAGAACATGCACCCCATGACCCAAAAGCCTTACATGGGTATTTTGTTAGATATGGTGGGTTCTAGAGGAGCGCGTTTTCCCAAAGAAGGGGTGTCCATGCGCCACGCTCCTGGAGTCGTTAATCAGGTGTGGGGCGAAGCCGTAAAACTCGGCCACGCGGATTTATTCGTGAACGACCGCTTTGGAGAATTGGTAGACGATCACGTTTTCATCAACGATGCGGCGCGTATTCCAACCATTGACATCATCAACTTACCCACCAACCCTGGTGCCAACAGCACGTTTGGACATTACTGGCACACGCACCAAGATAACATGTCGGTGATTGACAAACATACGCTGGGCGCTGTGGGCGATGTGTTGTTGCAAGTGTTGTATAAAAATGCGGCGGGGGTGTTGTAGGAGGATGTCTAAAACAGTGTAACAGAAACAGTTTTAGTTTTTGGAGTTTTCTATCAATTCCATTGTTTTGTGGTAACCATAATAATCAAATAAAAAGATAGGAAACCCACTCAGCACAGCAACTTTAGCATTATCAGCCTTCAAATATTTGCTGAGTTGATTGGTGAATATTTCTCTCTGAGAAATATGCTCGTTAGGCATAGTAAAGTTATTGGTTACTATAAAGTGCATCTTTTTTAAGTGTAGCTGTAGCAATTCTCCCCATTGTCCATAAGTCAGCTTTTTTAAGTTCCTCCAAATAAGAGCTCCTTCCTCGTGAACCTTATTCTTATACTTAATATTTCTTTTGGCCTCTACTGTTAATTGCTTAAAGTCAATAGTACTTGAAATATGTTTAATTGCCTCTACCATTGGATAACTAATAAAAAGTTTTCCATTTTCTGTCTCTTCATTAAAGAGTTCTAAAAGAGCCTGTATTTTTTCGTCCGTTGCATTATTAGCATGACCATCATAGTCAAAAAACAGGTAAATCTCTGCAAAATCTTCTCTGGTATATTCAGATAGAAGTTCTTGGTTTTGAAATCTCTCTTTAAGCAAAACAAAAACATCTAGGTATTCTTTTTCTCATATTGATAGGTAACTATGGTAGAGTCTATCAAAAACTCATAAGTAAAAGTAGCTGTTTCTGTATTCCTATAACCATTTAGAGAAAACCACAGCAAAAATTCAGCTCTCCTTAGAGTAGTATAGAATACTATTCAACAGCCTTTCCTTTATCTATGGGTTGATTACATGCTAAATTTTTTTTTATCAAGTTGTGTACTATCGGAACTATTGTTAACTTAAAGGAAACAAGCGCCTCGCTTGCCGTAATTCCTATTTATTCATTTGTTAACCATCACATAGCATGAAGATTCCTAGTTTGATCCTCAAACAACTCTACAATTTTAACAGCCTAGAAAATACGGAGGAAGGCATCCAGTTCACCGTCAAAAATCGCTTGAGCGATACCTCTTTTACAGGGCTCAAAGAAGTAAAAATAGAAGACAAAAGCATTCCTTTAGACAAGATAAAACTCCGCCTAGCGGATGGTACCGTTATGGATTCTGCTACTGTGACAGCCGACAATCCCATACAATTCAATTTGCGCGATACCATCGACATGCTTTGTGACATTGATTCTTTGGACAACGGCAAACACAAATTAGAGATTACCTTCTCTGCGGATCCTTTTGGAGATTTGACACTAGAGGTAGAAGACGGCGTTTCAAAAGAAGATGATTCTAGGGTATCTATTCCTAGAAATAAAGAAGATGATTACTCGGAGGCGGCTATCGAAGAGCGCCAAAAGTTTGTTAAGGAATATACGGGTGCTGATTTGGAGCACGTGGGCAAATACTCTTTTGATCCACACGCGTTGGCGGGCAACTGCGAACACTTCACAGG
>CAYUZF010000021.1:20582-27649 GCA_964449615.1 uncultured Aureispira sp.
TGGGCATCGCTGGCCCCATCAAAATCAACGGAGAACACGCTACGGGGGAATACTTGGTGCCTATGGCTACCACAGAGGGAACGCTAGTAGCTTCTTACAATCGGGGCATCAAAGTTATGAACCTGTGTGGCGGTGTAAAATGTACCGTTGTGCGCGACGCCATGCAGCGGGCTCCTGTCTTCGTTTTTGAAGATGCCCGTGCCGCCCGTGATTTTGTTGATTGGACGAAAGAGAACTTCAAAAAAATCGCAGAGGAAGCCGAGGCAACTTCTAGTATAGCCCGTTTGCAATACATTGATCCTTATCTGTCAAATAAATTTGCCTTTTTGCGTTTTAACTACTCTACGGGGGACGCCGCTGGCCAAAACATGGTTGGACGGGCGACTTTTGCAGCTTGTAGCTGGATTTTGGAGGTGTACAACGATTATCCGATCAAGCATTTCTACTTGGAGTCTAACTTCGCTACCGATAAAAAAGCATCCCAAGTAAACATCATGCGTACGCGTGGGAAGCGTGTTACCGCAGAGATTGTTCTCAAACGCGATGTTTTGATACAGCACATGCGCGTAGAACCCGAACAGTTGGCGTATCACTCTAGTGTATCCAATATTGGCTCCATTCTATCAGGTGCCAACAACAACGGCGCCCACTCGGCCAATGGCATTACGGCGATTTTCATCGCTACAGGGCAAGATGTGGCCAACGTATCGGAGTCGTCGGCAGCCATCACACACGCAGAGCTAACTGAAGAGGGGGACTTGTATTTGTCGATTACCATCCCATCGTTGATTATTGCCACCTATGGTGGTGGTACAGGGTTGGCGACTCAAAAAGAGTGTTTGGAGATGCTCGGTTGTGTAGGGCGCAACAAAGTCAACAAACTAGCGGAAATTATTGCTGGGGTAGTTTTGGCAGGAGAAATTTCTCTAGGTTCAGCAATCTCTTCTTCAGACTGGGTATCCAGCCACGAAAAGTATGGCCGTAACCGATAGGTCTTAAAAAAACAAAAAAAGCGGCACGCCTCAACTTCGCTCGAAGGGTGTGCAGCTTTTTTTTATATTCTATGCATGGGTTTATCTCAATTACCTTTGCAGTAATTAGAATTTACATTGGTATAAATCATATTCAGTATTAGCGCATTGCTGTTCATAGACTGTGAGTTTGTTTTGGGCGCGTCGTAAAAAGCACAAGTAGGCGAATAGGTGAATTCAGAATCCGTGAAAGTTACCTTAGGATCGCCCCACATGTAAACAACGCCCTGTTGTTCGCCCCCTGCATGTTCTACCCGCACATGCTCGAAGCGGTTGTCGGTGTTTGTAAACCAAAATGCAAAGCCTTTCCAAGTCCCATAATTTTTCTCTACTCCTGTAAATAAAATGGGTTGGCTGGCAGTACCAACGGCTGTTAGGGTTCCCATATCGCGCACATCAAAACCCGTTCCTCCACTCATTTCTACCACCGCCCCTGCGGCTATCGCCAAGCCCCCAGAACCCACAATGCGTTGCACGGTAGTTGTAGTCCCAATCGTAGGCATCAAACGATAAGGAATGCTGATGGCGGGCCAAGCGTAGTGCTTGTTCATGGCACTCCCAATCCTCAATTCAACATAGTTATTGGTGTTGTTGCTGAAGTTATTTGTCGGTGATAATATGGTCGCTTGGGTGGTGTACATACGCATTGCCTGCTCGTTTCCTTTGAGTGTATTGTTCGAAAACTGTGTCAACCGAGCTTCTTCGCCAACCAACTGGACGCCATAAGAAGCGCTTTCTTTTATGGTGCTGTTGTGGATGCCGATTCTACCTTCTTCTAGCAATACTACTGCACCCGACTCGGTTTCCCCCGAAATAGCTCCACCCCCGCCGCGCTCAAGTTGCACGTGGTCCAACTTGTTGGAATAGGAATTAGAACGGACGAAAAGGCCTTTCCAGTGTCCATTGCTGTTGTAGCGCCCACGGATAATAATGGGTTCTTGAGCTGTTCCAAGTGCCTGTAGGCTGCCTGTTGTTTCGATGACTAGAGCGGCATCGTCTTCTATTTCTATCAAAGTACCAGGTTCAATAGTTACATTGGCGCTGATATAATAGGTCTTGTTTCCTGTTAAAACATAATCAATTCCTTGTATTTTTTTACACGTATTAGAAAGTGTCCTATCGGTAGAAAAGTAATTTTCATCACTGATGGTTTCCTGAATACATTCTGTAGAGGGATCTTTCTCGCAAGCGCTGAAAGAAAGCACAGTAGCGATGGCTAGCGATGCTATAAGGGGACGGTGGCTATACATGGTTTGCTATTTATTAAAAAAACATGGTGCGTATAAGCAAAAGGGTAGTTAAGAGGGACTTACTTAGTCACAAAAGTACGAAGATGTTTTTGTTTTTGCAAAATATGACAAATGCACTCCACTTGTTGCACAATAATTGTAGGATATTTTAGCAACTTTGCGCGCTATTTTCAACTATCGCGCTCATTTTTTAATCTATTGCCCGTTTAGACCTTTCCCCGCGTTCAATGATTACTGCTATTTGTAGATGCTACAAGGCTATTTTTTCCTTTGACATTTATATTTAGGAGGTCTACCGTGTGCATTAATCTTTCGATCTACGTGAAAACGCTTGAATTATTGGCGCTACTCAGCCCAAAAGAAAAAAAACAGTTTGAACGTACTGTGATCAAGATTCATAAAAGAGCACGCTTGGTTGAACTTTATCGCTATCTCAACAAACATTCTACTATAGATAAGGAAAAACTCTTCGCTAAGGTATTCGGGTGCCAATATCATTCCAAACAAGACAATTTGCTGCGCAATGAATTGCGTTTGCTCAATAAAGAAATTGAGTTGTTTTTAATTGACATTGAATGGTTAAAAGAACAACATACACATCCCGAACGCGCTCAACTATTGCTGTTGCAAAGCTATTTTGACCGGGAGCAAACGCATCTTTTTGAACAACAATGGCGCAAATTGTACAAAAAAGCACAACAGGAACAACGCTACAGCTTGCTCATTGAGTTGCTGGATTTATATTTTGACTACCATGTTCGTTATTCTAACGTTGAGTTTGACTCGTACCAACAGTTGGCTACCTTAATAGAAGAAGGCCTGCATGCTTGTGCCGCACAATTACAAGAGCAAACCAAATATTTTGAATTGCGTTACGGTTTTATTCAGCGCAACCTTTGGGCTTTACAAAGCGGCCAATACACCATGAAAAAAGCCCCTATATTCTTTGATGCTACTGCACCGCTAGAAAATGAGGCATTGGTTCATTTTTTGGCAGATAGCAACGAGGGGTCTTATTATACCAATGGCGAAGAAAAAATAGAACTGCTACAAAAAGCACTGGCACAAAGCGAATCCTTGAAAAATCATCCCCGTTATGGAGAATTGCGCGAGCGCATTCAAAATTTACAAGCCAGCTTGGCACTAGAGTACTACATTCTAAAACGCTATGAAGAAGCAGATCGTATTTATCAAACGCTGGTTCAGTCCCCAATTGTAGGAAATATACGAACTCAAATTGGAATTACATTCAATTACTTTACCAATTTACTGGGTTTGGAAGCCTATGAGCGGGCAGTAGAGTGGTACCAACAACAGAAGGAACTGTGGGCAAATATAGAACCTATTGCCTATAAAGGTCAATACATGGTTTGTTGGGCCTATCATCAATTGGGCCAGCATGAAACTGCCCTTGACCTGTTGGTTGATCACAACATACAAGAGCGTTCGGAGGCCGATTTTGCCTATGCTCGCTTGTTGCTCAGCATCACTTACCACGCGTTGCAAGAACAAGAATTGGCCGAACGAGAAGTTTATAATTTGTTACAAAACACCCGCTATCGTACCTTCAAAGAACATATTTCTGTGTCTTATGCCAAATTTATACACCAATATTTCTTGGCGATACATACCTTAGCACCTGAAAAACGGAATGCAAAAATCGAACAGACTCGGCAAGAGCTGGAAGAAATGTACCGTTCCAATTTGTCGTTTTCCTCTACGTTTCTGTACCGCTGGCTAATCCAGCACCTGAAAGCGGCTATTTTATAATTCTCCTCTTCATCAATTTTCAATTTAATGCTACCATCTACCTATTTTTTCCGTCTGCTATTGCTTTGTTGTGGTTATTGTTTGCTATTTACCGCTTGTGAATCCGATCCCTGCGAAGGACTCAATTGCGAACAGGGTGTTTGTGATGCCACTTCGGGCGAATGTTTGTGTAGTCGCGGCTACCGTACAGACGACGAAGGAATTTGCACCCTTACCTGGTCAGACTTTTACGCAGTCACTTACAGTGTTTACGACAGCTGTAAAGGGCCCAATGCTGGCGTACAGACCTATACTAGCAATTTAACTGCCGCTGCTCCCGATCAACTTCTTTGGGAAAACTACCGCAATACAGGTCGTTCTCTGTTGTTGACACAACCCACGTTCTCAACAGTCACGGTCGATATACAAAGCAACGACACACTTTGGACGGGTACAGGTACTTGGCAGGAGTTGGACAACAGTTTGGCGCTGGAGTATCTGCTCAACGATACGACCAACCAACGCATTGATACTTGTTTTGTGCAATTTACGCGCTTGTAGGATAGATAGATAGATTGGGTAAGAGGCAAATGCACTTGCCCCTTACAACCTCTACCCTACTGCGACAAGGAGAAACGAATGTTCAACCCGCCTTTCAAACTGGTAATGGGAAAAGAGGTGGACACGGCTGGAATCGTTTGCGTGTAGTCAAAAAACAGGCGGAACGTCAAGCGGTTGTTGGGAATCCATTCTATGGCGGGCGAAATTCGAAGCGTTTGCATGCCCCGCGTCGCCACCGACTGGTCTTGATCCAGAATGTGGTTGACCGTCATATCATCGCGGAAGGAAACATCACAATTCACGTTCAATTCATCCTTAGCAACGGTTTTTCCAAAATCAAAATTGAAATCCATATCGCCCAACTTGGTCTGTCCATTCTTGCGCTTGTCTTCTTGTTTCTTGGGATTGGTGAATAAATTCTTAAACTTAAAGTTCTTGAACTTCCAACCAAAACCTACGGTAACATCCGTTGTTTTTTGTTCGCTCAATTGATAATCAATAAAACTCATCGACAAATTACGACTGGTCTTGTAATTGAATTTCAGAGCCAAATCGTTCTTAAAGCGCATGTCTATCCCAATCAAAGGGTTAAAGGCTTCTGAAATAATTAAGTTCGGAATTTCAAAGCTGGAATAATAGTTCAAGCTGTTGATGTCCTTACCATCCGTTCCGTTCGGCGCTAGTGTATTGGCATAGTCCAAATCGGTTACAAACTGGCTGACGGTCAAGGTTGATTGGTACCCGTGTGTCAAACTAAAACTGGCAAATATCTTATCCAGTCCTGGCAATTTGGAAAGGCCATTGTAGCTCATTTTCCAGTTGGGCATAGGCAAGGCATTGCGAATATCCCCCAAACCGACTTGATCGGCATCTTGGTTGTTGTAAGCCGCCAAAAATGCGGGAATCAGCACATCCTGTTGGTAACGTCCGTAGCCTTCTGTAAAGCCTGGATTGGTTTCTTGGTCGTCGTGCTCCCCGACTCCTCTGCGGTTAGAAATAATCACTCGATTGGTTTCAAATTCTTTAAAAGTAATCGAAGAATTGTCGTCTTCGCCTCCTACAGAACCCACAAAGAACGTTGCAATGGGCAAGTACGTCAAGCGAACACTACCGCTTTGCATGCCATTGAGGTGGGAGAATTCCCCATTACTCAACTCATCTTCCACTTTGAACAACTCTTGGTAGTTCTCCGTCAAATTCTTATTGATGTCCACATCAATTTTGAGTCCTCGAACAGGCTCAATCGTCACATTGGCGCTGTAAGTCTGGGTACGGGTTTGTATGACGGGTTGGTTTTGGTAAATACTACTACTGATCCAGCCACTGCGGCCAGCGTTGTCCAGCCATTCGCGGTCGGGCTGCCAACCTGCAATAAAGTCCCAACCTGGGCGCGGGCCTGGGTTAGTGGCCGTCCCTGTATAATCTTGCCCCACATATTTGGAAATTCCCATAAACCCTGGCAAAACCGTTGTAAAGTCCTCGTTGTACGTAAAGCGCGCACGACGCAACAGCATCAAGGGACGCAACAAGGCGCGTTCTCCTGCGCTGGGCTGTCGGCGAGCGCGTACCCGTGCCACTTCATCGCGCCAAGCTTTCAACTCGGTTTTGCGTTTGGCTTTCTCCTGCTTGCGCTCTTCTTTGTCTTCGATTTCGCGCAAGGGTGGGAAGGTCGGTTTTTCTGGTAATTTTGGTTTTTCTGGCTTCTTGGCATTTTTACCTGGTTGATTGGGGCGGGCAGGCGTGTTGATTTTTTTCAGGTATTTCCATTTGTTGTACAATTTTTCAAATTGAAAATCCCCTGTTACTTGTCGGCGCTGCGAATTCTGAATCACATTGCCCAAGCTGTCCAAACCCAACGTAGCGGCGGTCCAACTGTAGGTCGCGTTGTACTGCGCTTTGACATTCACCCAATCCAAGACAGGAAAGTATTTAAGCGGTACAGTATAGGTTGCCCCAATGTTGTGTTGGTAGTTTTTGGTACGTCCAAACCGTTTGATGTTGTCCCAGACCTCGTCGCGTTTTGGATCGGTGTCCAAACGTCCCAGCGGCTCATCAATCAACGCATTGTTGGTAGCGGTATAATTCAAGCGTAGGGATTTGAAAATATTCCACTGTACGGTATAAGCCCTATCCCAAACGAATTTTTTATCGTAAAAAGTACTGGTGACTTCATCGGTAAAACGGTAGGTCGTTTCGCCAAAATTACGCCGCAATTCATTTCTAAAACCAATTGTGGAAGGCAAGGGGTTGAAATTAATCTCGCGCACTAAGCCCAACCAGTTGACCAGCTTTTTATTTTTAATTTTATTGATACTTTTCTTAAAAGGATACAACGATTTGAGGCCAGGACTGTAGGTATAATCCACCACACCGCGGTGTTCGGTCCGTTCTTCCTTTTCAATAATCGGCGAACGAAAAACATCACTCGATTGGGCGTAGGTAAAGGAGAAATTAGAAATATCCGTTGGCAAAGGAA
>CAYUZF010000021.1:27683-28953 GCA_964449615.1 uncultured Aureispira sp.
TTAGAAGTTCGGCCTTTGCGTACATTGGTAAAGTTGAAACTGGAAATCGTGCGCACCGTTTGGGCAGCAGTTCTTACCCGCTCGCGCTCTTCCAAGTCCGCTATGGTATTGAGGCGGTCGCGCAAAGGCACATCCAACTCATAAGGATCAAACTCTGGGGTACTAATCTCTTGAGAATACTGTGCGTAGAAAGGAATGTTCAACTTCCAATCTTCTGGGAAGAATTTGTCCAATTTCAAAGAGCCAGAAATATCGGATCACTTCTTCGCGGCTGCGTTCGTTCACACTCTGGTCAATACTTCCAAAACCAATGGATTGATAACTGCCCGAAGCCGTCAATTGTCCAAAATCGGCCATCTGCACATCCAAGCGTGCCAAGCCTGCAAAACCACCGCGCTCGTCAAAGCCCGTTAGGCGCATTTCATTTACCCAAACTTCTGCACAACGCGACAACCCATCATCTTTGCGGTTACGCACCCCAATCATTACCCCTTTTACCTGCCCCAACGTTGGGTTCCCTTTGATGCGTACAATGTTGTCGCCATCGGGCAATTCGTGGATGCCACTAATGTCAATGCCTTTTCCAGCACGGTCGAGTTTAATCTCTTGGAGCAGTTTCAACGGCAAATCCATTTCGTTGTCGTCCAACCAAATGTTTTCTGGGTCGCTCGTTCCCTCGGCAGGATTGGACATCGTAAGCGGAATTTCATACTCGTAATAATTGCTCTCAAAATCACTTCCCAACCGCACAAACAAAGTCATATCGCCGTTTTCATTGGGAACTGCATCGCCAAAATCCTCCGCATGCACATACATTTTTAGGTTTTTATAGACCCGCATATCGAGGTTGACAATTTTAAAAATAGACCGGGCATCCCCCTCTTCCAAGTCACAGACCCGCAAGGCTTGCGATTGCTCGTTTTGCTGGGCATTGGCTACCGAACCAATTACCTGCTCTCGAACTACACCTGGTGGTAAGGTGTAGTTGAACGGCGCTCTTGAACCATTTTCTTCAATATTTACCGCAAACACATCAAAACTGGTGCTGTTGGGGTCGTCTGGTGGAATCACAATGCCCGGCTGCACCAAAGAACGCGAGTAGCGTCTCCATTGGTTGCGAATCAAATCCAACCGCGCAAAACGCAACGTTGCTTCTTCTTCAAACCCCGTCATATACATCCGCATAAAACGAATCGCCCGAAAATCGGCAATCCCTCCTACCCGATTGGTAAACTGGTCGACAGGAATTTTCAACTGGTACCAATAAACC
>CAYUZF010000021.1:28963-33809 GCA_964449615.1 uncultured Aureispira sp.
CGACTCTGCGGTTCCATTGTCGTTGGTATAATCCATCCGCACCGAGTCAACGGTATAACGTGTAAACGCCATTTGGTCGCCTGGCTCTGGACGAATCGGAATGCGGTATCTGAAATAAGCTTCCTGCTCGTTCAAGGTGTTGTCTTGGTTAATATCTTCGGTCTCTGGCAAGTTGGTTGATACCGACAAACCTTGATTGTCTGCACCATCCCTAGAAGAGTTTCCCTGCGGGTTGTTGTAAGTAGAATAGCGCGAAAGCACGCGGTTGCCGTTGTTGTCTGGAATGGTATTGTTGTCGTAGAACTCATCGCGGAAGAAACGGAAGTTATCACTAGAAGGATCATCGACCGCCGCTTGGTAGGCACTATCGGAGATAACACCGCTGTTGCGCAAATTTTCCATCGCCGCCAAGTAAGGGGCAAACTTAGTGCGCTCCCCTGCGTCGTCGTACCCATCGTACCCAATATCTTGCTGGGCGCGAATAGTGGGGTCGGTTCCTACATCAAATGCCCGTGTAATGGCCTGAATTCTAGGGATGCGCGACCAAACAGTTTCATCCGTTGTTGTATTGTCGGAATCATCGCCCGCTGGAATTCCATTCTCAAAAAACAAGCGCGAATCCTTCAAAATATCTTCGGACATATCCCCCAGCTCTATGTAGAGGTCTCCTCCACCAGTAGCACGGCCTTCTTTAAACGGACTCATTACCCACAGCTCTACAAACTCAATGTTAGAAGCCTCAAAATCTGTATTGGTCAACGAACGCATAATCCCCCCCCAACGATCTTCGGGGTTGGTAAACTGACCGTCGTTGTCCAAGTTTGTAGTATCGAAGTTGTAAGGCCCGCGATCTCTTGGGCGATAGGTCAAGTCAAAGGTACGCAGCAAGGTATTGGTCAGTCCTGTATTTTGTACATTTTGAAAAACATCTTGTTGTTGTATAATTCTAGTATAAACACTGTTGTTGCTGCCTTCCAGAGAAGGTTCAGGGTTGTACCAAGCAATTCTAGCGCGGTTTTTATTGTATTCCAAGTCATTGGACAAACTCGCTTCTGGAAACAGCGGTTGAGGCAAATCACTCTTAGGCGTACTTGCCAGCATCCAGTTCAAACTCGGAATAGAAAGGTTAAAGTTGCTCGTAGAGCCTTCAAAATCATCAATAAACACCACACCGCCTTTATCCTCGCCCTGGTTGATGATGTTGGGAGACCCAGGAATTAATTGGGCAAACTCGGCAGAAAAAGAGATGTTAGAAGGTGCTTTGGTGCTGATGAGGGGAATCTTGTCAATGACACGAGTCAACCACGGCGCTTCTTTGTTGTACTGGATGTCAAACCCGTAGATACTGTTGGAAATAGGGTCGTCGCCGTAGTTTACTTTCTGTGTAAATGGCCGTTCGTTGAGGTGTAAAAAGGTTCCTCCGATATTGATGCTCTCGTCTACAAAATAATCTAAGCGCGCTCCAAAAAAGCCCTGCTGATTGAATCCAAAGGTGGCATTGTCCTCAAAAGCCACCCGCACAGGCTGCCCCGAATTTAGGTAGGCTTCGTTTAAAATCTTAATACGACCCAAGTTATAGTCAATGCTGTAATCCTGCCCTTCTACCAACGTACGCCCGCCAGCTGTCACCACTACCGAACCTTGTGGAATGTTGAATCCACCCAAAGAGATTTCCGAAGAGATACTCGATTTGTAACGCCCGCGAATGATGTAACGGTTGTACTCGGGAAACTCCCGCGCTCGTGTAATGGTCGAGTCGTAGAGCTGGTAGTACAAATATTTTTGCGAAAGCGGACTAATGCTATTGGGGTTGTTGGGATCGGTGTAAAATTCATCTTCTAAAGAACTACCGAAAGGTTCCAATACAGGGAAAATAACCCGTCCATTGCGCGGCAAAATAGTCGTTCCTGGCACGTAATCAAATTGACCATCTGGAATGGGATCGCGGGCGCGGTTTAGGTTGTCCAAGTTGAGCATGGTAATCAACGGCTTGCCCTCTGGTGGCCCTTCTGGAATGAAACGCTTCTCCCCTCCTCCTGGATCTTGGTAGAACACGTCCAACATAAAGTCTTCTTGATTGATTTGGTAAGCGCCCAGCGAGTAAATGTTTTTCATCATCAAGTCCCAAATTGGTAAATCGACGCGTGTACGCTGTCCTTTCAGCAATTTGAGGTGCATGACATTGAGGGTGTCCGAATCCAACGGCAAGTCCTGTGCAAACTCTCCTACTTGATAAATTTTTCCGTTGTAGCTGTATTGGTAGGCCACGGCCACAACATCCGTTGGTTTGATGGCGACGTTGACCGAAATAAAGCCCAATTTTGGATCGTAAGTATATTCTGAAGGCGCTAGTTTCCGCGCTCTAATTTTGGCAAAATCTTCTGCATCGTTCATGTTGAACGGCGCGCCCTGCAAGGCCGACACGGAACTTTGCAGCCCCCTAGCGTTGCGCGAAGGAACGTTTTCTTCGCTGGCCAACAACTGCGCGTACAACGTATTGGCGTCGTTATCGGGCAGGCGGTTGTTGCGCAAGTCTACCCCCTGCTCGGAAGCCGTCGCTGGATTAAACTCCGTCCCACTAACCATTTTGCTCGGGTCGGTTTCTCCCAAATCGGTATAGCCTACAATGTCTCGCACGCCTTCGGTCACATTTCGGTCGTTGGTCACCCAAACTTCTATCTTTGTGATTTCAAAAAGCGTGTTGATTTGCGGGAGATTGGTTAAGTTGTCTTCGTAGGTTTCGCGGTTGTAATGGGAGAGAAAAAAGTGGCGATTTTCATCGTAATTATCGGCAGTAACTTCAAAATCCTGCAATTGTGAGCCGCCTTGAATCTGAATTTCTTTGCGTTTGGTTTGGCTTTGCGAAGCGACTAGAGACATTTTGAGGCGTCCAAATTGCAAGTCTGTTCTAAATCCAAATAAATTTTGCCGGCCTTGAATCAGCGAAGAACGCAGGGGAAAACTCACGTTACCCGCTTCTATTTTTTTGATAATATCATCCTCCGAACATTCGGTATCACTCAAATACTCCACCTTGATTTGCCGATCAAAATCAAAGGTCGCTTGGGTGTTGTAGTTGAAGGATAGCTTTAGCTTTTCGCCAATTTTACCCACTACGCTCAACTGTATGTTCATGTCGAAATCAAAGCCCCCTTGTTGTTGCTGTTGCTCTGTCAAAATGGGATTGGCAATGCGCTGGTAGTCAAATCCAAAGGTAAGGCCGATGGTACCCTGTGGCCGCACGTCGATGGTCGAACCACAGAAAAGCCGTTCGGTCAGGCTGGTTTTAATGCGTTCTTTGTAGGGTTCTACAGGGTCGCCCCCTTCAATGGTTCCCACGCGGTTCATCTTCGCCAGTTCTTGAAAATAGTTGCTGTCTTCTTGTTTGGCCCGCCATTCAAAATACTCTTTAGGCGTCATGTACATCGGCGGGCGGTAATACGATCCGTTGACGGTTTCTTTGATGACATAAAGATCGCTTTCGGCATCGTATTCTACCGTTTGCTCGATGGCTTTGGGATCTTTGAGATCAAAGGGATTTTTTCGATTGGAGAGGTCCACCTGTGTACGATCTTGCAACGGGGGCAACGTATCGGGGCTGTGCGTGGTAGGGGCAGTCCAAAAATTTTCATTTAAGTAATCCAAAGGTGCATTATCGGCACTTTGGGCAGCTTGTAGAAATGCGCAAGAAGCAGCAAAACACAGGGCTAATGTCTTAAAATTCATAAAACAGCTTGGTTATATAAGATACACCCCCGTCCCAACGAACAGCAGTGTCCACATCGGTAGGCCATGTAATACACGGCGCGACCATCCATAAAAATAGCTTCAAAAGTATCCTTTTTTCACCGTTCTGTCAAAGAAGTTGTTGGACGACAACAAAAAGAAGCATCCAACCGTATTATTGATCTAATAATAGACCAACGGAAGGAAAAAAAGGACAAGCAGCAAAATTAAAACAAGTAGAATTTGGATCTTATAATCGTATTTTTTGTAAGCGTATGTTTTTTTAATTTTTTTCCAAGAGGGTTGGTGTGTATGGTGTGGTTGGCTGTTTTTCTTAAATTGGTATGGTTATTTTTTTTTGAGTCCCACTATTTTTAGGAGGAAAGCTGTCCGAGTGCTTGTTTGATCAATACGCCAGAATCGCTGATGTTAGGGGTCGCTTTAAGGATGCGGTTCAGTGCCTTTTGCACAGCGGTCTTATTAAACCCTAACGCAACCAAGGCCGCTAATGCTTCCTCGCGTACCCCGTTATCTACCGTTAAAGTAGAGGCAATGGCCGCACTTTGGGCTCCTCCATCCTTCAAAACTTTGTCTTTTAATTCTAAAACAAGGCGCTTGGCCGCTTTTGGTCCGATCCCTTTGGCACTTTTCAGTACGGCAATGTTTTCGGCTACAATAGCTTGGCGCACTTCGGCAGGCGATAAGGTAGACAGCAAAATACGCGCCGTACTTGGCCCTACCCCCGAAACGGAAATTAATAGTTCAAAGATACTGCGTTCGTCTTGATTTGCAAAACCATATAAGGTTTGACTATCTTCTTTGACAATAAAATGCGTCAACAGGGTCATTTCTGTCTGCTGCGCAATTTGATTGTACGTATTCAACGAAATATAAACGCGATATCCCAAACCCGCTGCTGTTTCAATGAGTACTTCCGTCGGCGTCTTCTGCACTAATTTCCCTTTGATGTAAGCAATCATGACGCTTATTTGATTCTTCTGAGTTTCACAAAATGAAGTTGTTTAAAAATAGGTCTTAGCAGGAACCCCGCGCCCTGCGGCTCACGACCAAAGGGAGTAACAAAGGGCTCACAGAGTAAATAGATGGAACCCGAACCCAG
>CAYUZF010000021.1:33824-36031 GCA_964449615.1 uncultured Aureispira sp.
TAAACAACAAAGGTTCGGCGAACTACAAGCGCAGCGCTCATGAGCAACGCGAACTAATCCATTATCCGTTTTTAACAACTTCAATAATAGTATTGCTTAGTGTTTCTACTAGAAACAACGAACAAAGTTATAAAAAAGCTAGTACAATAGTCGATTCTTTCATAACTGTTGCGATTTTTTTGTTCACATTTGTAGTCTGTGGAGCCTTTACTCTCTTATTTTTTGTCTTTTGTAAACCTACTTTTGTATGCCTTATTATCTTTTGAGCCTCTTAGGGCTGTTTTTGCTTGCCTGTAGCCCCTCGGAGCCACCCGAAAACCCTGACATCCATCGCCCACGCATCGCCACCCCACTCAACGTAACGCTCAACATGACACAGCCGTCTTATTCAATCGGTTTGCCTGTCACCCTGCGTTTTGTCTTGCACAACAACGAAGAAGACACGGTCAGCTTTTGTTACCTGAACTCTCCCGCACATGAGATGGTGTGGAGCAATTATTTTGCCGTCACCAACGAAGCGGGCAAAGTCGTACCTTATATTGGCAGTCGCGCTTTGTACAGAGGTTATCCCGATCCACAATATACCTTAGCCCTCGCCCCTGGTGAAGTTAAAATCTATACGGTAGACCTCTTGCCGCTCTATGCCCTCACCGAACCTGGCCGCTACAACGTGCGTTTTATTGGCGACAAAATTAATTTATTGCCCAACTCAACCCCTGCGCAATTTGTTTTGGAGTAGTTTTTCTAAAAAAATACACTTTTTTTCTACCCCCTCCCACCAAAAACAAAACGATCTGCATCTATTAGGGCAGAGTAGAATTTAATAGTCCTTTGGCGTTGCTTGATCACAACGGATAGAGGTAGAGAAAAGAAAGAATCTGTTGCCCGCAGATTCTTTTCTTGTTGTTAGGAGACTTGTAAAAAATAGCCCTTCTTTTTATCTTCTAAAAATCGTATCTTTGCGCTACATTTGGCTACCGTGTGTAGCCTTATCCTAAATTCAGAGAAACATGTTCTTACAAGTATTTAAATCTAAAATACACTGTGCAACAGTAACGGAGGCGAACCTCAACTATGTGGGAAGCATTACAATTGATGAGGATTTGATGGAGGCTTCTAATATTATTGAGGGGGAGCGCGTGCAGATTGTAAACAACAACAACGGAGAGCGCCTCGAAACCTACGTCATCAAAGGGGAACGCGGCTCGGGTATTATTTGCTTGAATGGAGCCGCTGCGCGTCGTTGCCAAGTAGGTGATATTGTGATTATTATTGGGTATGCTTATGTAACGCCCGAGGAAGCGAAAGAGCTGGAACCTACTATTATTTTTCCTACCGTCAACAACAAATTGCCTTAGTGGGCGTCCTATTGTTTTTTATAGAACGGTTGTTCCGAAGGGTAAGCAGATCCTTCGGAACATTTTTTTTGTAAATCTGTAACGCTGCGCTGAATCCTTGAACTAGCAGTCGGAGTCTGGGGGTAGAATTTCGAAGGTTAATATGCCCTCATCGTCCTCGTCCCCATCGCGTGGGAGCTGTGCCAACAAATCACCGAGCAAAGCAGCACTGTGGTGGGCTATGCGTTCGCGTTGTTCGGGAGTCAATTCCGTTTCGTAGTCTCTGATTGCACGGTCGAACAACAGCTTTGCAGCAGCTATCTTGCCGTTGTCTTCCTCTTCTTGTGCCAGCGTTAAGAGTTCATTCAAGGTCATAGCTCTTGGTTTTTTGCGGTGCGTTTCTCGTATTGCGGCCAACTCAGACTAACAAAAAAGGCGTAGAGCAGTACTCCAATGGTAGAGAGCAAAGTGTTTTCGGTTAAGAACGATAAAAATAAAGTGCTGTGTATTAATAAAAAAAACCAATCTAAGCCAGCGCGGTAGTACCAAAGCGGATATAAAAAATTGCCCAAAAACCACAGCAGTCCTACGGCCCCCGTTCCCGCCAACAACGTCAGAAATAAATTGTGGGGATACATGGGCGGCTGCTCGGGATGATCGCGCTGGTAAATAGCAGTTTGCGCCTCGTGCAAATCGGCCATACCCACCCCAAAATAAGGAGCCGTTTGTGCTACTTCCCAACCTATTTTATACGATAATAAACGACGCGTGTCCGAATAATTGCCAATCTTTCCCGCACGGTACAACTGCCAATTGTAGCGAGTTAGGTTGAATTTAGTTTGAATGCTAGGCACCAACCGATACGCCAAG
>CAYUZF010000021.1:36041-36284 GCA_964449615.1 uncultured Aureispira sp.
AACAACAACACTAAGGTTTTGAAACGGCGGCGGCGTATTAAACTGACCAACAGCAACAGCAAACTATTGGCATAAAACACCAATAGGCCCGTACGTACGGTTAGAATGTGCAGCGCGACAATTAAAAAAAGTATGCCTGCCGCCATCAACCAACGCTCTGCACGGTGGCGCCACTGGTAGCCTTGCTCCAATAAATAAACGCCTGCAAAAAGCGCTAAATTAATCATTAAGCTAAAGCGGATG
>CAYUZF010000022.1:0-3288 GCA_964449615.1 uncultured Aureispira sp.
CTCTAGCAACTTCTAAAAAGGAATCAAAATGAGGGGACTTTTCAATGTTCGCTTTGTCCATATCCACTGTAAAAACAATAGCATGGCGGTGCGGAACACCTCCTACATTGTTGAAAATTTCTTCGTCTGGAATTTCTGGCACGTAGCTGATGGCACTGGCACCCAAACTTTTGGCCAAGGCTTCCAATTCTTCAAAAAAAGCGGCATCGGCTGTGGCTTTCTGAGGCGTAACAGGTTTCTTATAAAAATTTCCCGAACGAATCATTTTCCACATCAAAAAAGGCATCACTGTCAGCAAACGCAAGACTCTTTTAAAAGTCAACCTGCTTAGAGCCATTTCCTCTTTGGGAACACCCCCGTCAAACGGTTGTCTGGGCTTGCCCTTCTCCTTAGGGTCGTAAACGTTGGGGACAAACTTTAATTTAGCATCTTGAGTAGCCAATAGTTTGTCTAAAGGATGCGTGATGGGGGCTTGTTTATCGGTTGTTGTCGTGGACATATACTGCTGTTAAAGAATGGATAATTGCTTTCTTTACAGTAATATAGAACATCCAACCCAGACCTGCCAGTAGTGCCAAAGGGTATTCAACCAAGCGCTTGTTTTCTTCAACGAATGTCGGAAAGAAGTCTTCAACAAAGTAGATTAGTCCAATTTACGGGAGGCTAATACAGCATTTCTTTTCTTACTCAGAAAAAAGAAAAAGGCCAACAACAAACAGAGGCCTACAAAGTAGCCCAACGCAAGCCCCCCATTAAATTCAACAATCAAACTGGTAATGTCTCGGTTAATCGTAGACAGCTCTGGCAATTCATAAAAAAACTGCCCTTCTACATCCACTTGACGTTCACTTTGCAGCCAATTCAACAACAGCGGGTAAGCGGCCAGAAACGTCCAAAAAACGGCAAAAAACCGATCGTGCCGCAAATACTCTACCATCAACAATAGCCCAACTAAGGCCGCGACATGGTGGTAAGCAAAAAGCAACCAAAACATACCTTCTACCTCATATACCCGTTCGTAAAATGCACACAACTCCCAAAAGTACAATTGGTTGCGCATCAAACCATACAAACGGCTCAATAAGTCCCACCACAGCACGCCCAACAAAAGCACATGCTGCCAACCCAACAACAACCTGCGAGGCTGTTTGGGAAAAAAGACCAGCACCAACACCAATAAAAAATGTCCTACATAAAGTTCTGCCATAAGAAAAATATAAAGCGGTACACAACAGCCACTCCCCAAAGCCGTATAGCTATACGGCTTCGAGGAATAGACCATTCAATTGCTCGTTACAGTGCTACATAACCTTCGGGTTGTGCAAACAGGGCATCGTCTGCCTCTACAAACCGAACATTACTCAAGGTAGCTTCGCCCAGCTGTTCGGTTAACCCCTTCTCTGTGCGCCAACTCCAGAATTTCCAGGCGTGCGCAATGGGAATCCCAGCCACTTCTTTGTAATTATGGTAAGAAATAGCGTGCGGATCTTCCTCCGCCTCTGCTCTTGTTTTTCCTGCCGTTACAATATAAGCAGCTACCTCAATGAGGTTCGTTTCAGGATTCGCATAAGTAATGTACCAATCTTCTGGATCATCGCCCGTACCCGCCTCAAAGGTTAATTTTTGGGTATTGTACGATTCACCATTCAACGTATTTTGTTCATAAGGATTCCAATTGGTACCCGCATCGCTCATTTTATAAGGAAACAAAAAGAAATACGGCCACGTATAAGCTGCAAACCGTTTGCTGCTACTGTTCTCGGCATCTGCTGCGTATACTTTGTCGCCATCGTAGATCAACGTACGGCCATCTTTGTAATCAATGCGTGCTTTGGTAGAATTAGACAAAGCGGTAATCGTTCCATTCAAACGCTCCGTTCCCCCAAATAGCAACACAATATCAAACTGAACGGCACCTTTGTCCGTAAAAGCATCGTATTGATGGGCCTCTTCCACCGTTGCAACATAGGCGTTTTTGGTGGGGGCAGGCGGCTCTGGCACAGCTACCGTGGGTGGCGTAGGCGAGGGATTAGAAGGTTCGGGAGGCGTACAAGCGACGAGTAAAAAGCAACAGGCGGCGGCGAAAAAATGATAAACAGTCATAATTTTAAGTGTTGTAAAAAATGTCCCGTACCACGGCCTTCGGTGATACCTTTATAGCATAAAGAGGTTTTGGGAAAGGGGAAGCAGGACATAAATAGATGAATGAAATATTAGCTGAAAAGAGAGCCAGCACGGGATGACGACGGGGGAATCAACTAGTACTATCGGAGTATTAGATCAGTGGCCAAGATACCATTAAGAAACTATTTTTACTAAGGAATAACAATTATTACGAAACTCTTAAAGCTTCTTACACGTTGCTTGCTTAGCTTGTAAATGTCTACTTTTAACGGACAAAGTGCGTTCCACCAAAGACATTAATAAGAAATGTCAAACAACCAACAAGATTATGATCAGAGTGTTTGCCTTCTGGGGCGTTATAATACTACTAAAAATTTATTTCTACGTTCAAGTCATTCGATTTTTTGAGCGTCCCTTGTACAAAGGGTTGGCCATTACATTGGTGGTTACTTCTTTGTTGTGTACAGGGTTGGGCATCTACGCAGCAACGCTGCGTTTTGGCGCAGGGTTGACTACCGCCCCGAGTTTGTGGCTCAACATCGCCATTGGATTGATGGTTTCTTTCTTGGTCTTGGATTTGGTGCTGGGGTTGTTTTTCCTCCTAGACGATATTTGGGGCGGGGTGCAGTACGTGTACCATGCGGCAACCGATGCAGGAGCGCCTCGACGGGAGCGCCGTCATTTTATTAAGAAAGCAGGCCTATTGATTGGCGCCTTGCCTTTTGCCTCTTTTCTGCACGGCATCACGCTGGGCAAATACAACTTCAAAGTACGCAAAGAAGCCCTGCACTACAGCGATTTGCCGCCTGCTTTTGACGGGTTTAAAATTGCACAAATATCGGATGTACATGCGGGCAGTTTTGACAGCCCCAAAGCCGTGTGTAGGGGCTTACAACTGTTGCAGGAGCAAGGAGCAGACATTATCGTATTTACGGGCGACTTGGTCAATGTTTTTGCGGAAGAAATAGAACCTTATTTGGAGGATTTTAAGCAGTTGACCGCGCCTTTCGGCAAATATTCGGTGCTGGGCAACCACGATTACCCCATGTATGGCCGCCACTTCGACAGCGAAGCAGACAAAGCACAAAACTTAGCCGCCATCAAAGCCCACCACGGAACCATGCAATTCAATTTACTGCTCAACCAACATCAAAAACTAGAGAA
>CAYUZF010000022.1:3327-10426 GCA_964449615.1 uncultured Aureispira sp.
CAGCACATCTACGTGGCAGGTGTCGAAAACTGGGGACGCAGTCACCACTTTCCCAAAAAAGGCGATTTAGACCAAACCTTTGCAGGCCTACAAGCCAAGGATTTTACCGTCTTGCTCTCCCACGATCCCACCCATTGGAACGACAAAGTAAAAGCCCACCCCAAACACGTGCATTTGACCATGAGCGGACATACCCACGGGTTCCAGTTGGGCGTCGACCTACCGTTTTTTAAATGGAGTCCTATTAAATACGTCTACGAACATTGGGCGGGATTGTACCAAGAAGCCGAGCAGTATTTATACGTCAATAGAGGCTTCGGGTTTTTAGGCTTTGCAGGCCGCGTAGGCATCTTTCCAGAAATTACCGTATTTGAATTAAAAAAGAAATAAAAACTACTCCTCTTGCCCTTTTTCGCCATAAGCCAAATCCCCAGCATCGCCCAAACCAGGAACAATGTACGACCGCGCCGTCAATTCCTCGTCCACTGCTGCTGCCCAAACGGTCGCTTTGGGGTTGGTGCGTTGCACGTGTTCTAGGCCATCGGTGGAGGCAATTACCGTAACAATGTGAATATGGCTGGGTTGGCCGTGCTCCAACAGCGACTCCAACGCACTGGTCATAGAAACGCCCGTCGCCAACATAGGATCACACAAAATCAACGGGCGCCCTGTTAGGGGAGGGGAGGAGACATAATCCACATGCACCTCAAACGTACCGTCTTTATGCTGTTTGCGGTAAGCACTCACAAAAGCATTATCGGCTTGGTCAAATATATTCAACATCCCCTTATGCAATGGAACACCCGCACGCAAAATTGTCGCCAACACGGGCATTTTTGCTACAATCTTACATTCAGAAATCCCCATAGAAGTCTCCACCTCCAAATCGTGGTAAGGTAGTTTTTGGCTAATTTCATAGGCGAAAATTTCCCCCAAACGCTCCAAGTTTCTTCTAAAACGCATGCGATCTGCTTGAATGTCAACATCGCGCAGTTCGGTCAAAAATTGATGAATAATAGAATTTTTATCAGATAGATTAATCAGTGGCATGTTCCTGTAGTTTGTGGATGAGAAAAGGAGCGATTAGGTCGTTGATCTAACAAGGCCTAAAGTAATCAAAAAAGCAACAACCAAGTACCAAAGTTCCATATTTGTGCGGCTACGGAGGTATAATTTTATGCTTCTGGGTCGACATTTTGACAGCATTAACACCTACAAAAGACACAATTACCCTATCTTTACAAACGCATCCAAACTCAATTTTAAAATTGCACCACAGATACCTAAACAGCAACATTCCATGAATACAATTACCGTTGGACAAGAGCATTACCGCTGGAACGTGGAGGTGCATGCTTGGCTCAAATCGTCGGAATGTACCATCTACAACCTGATCGACCCCAAAGCCCAGTTGTCTATTGTATGGGCAGGCACCGAAACCCAATTCTGCACACCGCGCCAAATGGGTGTTTGGATCGATGCGGCCTTGCGGCAGGGGTGGCACAGCGAACGCAAGCGCTACCGCCTCATCCAGCGCCATCAAAGCCCTTATCTACAGCCCATCGCTAGTAGCCTTGCTGAAGAAAAAGCCCTAGCAGCGCAAATTATTCAGCACCATCCCCACCAAGCCCCGCCCACCGCATTAGAAAAAAGCAACCTCATGCACCAATGGCAGCGCCTAGAACAACAAATAGGCTTTCCGCTGCCTACTGCCTTGCAACAGTTGTACCTCACCCTAGGCAACGGTCATTTTGGGCCCGATTATGGTTTTTTTTTATTAATACCAGAGACCACTTCTGAAAAAATTACTTTACTAGAAGCTTATCAAGACGTGCAACAAGCAAAAATTGTCGATTGGGATTGGGAATTGTCCAAAGAAACCTTGCCATTTTTGCATTGGGGCGCAGCTATTTATTCTGTAATTGATGCCTCAGACGCCAATTTCCCTGTCTATGTATTGGACATGAACTTGAAAAAAACGCACAGCACGTGGCAAGAATGTTACTGGCGACACTGTGGAAGCTTGTTCGAATGGTTGCAAAAATGGGCGGATGACCAGCAATCAGGGCGCAGCCTTTGGTTGGAAATGTATCAATTGCGCGGGTTGTTGTAAGCATCTTCAAAAGGCGCCACTTTTTACCACTTTCGTAGAAAAAGCCCGCATTTTTGAGGTGATCTGCTCTCAGAATCCTTACTGTGACAAAGAAAGTTGCCCCCAAAACCTAAAAAAGTGTCCAAAACTGGGAACAAAAAGTGGTAGAAAGTGGTAAGTAGTGGTAAAAAATGGTACTTTTGGACAGTACTAAGGACACAAAACCACTACATGTTACAATTACTCGGCGAATACAACTGCAAAATAGACACCAAAGGACGTCTGCGCTTGCCTGCTCCACTGCTCAAACAGTTGGGCGAACAAGCAGAGCAGGGTTTTGTCGTCAACCGCGGTTTCGAGCAGTGTTTGGTATTGTACCCTAGACAAGCTTGGGACAAAAGCGCCCAAGAAATCCAACAGCTCAACCAATACGTCAAACGCAACCGCGCTTTTGTGCGCTACTTCTTTAGAGGAGCAACAGAGCTAGAACTCGACGGCAATACCAGAATGTTGTTGCCCAAGATGTTGTTAGAATATGCAGCAATTGACAAAGAGTTGGTTTTGTTGGCTTATTTTGATAAAATAGAAATTTGGTCCAAAGAGCAGTACGAAGCTTTATTGGAGGAAGAACCAGAAGATTTTGAAGCCTTAGCAGAAGCCGTTATGGGCAATGGACAGGGGAGGAACAACCCTACAAACAATTGGACGCCAACAGACCAAAACCAAGATGGAGGAACTCAATTATCATGATCCCGTATTGCTTGAAAAAAGCATTGAGGGGTTAAATATCGACCCTAGCGGGGTTTATGTAGATGTAACCTTTGGTGGTGGCGGGCACTCCGCAGCTATTTTGAGCAAATTGGGGCCCAATGGTCGTTTGTATGCCTTTGACCAAGATGCCGATGCCGCCGACAACCGCTTAGTAGACGAGCGCTTCAAGTTGCTGCCGCATAATTTTCGTTTTCTAAAACGTTTTTTGCGGTTGGAAGGCGTGCGAAAAGTAGACGGCGTATTGGCCGATTTGGGGGTTTCTTCGCACCAGTTTGATACTGCCCACCGAGGCTTTTCGTTTCGTTTTGATGCGCCGTTAGACATGCGTATGAACCAACACGCGGACTTGACCGCCGCTAAGGTTGTCGAGACGTACAACGCCAAAGATTTACAAGAATTGTTGAGCCAGTACGGCGAGTTGCGGAACGCCAAAACGCTAGCTCAACGCATTGTAGCGGCTAGAGAAGCAGGTACTTCGCTCGGCACTATTGGCGAATTCATCAGCGCAATTGACGGCTGCATCAAAGGCAAACGCAACCGCTATTTATCACAAGTATTCCAAGCCCTGCGCATGGAGGTGAACGGCGAAATTGAAGTGTTAAAAGAAATGCTTTGGCAAGCCACCGAATTACTAAAACAAGAAGGGCGACTCGTCGTCATTTCTTACCATTCGTTGGAAGATCGCTTGGCCAAAAACCTAATCAAAAAAGGCACTTTCGGCAACGAGCCAGAAAAAGATGAGTTTGGACATTTTACCTTGCCTTTAAAGGCAACTCATAAAAAGATTATTTTGCCCAGCGCAGAAGAAATAAAAAGAAATCCAAGAGCGCGTTCCGCAAAAATGCGCATTGCGAGCAAAAAATAGCAAACCGTACCATTTAAATAACCCTGCTGTACCTTGAGCGAATTCGAAAGGTACAGCAGGTCGAATTCGAAAGGTACCGTTTATCATACTTAGCAATATGGCACAAAATAAATTAAAAGCACCAAGCAGACCCCAATCCAAAGCGGAGGCCAAGCGCCAACCCGCCTTTATGAGTGGTTTGAATATGACAGCATTTTATTTATTTAACAACATACACTTTATTTTTTATTTGGCTTTTTTAGGCATTATTTACATCGCCAATTCTCACTACGCCGTGCAGACGATCAAGGAAATAAAAGTCCTACAAAGCGAGCTGCGCAAGGTGAGTTGGGAAAGCAATTCCAAAAAATCGGATTTGATGTACCAGAGTATGGAATCCAATGTAGCCGCCAAAGTCGCCAAATTAGGCTTAGAAGAGTTAGAAACAAATCCTAAAAAAATTATCAACAAGAACGCTCGATAAGCGCTGCAACGTCCCCCACTCGTTTTGCCGCTCTACCGACCTTTAGCTATTGAACACGCTATGCCAGGAACAGACAACAGTCAACCCACTCAAAAGCGCAAAAATGTCGATGTCAAAAACGCCATTTTATGGCGTATCTATGTCGTCATGCTGCTGACCTTTGTAGTGGCCCTAGTCATTGTACTCAAAATTGGCAAGGTGCAGTACATCGACGGAGATGCCCTGCGTGCGCGGGCCGAAAAAATATACATTGCCGAGCGTCCTGTAGAAGCACCCCGCGGCAACATCCTCTCGGAGAACGGGCGCTTATTGGCGACTTCTCTCCCTTATTTTGAATTGCATTTTGATACCAAAGTAGTACCCAAAGATACCTTTATGTACTACCTCGATACGTTGGCTGCTTGTTTGGCCAAATACGTGGACAACCGCTACACCGTAGGGGCTTACCGTGGACGCTTGGAACAAGCCCACCGCGCAGGCCACCGCTATTTTCCCATTCGTAAGAATGTCGGGTACTTAGAATTGGAGGAAATCAAAAAGTTTCCCCTGTTCAACAAAGGCGGGCAGTACAAAAGTGGGTTGATTATTGATAAAATGAGCAAGCGCCAATATCCTTTCAAAATGTTGGCCCACCGCACGGTGGGGTACATTCGTCCTTATGTAAAAGTGAGCCGTTCGGGCGATACCTTGCGCAATGCGATGGGCGAGCCGCTGTTGGATACTTTACGAGTAGGATTAGAAAAAGCGTACGATCATATTTTATCGGGAGAGGAGACGACCAAACCCATGAAATGTATTGGCAACAACATCTGGGTGCCACTTACCGACATGTCTGAAATCGAACCCAAAGCAGGGAAAGATATTGTAACGACTTTGGACATTAACATTCAAGACGTAGCCGAAGAAGCGTTGTTAAAAACATTGCAGCAAAACCAAGCCGATCACGGTTGTGCCATTGTAATGGAAGTCGCTACGGGCGAAATTAAAGCCATTGCCAATATCGGTTTCAACAACGACCGCAGTTCCTATTGGGAAACCAAAAACTACGCGATTGCAGAAGCAGCCGAACCAGGATCTACCTTCAAACTGGCGACTATGATGGCGCTGTTTGAGCATGGGTATATAACGCCCAACGACACCGTAAATCTAAACGAAGGAAAAATTAAGTTTTACGACGAAACCATGGAAGACGCTTCTTACCACGGCTTGTACAAAACATCGGTGCGCAAAGCCTTTGAAATGTCTTCCAATGTCGGGGTAGCGCGCCTAGCCAATAAATATTACAACAAGGACAAAGCGAGTCAAGCAAAATTTATCAAATACCTAAGAGACTTAAAGTTTGAACATTCTAAACTGAATTTCTCTGGAGAAGGCTCCTCGTTTATCAAAGATCCAGACCACAACGATTGGAGTGGAATTACCGTACCGTGGATGTCTATTGGTTACGAATCTTATTTGACGCCGTTGCAAACCTTGAACTTGTACAACACCATTGCCAACGGTGGCAAAATGATGAAGCCGCACATTGTTAAGGAGATTCGCTCTTTTGGTAAAACCGAACAGCGGTTCCGTCCCGAAATTATTGACCGCAAATTAACCGACAAAAAAACAATTGCCTATGTACAAGAATTGTTGGAAAACGTGGTGGCAGGTAAGAATGGAACCGCCAAAAGCATCAAGCCCGACCATTATACCATTGCGGGCAAAACAGGAACGGCCATTATCAATTACAAAGAACACCGAGATAGAGGGGTCGCCAAAAAATACCGCTCCTCTTTTGCAGGTTATTTCCCTGCGGATAAGCCCGTTTATTCTTGTATTGTAGTAGTGACCAACCCTAGAGTTGGGTTCTATGGTGGTCGGGTAGCGGCTCCTGTATTTAAGGAAATCGCCGATCGTTGTTATGCTCAAATTGTGGATGTACACGAAGCGATCAACGACAGTATACGGGTATACCTAGCCGACAAAATGCCCGATTTGCAAGTGGGGTACAAAGATGATTTATCTACCTTGTTGAAAAAGTTGCAGATGCCTTACCAAGATGCCTCTAGTACGCAGTGGGCGGTAACGCGCATTGAGCAAGACACGATACAACTGTTGACTAGAAATATACAAGACAAAATTGTACCCAACGTAGTGGGGATGGGCTTGCGGGATGCGTTGTATTTATTGGAAAATAGAAAAATACGCGTGCGGGTACGCGGCTCTGGAAAAGTGAAATCGCAATCCATTAAACCAGGCCGATCTGTCAACGAAGCGCATACCATTGATTTGATATTAGGATAAAACTATTACGAACAACACCATGCAACTACAGCAACTAACAGAAGGGCTAGCTTACCAAAGCTTAGGAACTGCGGACAATCCGACGGTGCTCGACCTGCAATTTGACTCTAGGAAGGTCAAAGCGGGTAGCTTGTTTGTAGCCGTGCAAGGAACGGTGTCCAATGGGCAACAGTTTGTTAGCCAGGCCATTAAAAATGGTGCGGTGGCGGTGGTGGCGCAAGAAGTGCCCAGCGATGCGTTGCAGCAGCAAGTACCTTATTACAAGGTCAAAGACAGCGCGGAAGCATTGGGAGTGTTGGCCAACCGCTATTACGGCGCGCCCTCGGAGCAATTGCGCTTGGTGGGGGTCACAGGAACCAACGGCAAGACAACCACAGCAACCCTGTTGTACGAGTTGTTTACGGCTTTGGGCTATACGGTGGGCTTGATTTCTACGGTGACGCATAGAGTAGGCGAGCGCGAGGTACCCAGTACCCATACTACGCCCGATGTCGTGACGTTGAACGCATTGCTAGCCGAGATGAACCAGGCGGGCTGTGAATTTGCTTTTATGGAAGTGAGTTCGCATGCGGTCGATCAACGGCGCATTGCAGGGCTGCATTTTGAAGGTGGGGTATTTACC
>CAYUZF010000022.1:10436-25254 GCA_964449615.1 uncultured Aureispira sp.
ACGACCATTTGGATTACCACAAAAGCTTTCAACATTATTTGGAGGCCAAAAAAGCCTTTTTTGATGGCTTGCCTAAAACAGCGTTTGCCTTGACCAACATCGACGACCGAAGAGGAAACATCATGTTGCAAAATACCAACGCTAAACGCGTGACGTATGCCTTGCGGCAAATGGCCGATTATAAGGTGAAAATCATTGAAAATAACCTGACAGGCTTGTTGTTGTACTTGGATGGGGAAGAGTTTTTTGCGCGCTTAGTGGGTGATTTTAATGCCTACAATTTGCTGGCGGTATACGCCACTGCCCGTCTCTTGGAAGCCGATAAAATGGAGGTTCTAGCGGCAATGAGCCAATTGACGGCGCCAGAAGGCCGTTTTGAATACGTGCGCCACCCCAACAAGGCCGTTACGGGTTTGGTGGATTATGCGCACACGCCCGACGCGCTAGAAAAAGTCTTGCAAACCGTCGATAAACTGCGCACAGGCAATGAACAAGTGCTGACGGTGGTGGGTTGCGGCGGGGACCGCGGTAAGGCAAAACGGCCCTTAATGGCCAAAGTAGCCTGCAATTACAGCCACCAAGTGGTCTTGACATCGGACAATCCAAGAACGGAAGACCCCGAAGCAATTTTGGAAGACATGCAAGCGGGTATTCCTCCACAGGCCAAAGGCAAAACGCTGGTTATCAGCAACCGTAGACAAGCCATTCGTACCGCTTGCCGCTTGGCGCAAACGGGGGATATTATTGTAGTGGCGGGAAAAGGACACGAAAAGTATCAAGAAACGAACGGGGTAAAACACCCTTTTGACGATAAAGAAGAATTGATCAACGCATTGGCGGAAGCTTAAGCGAACAAACACTTAGTACAAGAACACCATGTTGTATTGGTTAGCAGAAGTAACAGATTTTAGATTGTTTCAATACCTGACGTTCCGAGCAGGGTTGGCCGTGTTGATTGCCTTGATTGTAACCCTAGTATTTGGAAAAAGTATTATTGCTTTTATTCAAAAACAGCAGATCATTGAAAAACAACGCGCTTTGGGTTTGCCAGGCGAGGAGTTGAAAGCCAAAACCCCTACAATGGGCGGCTTGATGATTCATTTGGCAATTCTGTTGCCTTGTATACTACTGGCCGATCTAAGCAATGTCTACATCCAATTGATGATTTTGACGACCGTTTCGATGGGTGCCATTGGTTTTTTGGACGATTATATGAAGTTGACCCAAAGCAAAGATGGCTTATCGGGACGTTACAAAATTTTAGGGCAGGTTTTGTTGGGGGGCATTGTGGGAGCAGTAATGCTGTTCCACGATGATGTGGTGGTACGCGTAGATAAAACAACCGCAGAAACCTACAATTACAAAGTCATTGACAGCATACAAGTAGAACGGGTGGCGCGCTTGCAGAGTGGCGAATTGAAGCCCTACAGCGAAACGATGTACTATGTAAAAACTACCATGACAAATGTGCCTTTTTTTAAGGGCAATGAGTTTGATTATAAATACTTGTTGTGGTTTTTGGGTGATAAAGCGAAGGACTGGGTGTTTTTAATTTTTATACCCATTATTATATTAATAGTAACCTCCGTGTCTAATGCGGCCAACCTAACGGATGGTATTGATGGGTTAGCGGCGGGAACTTCGGCAATTATTGGAACCGTATTGGGGCTGTTTGCCTATGTATCGGGCAATAATATTTTAGCCAATTATTTAGGGGTGCTGTATGTACCCCATGTGGGGGAACTGGTCGTTTTCTCGGCTTGTTTTTTAGGCGCTTGTATTGGATTTTTGTGGTACAATGCTTATCCCGCCCAAGTATTTATGGGTGATACAGGCAGTTTGGCATTGGGGGGAATCATCGCGGCTTTAGCCGTCATGACCCGCAAGGAGCTGTTGATTCCATTGCTCTGCGGCATTTTTGTAGCCGAAAATTTATCGGTGGTCATGCAGGTTAGTTATTTTAAATACACGAGGCGGAAAACAGGAACAGGTAAACGCATTTTCCTTATGTCGCCTTTGCACCACCATTTTCAAAAAAAAGGCATACACGAATCTAAAATCGTTACTCGTTTTTGGATCATCGGGGTCTTTTTGGCAGTAGCCACGATTATTACACTAAAAATTCGATAAGCATGGCCGACAAAAAAAATATAGTGGTGTTGGGCGGTGGCGAAAGCGGGGTCGGTGCAGCAATATTGGCGCAGCAGCAAGGCCACAAGGTTTTTGTATCGGATTTTGGCGCTTTACAAGCAGCCTATGAGCAGGAATTGAAGCAGCATGGCATTGCTTACGAGCAGGACGGACACAGCGAAGCCCGCATTTTGGCAGGGGATCTAGTGATTAAAAGTCCAGGTATTCCTGACCAGGCCGACCTAATAAAAAAACTGGATGCACAAGGCACGCCAGTCATGGATGAGCTGGAATGGGCATATCGCCACAGCGACAGCACCCTTGTTGCCGTTACAGGCAGCAACGGAAAAACCACTACCAGTAAATTGATCCACCATTTGCTGGTAACAGGTGGGGTAGACGTAGGACTAGGGGGGAACATCGGGTACAGCTGGGCCAAACAAGTAGCCTTGTCGCCAAAGCCCTACTATGTGCTGGAAGTGAGCAGCTTTCAGTTGGATCGCATTCAGGATTTTTGTCCAGACATAGCAGTACTGCTCAACATAAAGGCCGATCATTTGGATCGGTACGAATACGATATTGATAAATACGCTGCCGCGAAAATGCGGCTAATAAAGAACAAGCAGCGTCCACAAACCATCATTTACAACAGTGGGGACGCCTTGATAACAAAAGGCATAGAAGCGAGCGAAGGAAAGCACGAGAAGGATCGCTATTGGGGGATTGACCCAACCGATTACGAGCAAGAAACGCCGACGTTTCGGGTGCCGCACAGCACTTACCAGCAAGCCAAGAGCGAACTGGCTTTGCAGGGTCGCCACAACTACTTCAACATGCAGTGCGCGGTGTTGGTCGCGCAGGCATTGGGCCTAGAGACCGAAGCGATTGCAGCGGGCTTGCGAACGTTTAAAAACGACCCGCACCGCTTGGAAACCATTATGACACTCAACGAAGTGACTTACATCAACGACAGCAAAGCGACAAACGTGGATGCGGTATATTGGGCGTTGGATGCGATGACAAAACCTGTGGTTTGGATCGTGGGTGGTGTAGACAAAGGGAACGATTATACCCCCTTGCTAGATTTAGTACGCCAGAAAGTGCGCGCTATTGTATGTTTGGGGAAAGACAACCGCAAAGTAAAAGCGGCTTTTGAGGGCGTGCATGAAATTATAATAGAAACCCTCAGCATGGAAGAGGCAATAAAAGTATCTAGTTTGTATGCCGAAGCTGGAGACGTGGTGTTGCTGTCGCCCGCTTGCGCAAGTTTTGATTTATTTGCCAATTACCAAGTACGCGGCAACCGCTTCCGCGCCATTTTGGAGGAGCAACGCCGAATTTTAACCGAAGGTATTTCGGTAACGATGAACATACAATGGAAACAAAATCCTGTAGATAACCAAAGCGACAACAATCGCTACGACGATAACAAATAGGAACATGGACGCACGCTACGCACAAAAAAAATTGGGAGGTCTTTTACAAGGCGACAAAGTCATCTGGCTGGTTATTGGCCTGCTGGCTATTCTGTCGGTATTGACCGTTTATAGTTCTGCGGAGGCCTTAGCTTTGCGCACAGGTGCCGATACCGAGTCATTTTTGATCAAACACATCGTTCTCTTGGGAGCGGCAGTGGCTTTACATTTGCCACATGGTCAATTATGTCAAATACGGGCGCTTGTCGGTGATTTTATTGGTGGTGGCCATTCCTTTGCTGTTGTATACCCAATTGCTGGGAGAAACCTTCAATCAAGCAACGCGCTGGATTCGGATTCCCTTTATTGGGGTGACCTTCCAGACGTCGGATTTTGCCAAAATTGCCTTGATCATGTACACGGCGCGTACCTTGTCGCTGATGCAGCGCAAAGCGGTACCGTTGGGTGAGTTGGTCATTCCTGTGTTGTTGGTTTGCGGCCTAATCGCCCCTTCTGATTTGTCTTCGGCCTTGATTTTATTTTTTACTTGTGCGCTGTTGATGTTTGTGGGGCGTTTGGAAATGCGCAACGTATTTTCCTTGTTTATGCTGGGCATTGGGGCTTTTGCGGTCTTGATTATGCTGTCGGAGTTTTTGCCAGGGATTATTCGGGTAGCAACTTGGGAGCAGCGCTTGTACGATTTTTGGGTAGGTGCCGAAGGCGACCAATTTCAAGTAGAGCAGGCACAAATGGCTTTGGCACAAGGCGGTTTTTTCGGTGTAGGGCCAGGAAATGCCCAGCAAGCGCACTTTTTACCCCATTCGTATTCGGATTATATTTTTTGTGTCATTGTAGAAGAATACGGTACATTGGGTGCTTTTATTATCATTGGGTTGTACATTACTCTGTTGTTGCGTTGCATCCGTTTGGTAACGCGTAGCCCCAAAGCATTCGGCGCAATGTTGGCCTTAGGGCTGTGCTTTAGTCTGGTCATTCAGGCTTTTGTACACATGGCTGTAAATGTAAATTTATTACCTGTAACAGGCTTGACGCTTCCTTTTGTAAGTATGGGAGGTACCTCGTTGCTGTTCACAGGGATTTCTTTAGGAATAATATTAAGCGTAAGCAAATACATAGAGACCACCGCAGGCGAAGGCGGTAAAAATACCGATGCAGACGAGGTGGTTAGTGGTAATCAATTAATAGAAAGCGAATAATGGAACTAGCAGCACTGCAACATATCTACTTTGTGGGCGTAGGTGGTATTGGAATGAGCGCGTTAGCGCGCTATTTTCGGCACGAGGGCTGTGTGGTATCGGGCTACGATAAGGTAGAAACGGCTCTTACAAGACAGTTGGCCAAAGAAGGCATCGCGGTGGGCTATGTGGACGCGGTAGAGCGGTTGCCAAAAGACATTGACTTGGTGGTTTATACCCCTGCAATTCCGCAGGAACACCAGCAGTTGACTTTTCTGCGAAAGCAGGACTACCCAATCAAAAAACGGGCCGAGGTGCTGGGCTTAATTTCTAAAAATAAGAAAACTATTGGCGTAGCAGGCACACACGGCAAGACAACCACGAGCGCTATCTTAACGCATTTGTTGCGGGTAAGTGGTATTGACTGTACCGCTTTTTTGGGTGGGATTGCAGGAAATTTTGATTCCAATTTTGTGGCGGGCGACTCGGATTGGGTGGTCATGGAAGCCGATGAATTTGACCGTTCATTTTTGCATTTGCAGCCTACTATTGGTGTGGTGACTTCTATGGATGCCGACCATTTGGATATTTATGGCGAAGTGGAGCAATTGCACCAAAGTTTTAAGGACTATGCTGCGCAGGTGAGCCAAACGCTCTATGTGGCAGCAGGAGCGCCTTTAAAAGCAACCAACCATACCCGCTACAGCTACGGTTTGGCAACCGGGCAGATTCAGGCAACGAACTTTAGAGCACAAGCGCCGCAGGTGTATTTTGATTGGGAGGGGTTTGGAAAACGGTGGCGGCATTTAAAATTCACTCTGGCGGGCCAGCACAATGTTTGGAATGCAACCGTAGCCATTGCCATTGCTCAACAATTGGGCGCTACAGAGGCCGCGATTCGACAGGGCTTGCAAACCTTCAAAGGCATTAAACGCCGCTTTGAATTGGTGTACGAAGGGGAAAAACAGGTGTACATCGATGATTACGCACACCACCCAACAGAGTTGGAAGCGGCCATAGCTGCGGCGCGTGCATTGTATCCCGACCGCCACTTAACAGGCGTGTTTCAGCCGCATTTGTATTCGCGAACACAGGATTTTGCCGAAGGCTTTGCAACGGCATTGGAGCAGTTGGACAGCGTTGTTCTGTTGGATATTTATCCAGCCCGAGAGCTACCTATTGAAGGCGTGACATCGGGAATTATTTACAATAAAATGCAGCATTCCGATAAGTTGCTGCTTAAAAAAGAGGCCTTATTGGCCGAATTGGCAACGCGAGAACTAAATGTTTTAATGACGTTGGGAGCAGGGGATATTGGGGCAATGGTAGAGGATGTTGCCAATTTATTGCAGCAAAAAGCACTTTCTAAACACTTGTAGTAAAGCAACTAGAGCTGTGAGTAAAACCCGTCTTTTTGCCGTGGATCGGAAGTTGTATCGCTGTTGGTTGAAGGTTATTTTTAGGATCGTTTTCCAACAAAAATTGAAAAGAATACTTTTAAAGAGCATTATAATAATAGGCTAAAAAAAGCATTAAAAACGTTGAAAATAGCCGAAACGTTAAAAAAATAACGGTTATAGGCGCTAGCTTGGAACTATTTGAGTAGTAAAGACATACTATTTAAGTTCGCGCTTGTCACTCCTAATCAAAAGAAGAATAAAAATGAAAGTAAACCCCAAACGGATGTCGTTTATAATAAAGCGCTTGTCGCTCATGGTCGGGGGCTTTGCTATGATTTTGCTCATTGTAGCAGCGGTGCAGTACCGCAAAAAAAGTATTGTCACCGATGACGGCTTGAGCATTACCATCATTAAGAACGAAGCGGGCAATAAATTCATCCGCGAGCGCGATGTAATCGAATTGCTGTTTAAGGAATTTCGCCACGCCATTGTGGGGCAGTCTTTGGATCAAATTGACATTCAGGAAGTAGAGACGGTTTTGGAAGAAGATATTTTTATCAAAGATGCGGACGTGTATGTAGATGCTTTGAATAAGGTACATATTACAATTGAGCAGCGGGTACCGATTGCGCGTATTATGGATGAAGAAGAAGCGAGTTATTATTTGGATGAAGAAGGCAACCGTGTGCGCACCTCGTCCAAATTTACGGCTAGAGTGATGGTAGTAACGGGCAAGATTGGCCGCTACAGCGACAATTACCGCAACATTCCCCAGCACCGCCTCAACCAAGTACTGGAGTTGGTGCAAGCTATAGCTGCGAACCCTTTCTGGAAAGCGCAATTTGAGCAAATACACATCGACCACAGCGGAGAAGCCACGTTGGTTCCCAAATTGGGCGATCACAAAATTAAATTCGGGAAACCGAACGAAGACATCGAAGACAAATTACACCGCTTAGAGGTATTTTACCAAGACGGGTTGCCAGTAGAAGGCTGGGATAAATACAGAAGTATTAATTTGGCGTTTAAAGGCCAAGTAGTTGCAAAAAAAAGATAAGCATCCTATTGAAACGGAGCTAGAACTGAACAGCGCTTCAATAGGCCGAACATTAAAAATACAGAATACTATGAAAAACGAAATCGTTGTTGCACTAGACATTGGAACGACTAAAATTTGCGCAATGGTCGGACGCAAAGACAAACACGGAAAATTAGAAGTACTGGGTACGGGCAAAGTCGCCTCTGTAGGGGTATTGCGCGGCGTCGTTTCTAACATCGAAAAGACCGTAAAAGCCATTTCTGATGCCATCGCGGAGGCCGAACGCCGTTCTGGGGTGGATATTGGAGTGGTCAATGTAGGAATTGCGGGCCAGCACATCAAAAGCCTGCAACACCGAGGCATTTTGACTCGCCAAAGTTTGCACGACGAAATTTCACAAGAAGACATCGATGATTTGATTTCGGATATGTACAAATTAGTTTTGCCTCCAGGCGACAAAATTATCCATGTTATTCCACAGGAGTACATTGTAGACAACGAGCAGGGTATTGTTGATCCTATCGGTATGTCGGGTATTCGTCTGGAAGCGAATTTTCACATCATCACAGGGCAAACCACCGCTACTAAAAACATTGCTAAGTGTGTGCAAAAAGCAGGCTTAGACATGGCATCGTTGGCGTTGGAACCCATTGCTTCTTCTGCGTCTGTATTGAGCGAAGAAGAATTGGAAGCGGGCGTCGCTTTGGTAGATATTGGAGGCGGTACCACCGACTTGGCTATTTTCCACGAGGGGATTATTCGCCATACGGCGGTGGTACCTTTGGGAGGAAACATCATCACCAAAGACATCAAAGAGGGCTGCAATGTAATGGGCAACCAAGCTGAGAAGTTGAAAGTGAAGTTTGGTAGCGCTATGGCGAACGCCGTAACGGAAAACCGCATCATTACGATTCCTGGCTTGCGCGGACGCTCCCACAAAGAAATTTCGGAAATCAACCTAGCGCGCATCATTCAAGCGCGGGTAGAAGAGATTTTAGATTTGATCTACTGGGAGATTCGCCGTTCGGGTTACGAGCGCAAATTGATCGGTGGCATTGTACTGACAGGTGGGGGCGCCTTGTTGAGCAACATGACCGAGTTGGTAGAATTACACACGGGCTTGTCGGCGCGCTTGGGCATTCCTACCGAACATTTGGCACACGGCTACGACCAAGAAATTACCAGCCCCATTTATGCGACAAGCATCGGCCTAATTTTGAATGGGTTTAGAGAGTTGGAGCGCGGAAGTCATTACGACAACGACGAAGAATACAGCTCTAATGCGGTTCCTGCAACGCAGCGTCAACGCGGTGTAGAACACGAGGAGCCAGGCAACAAGTGGTATGAAAAAATATTCAAACGCACCAAAGAATGGTTTGAGGCTGAACCCGATGGGGATTTATAGGCTTTTGTTCCCTTACTTAATTAGGAATCCTTATCTTTGTAGTTGAAATAGTCGGCACCTAATCAGGCAAACACCTGAAAATCTGTTGTTGATCTGTTCTTTTTTTCTCGAAAATAGTACTCCAACCCAGCTGTTGGAATGTTCCATAATAAAGCAAACGATATGAATTTTAACATACCAGACGATTCTAGTCCAATTATCAAGGTGATTGGTGTTGGTGGTGGCGGTAGCAATGCTGTCAACTACATGTACCACAAAAAAATTGTAGGGGTAGATTTTGCCATCTGCAACACAGATAACCAAGCCATGAATTTATCGGCAGTGGATAACAAAATCCAATTGGGGCCTACACTAACGGAAGGCCGTGGTGCGGGGTCTAAGCCAGTGATTGGTCGGGAATCTTGTATCGAATCCATTGAGGAAGTAAAGCAATACTTCAGCGATGGCACCAAAATGCTGTTTGTAACGGCTGGTATGGGTGGTGGAACAGGGACAGGCGCTGCACCTGTTATTGCCAAAGCCGCGCAAGAGTTGGACATTCTAACGGTTGGTATCGTAACGGTTCCCTTTACGTTTGAGGGGCGTCGCCGTATGAAACAAGCCATGGAAGGCTTGGCCGAATTGAAGAAAAATGTAGATACGTTAATTGTAATTTCTAACGATAAATTGCGTAAAATCTACGGCAATCTCAATTTGAGCGAAGCGTTTTCTAAAGCGGATGATATCTTGATGACGGCCGCCAAAGGCATTGCGGAAATCATTACCGTACCTGGTTATGTGAACGTGGATTTTGAGGATGTGAATACCGTTATGCGCGATTCTGGGGTGGCTGTAATGGGTACGGCAACCATGGAAGGCGACGACCGTGCCATCCGTGCCGTAGAAGCAGCGTTGCAATCGCCACTGTTGGAAGACAACGACATCAAAGGGGCACAACACATTTTGCTCAACATCACGTCGGGTACCAAAGAAGTAACGATGGATGAGGTGTTTGAAATTACGGAATACGTTCAAGAGGAAGCGGGTTACGGTACCGATCTGATTTGGGGAAATTGCTACGATGAGAATTTAGGCGAGCAAATTTCAGTAACGGTTATTGCTACTGGTTTTGAAACGGGTCGTAATGTACAAAAAGCAACCGCTAAAGAAGAGCGCCCTGTAGAGCGCAAAGTACGCGTAGCTTTAGACGATGAAGAAGAAAGTACGTCTGCAACGACTAATTTCTTTGGAGGAAACGACAGCCAAGAAACGATTGAATTTAACTTGAGTAAAAAAAAACAATCCGATAAATCTGCGGACAACAAGCCCAAGTATTCTATCGAAAAACAACCGTTTGTGAAACCTAAAGAAGAGCCAGAAACGCCAAAGGTAATCCAAGAGAAAAAAGAAACGTTGGAAGAGCGCCGCCAGCGCCTCAAAAATTTGAGCATCAAGTTAAACAATCCAGAGGTATTGAACGAGCTGGAAAACAAACCTGCTTATTTGAGAAAAGGCATTGCCTTAGACAATGTGGAGCATTCTTCTACTTCTAACGTATCCAAATGGACTATTTCGGACGAAGATGAACCCGAAGTAAAAGACAACAATTCTTTTTTGCATGACAATGTAGATTAGGAAAGAATATAAGAATTGGTTGCTTAGTAAGATGGGCAACCAATTCTATTTTATGGCTGCTATGCTAGGCACGCAAGCGGCATCCTTTTTTAAAACAACCCCCACAACAGCCAGACAGCTAGCCCCAGTTGCCCCCAAAATACGAGCGGCAATGCCCTTAATCCTTTTCGCTGTGTGCGCATCCAAGCCTTTATGCGCCAAAAGCGCAACAGCCAGCAGCCCCCTTCCAGCAACAACAACAACAATTTTAGCGATTGGTACAACAAATACCACAACAGCAGCACCAAACTGCCATATGCCAGCCCTTCCAATAGCAGCTCAAACCAATCCAAGTTCCTCAACAGCAACGCCTGAAACAGCAGCAACCCACCATTAAAAAGGAATAAGACCCACGATAAAAACAGCAATACGCTGCGTACCAATATATGGTTATTGGTATTGGGGGGTGGTGGAACAGGTTGGTCCAATGGTGCAGCCATATGAAAAAAACAAAGGAAAAATTATTCAATTAAATGCTCCGATAAATCATCGGTCATAAAAAACGGATCTTGCTTGGCCTCTTGTAAAATAAGCTGAACCGAACCATAAAGGTACAACAAGCGTTCCAGCGGCAGCTGTTCACCCAGTTTCAACGGTTCTGTTGCCTCAATATGCTCTATAATAAGGTAGTTAGCTGTAGAGAATTGCGCGGCCCTAATGATGGGTTGTTGGGATTCATCGTACAAACGAACGCCACGTATATTGCCCAGAGGAAGGCGTTGCAAAGGACGACCCTTACCAAATATCCCTTTAGTAACCGATAAATGGCTCTTATCAATGCGAATAGTAAGCCGAGAAAAAACGGAATGGAGAAGATATTTGCTCAAAAAATAAGCGGGAATGCCATGGGTAAACACAAAAATTAAAAGAAACCAATCGAACGAAGAAGAACTCGAAAAAAGACTCCTGAGAACGGAAGACAACAGCAAGAGATAAGCACCGTCCCAAATAATAGTAAAAAACAATAGAAAGAAAAAGGTGCCATTCAACGAAAATTGCTTCATACGCAACAAAAAACCGTGTTCATTGCGCTGGTAGTGTACCCGCGATGGCCTGCGCTGTACGTCAAAATTCGGAGGGAGTAAAATAGGAGTAGGCATAGCGTATGTTTTTAAACGACTTTATTGTTAAAGATAGCAATAGAAGCGTAGAAAACTGCTTGAATGTTCATGGATGAAGCAATATTCAAATAGGTATAAAAAAATGTTGGGTACCCCGCAGCTCGACACTAGTCGCTCGCTACAGAGGCACCCAACACCGATAGGACTATCGGTAAAGATTAGTATTGAATAATGTCTATTTTACCATCAGTTTTTTACTAACCGTATTTTCTTCGGTCGTTGCTTGTACAATGTAAACCCCAGTGGCCAATTGGCTGGTATTAATAGTAGTGTTAGTACCCGACCAAACTACGCGGCCTTGTAGATCCAATACCCGCAACAATGCGTTGTTGGTATCCAGGACTTTTCCTTGCTGGTTCAACAATTGTACTTGTACATAATCCTGCGCAGGATTGGGAAACAACGTTAGGCTATTGACCGTTTGGTTTGCTGTGAAGGCTGTGACCCAGCCATTATTGGTAGCCGTTTTTCCTAAGCTAGAAGCTTGAATTTCAAAGGTGTAATCATCATAGAATACTTCACCTGTCTGTAGGTCGGTTACGGTACAATATATTTTGGCGAAGATGTTGGTAGAAGGCGCAACGTTGGCCTCTACGGTAGCGACTTGCGTAGGCGAGATATTGGTGATAACTAGTTCTGGATCTGAGGACCAACTAACGGCATTTTGAGCGGGCAGGTTGCGAATACCAGCTGTTTTGCTGTTGACTTGCGTCAATACGCCTGACTCTGCCATGATTTGCACAGTACCTCGCATGGCTGTAGGCTCGTTACTACTAGAAACGTAGGTAGCAGATTGAGCTTGTGCTATAATGGAAGAAGATGTAAGTAACACAGCACCCAACAGGCACAAAAAAGAAATTAAATAAGTTCTCATGTGGATTGAATTAAATAAAGTGATATAAAAATTTAGTTAGTTTTAGGCAAAGCTTCGCCCTTAGACCGATGTAGCAGTCTTCGATCAAAAATGAAGCATCTGGTCAATAAGAATGCTTGCGCAGTCGCATCAATAAATACACAACATTACTTTGCTGCTGCAAAGCGTGTAGTTACATATTAGTCAAAATTTGTTTTTACTAAGTAGGGAACTGGTTTAGTGCATTGTTCTTAAACAGGAGGGGGCTGTTTAAAAAAAGTATTAGGGGGTTTTTCAAGGAATTTTTTTTGGTTCCACTCTAGCTAGTAGTTAGCTGATTTGCAGCGGGCTTTTCCTTAGTTCTAGTACAATAATAGCAAAAAAAAGTTTTTTGGTTAAAAAAAACGGGTGATTTTTTTGTTAAATTAATGAAACATTAGACTTGTGCAGGGTGTAATTATTTGGTTTTCAGAATCTTGCAAAATTGAATTTTTTTATAAAAAAGATCTTTGAATGCATAAACACTGGAGCCGATCAACTAACTGTTTACCCTATTTTAAAAATACTTGTTTAGGCTGCGTAGGGAGTTGTTGACGGCAAATGACAGCCTCGCGGTTGCTCTGTGGTAGGGTTCAAATAGAACGCTGGTAGCGGGTTGTTATACTGGTCGTCCACTTAGCGGCAAAAAGGCCACCATTTTCTAAAAACGATAATTTGAAACAACTTTGTTATCTTAGCAGCTGAGAACTGTTCTCACCAGTTCGCTTATTTTCTTCAAAACAAACCACCATGAAATTTTCCAGTTGCCTGTTGGCATTGCTTTGCTTCGTTCTAAACAGCCAAGCGCAAACACCGCTTAATTATTCTGAAACAGACCAATTGCTTCAGCAATACCAACGCGGCGGCTCCAAGAAAGCAGTAAAGGGGCTTGAACTATCATTGCAAGCCAGCGAGCAAGCGGGCGCGGCAGATTCTCTTCGGGCAGTCTATTTGGGATGGGCGGCGTTGTTTTGCGCGGCACAAAGCAAGCAGGATCAAGCTTTGGCGTACAGCGAGCGGGCTCTTAGCCTTTTTGAAACGGCCATTGGTACTCGTACGGCTTCGTATGCCGATGCTTTGAGCTTTTACGGAAAATTGCATTACAACAAGGGCGATTTTGATAAGGCACTTTCTGTTTGGACTATTGTTAAGACTATTCGAGCGGAGATATTGGGGCGTGAACATCTGGACTACGCCAGTTCTTTGAACAATCTAGCGGTTTTGTACCGACTCCTAGACGAGTACGACAAAGCATTGTCTTTGCTTTTGGAAGCCAAAGATATCAAAGAAAAATTATTAGGGCGCACGCATTTTCAGTACGCGGTTACTTTGAATAATTTGGCGGGGTTGTATGAGCGGCGGGAGGAGTACACCAAGGCGTTGGTGCTTTATCTGGAATCCAGTGAAATTTTGAAAAAAACACTGGGACAAGCGCACCCACATTATGCAGGCGCCTTCAACAATTTGGCCAATGCCCACAGAAAAGTAGGCGACAACCAAAAAGCGCTGTCGCTTTATTTAGAAGCTAAAAGCATTCGAGAAAAAGCATTTGGCAAAGAACATCCCAATTACTCTACGACATTGAATAACTTGGCCTCTTTCTATAGAGAAATGGGGGCATATGAACAGGCGCTGCCCCTTTATCTACAATCCAAAGCCATTCGAGAAAAAGTATACGGGCCTACCCACGTTCGCCTAGCCGTTTCTTTGAATGAACTCGCCACATTGTATGCCTCCATGAACCAATATGAACGAGCATGGGCCAGCGCACAACAGGCACTTTCTATCGCTACAGGACAAGCAACCGCCCTCCACATCCGTCCACAATGGGCAGATACCGTACTCCAAACGGCTTTTGCTTCCAACAAACATTTAAAAACAGCGCTGCAAACGTTGGACATTGTATATTCAATCTTGGAAAACGATGCTACGCGTCCCCGCGCCTCCGAAGAGCGTTACTGCTCATTGATTTGGCGGCAGCCCTGCTCAGCAAATTTCGCAACAACGTTTCTAACGAACAAGACCAGCTGCGCCTGCTCACCCAGAGCAACGATTGGTTGCAACGCGGCTTGACGGAGCTAGACGAACAACAAACAGAAAAAGCGTTCACGCTGGCCGACCAAAACAAGTCTGTCTTGCTTTTACAAGCTTTCCAAACCGAACAGGCTTACCGCTTGGGCAACTTGCCCGATTCTTTGATTTATTTGGACAAGTAATTGCATCAACAACGAAGCCAATTACAAGCTATGTTGCTCGAACGTCGAAGTGTGGAAGAAAAAGACAGTCTACGCCGCGTTTTGAATCTCGTCCACCAACAACAAGAGGAATGGCTGCAACAGATTGCACAAAAGTACCCCAAATACCACCAATTTAAATACCAACAACCGACCGTAGAGGTGGCCGCCCTGCAGCAGTTGTTGGACGAACAAACGGCGTTGTTAGAATTTGTCATCAGCGATTCTATCGTGCATGTTTTTTGTATTAATAAAAACGGGATTAATTGGCACAAGGCAGCGGTAGATCAAGCAACGCTTACCCAGCGCATTCGAGACCTTCATGAAGTGTTG
>CAYUZF010000022.1:25264-31053 GCA_964449615.1 uncultured Aureispira sp.
CTATAGAATGCTAGAACAGGAGGCGGCTGCATCTTACCAACAATACACCCAGCAAGCGTATTGGTTCTATCAACAATTGCTGGCGCCTGTCTTGAAAGCACAGCCATCGCTTAACCGTCTTGTATTTGTTACAGATGGTGAGTTGGGGCACTTGCCTTTTGAAGCTTTTTTGACTGCCCCTGCCCCCGCTGTTCCAACGCCTTACGACCAATTGCATTATTTGCTGAACGATTACAACATTTCTTACAACTATTCTGCGGCTTTGTGGAAGGAAAATTTGGAAGCCCCTGAGCCACAGAACAACGGGCAGATTTTTGCAGTGGCGGCTAACTATGCTTGGCAATTGGACAGCGCCCAGCGCCCCCCGCGGTTGCTGACCGATGAGCGAACTCGTGCCACGCTGCAACCCTTGCCTGGCGCGCAAAAAGAAATAGCAATTTTATACGCATCTGGCCGAGGGCTTGCCCGTAGACGGAGCATTGCGCCAAGCCAAACTAGACTATTTGCAAGCCACCAAAGGTGTGCTGGCGCATCCCGCTTTTTGGTCCCCGTTTGTTCACATTGGACAAACCCAGGCGGTAGCGCTAAAAACGCGCCGCAGGGGGCTGCTTTGGGGAAGTATCGGAGGTGCTTTGCTGCTGCTAGGAATAGGCTGGTTTTGGCGCAAGCGAAAAATTGCGAACGCTGTCCGCTAATCTACCAAATGCTGCGATAAATCTTCGGACGGCGTAGGAGTGCTAAAACTCTGGGGCGGATTGGTTAGTATATCTTGCAGGGCACGCAACAAATAGCGGCGCTTGGAAAAAGAAAGGTAGTCTCCAAAACTCAAAATATCTTCTTTGTTTTTTACAACGATCCGATAGGGGGGATCGGATTGATTATCAGGGTCATTAGACGTAGCGTAGACCTTTTGTATTTCTTTCGTACTAAGAACTTGCTTTCTGAGGTATAGTTTCCGACAATGGATCGCTACCGAGAACTGCTACTCTTGCAAGTCTATTTGCAAGTTGGTTGTACAAAAAAGTTCTATTATAATAACACTCCAAAAAAGCAACGCCAAGCAAAGACACAGCAGCGCCGCTACCAATGTCCCCACGTCTAATGTCGCCCCGAAGGCCATCTCTATAGAAAGTAGCGATAGGAGGAGGAGGGGCGCCCCTCCTAAGAGCGGAACAAACAGCGCTTTGTAATGTTGGTGCGAACTGACAATCGTTAAACAATAGGGCTGGCGCTCTAGGCGAATGCCTTTGGGCGGTTGTTGCCAATCAAATACAGGGGTGGGTGTTGAATCAAAGAATGAAGGCATAGCGGTTTGGAAAATAAGAATAGAAAAGTAGTACTCTGGGGCAATTATTCAATCAAGTGCTGCGATAAATCATCGGTTAGGTAATCGTCGTTGAACCCCTCGGCTTTATCGGCTAGAATTTGCTCTAATGCGCGTTTGAGGTACAAGCGTTTTTCTTCAGAAAGTTGTTTGCCGAAAGGCACTTCTTGACCATTTTGCGCTTGAATCAGGACTTGGGTGCGGGGTATTTTGTTGCCGTTATTATCGCTGGTGTAGGTGACGGTTTCTTTAATGTTGGTAATGGCATCCAACGGTAAAACTTGTGTTTTACTAAATTGCCACCAGCCCGAATAAATGGACAACTGTTGCGCTTCTAAATCAAATTGTACCCGAATACTGCCAAAGAGTTGGTACAAGGCACCCAATAGAAAAATAAATCCAATAAACAGGCAGAAAAAGCCTCCGAATAGGGCCGCAAACTCTATGCGCTCCGAGGCTAACAAAGCCGTATAAAACAGATACACCGCGAAGGCCAACACTCCAATGGTAGCTGGAATGCCAATAGACAGCTGATCGGAAGCCCTAAACGTGCTGGACAAGGTCAATTGCTTGGCTTGGCGTTCTATGCGAATGCCTTTGGGCGTTTGGTTCCAATTAAAAGCGCGTTGGGGAGGCAGGTTGTTGTCGTTCATACTTGTTGCAATAGGGGAGTTGGATAAGAAGCTAATGATTGGTTAGAAAAGTTAGGGTTCTAACAAATGTTGGGAAAGGTCTAGCGTTGCCTCAAAATCAATTTCCTCCTTTTCTGTTAATTTTAAAATATGACGCAGGGCGAAGCCCAAATAATGGGTTTGTTTTTCGGATAAGTACTTTCCAATACGGAGGTCTTCAAAACCACCTTTTAGCGCTATAATTTGACGCTTGCTGGCATACCATTTTTCGGAAGCTCTTTTGATGTGTACCTGCTCTATAGCAGTCAAAGGAATTGTTTCTACAATAAAAGGAATCCATTGACCTTCTTGTACATGCAGCTGCTCTTTGTCGAGGGTAAGAACAACGCCCCGAAACAACTCGTGTACAAAAGATAAAACAAGATAGAGTACGTAAATCATAAACCATAAATTGAACTTGGTCGGTTCCTCCAGGTACGAATACACCGCAAAAACACTGAACAAAGTAGCCATAATTAGAGAAATAACAGTGGCAGTTGTCCGAATTTTTGTCTGTATTATCAAGCGTTCAGAAGCTTGTTTTACCACCACTTCTCTAGGTAGTTGCCTCAAATCAAACAAAGGCGGGTTTTCTCGGTGGTATTTAAAAGGTGTAGCCATAGGGGGTCAAGGTTCAAGTAAGTGCTGGGATAAATCGTTGTCAAAATAGTCGGAGGCGGTAGCTTCTGTTTCCACTTGGTAGCGGTTGATAAATGCTTGAATGGTTTCGAAAAGGTAACTCAAACGCTCGTGCGGAAAATCCTTAGCAAAAGTGGTATGTCTGTCTTCATACAGAAGCGAGTAATAAGCCATAAAGAAAATGCGGTGGCAAAAAATAAAACGCCGTTGCACCGAATTTATACAACCCTTTAAATTATAAAAAAGTGCCCACAAAAGCACCAAATTCATGATAAAAAATAGTTTGGGACAACTACTAAGCGATCCTTATTGTTTCTAGAAATTAAACGGTATCTGTGGATGGATTTAGGCCAAACAACCCAGAGCTTACCGTTGTATTTTTTAATAAGGCGCTACCCTTTCACCCTTCTCTTCACCTCCCAATACCGTTGTATGTCTAATCCAACCCCTTCTCAGAGTCCCTCGCCAACTACTGCTACATCCACTAAGGAAAAACCCAGCACAGCGCGGCGCATTTTCCGTTTTTTGGGCTGGTTTTTAGCGGTTACCGTAGTATTGGTAGTGCTCTTGGCGGGTATTGGGTACTACTTACTTTGGAAGCCCAGTGTACAGCAGCAACTCCTGCAACAGTTCACCAGTAAAATGTCGGAGGAGTGGAACGTGGTGTTTAGAATTGACAGCATGGCAATGAAAGATTTTAGTCATTTTAAATTTTATAATTTTTATTTGGAAGATCCCGACCAAGATACTTTGTTGTATGCGGAGTTGGTCGAAGCCCAGCACGTGGATTTGTGGGAGTTGTGGGAACACAAGCGCATTGATGTAGGCCGCGCCAAAGTAGCCAATGCCGTGTTCAAAGTGCAGCGGACGCCTCGAAAGCGCTATTTTAGCCTAGATTTCATCATTGATTATTTTCACGAAGAGGACCCAGTACCAGTAGAAGAACGCGCCAAATTGAGCATTGATACCGCCGAGGTTAGCCAAGTGCGCTATAAGTACGTAGATGCTTCTAATGGAATAGATATGACGGTAGTAGCAGAGCAGGTCTACGCCGCAGGGCACGACGTAGATTTGATTCAAAAACGCGCTTTGCTCGATACGGCTTACCTCAACAACTCGCAGGTGTACATTGCCCTCAAAAAACCAGTTCCCATTCCCGACTCCGTACCGCCCAGCCCTTACAATACCTTGCCCGATACATCGGTACCGCCCTGGCATTTGAGCAGCCACCGTATTGATGTAGAAAAGATGACTTACCGTTCTACCGAATCGCTGGCACAGCAGGTTCAACACCACCAAGCCGTACGCCACAACAAAAAAGGCAACGGGGAAGCTGCCACTACTAGAAAACAAAAGGGCATGTCCAAACCGAACCATACACAAGCGGAGAAAAATAAGGCGATAGCCGCACACCAACATTTAGAAAATAAAAATCTTACCAATCTACATGTACGTAACATTCGGGTTCGTGTAGACAGTTTTGAATTGCACGAAGGGCGCTATACAGGGCAAATTCAGCGGCTCTCTGCGGCCATGTCCAATGGGTTTCAAATCAACTCTTTTCGAGGGGATTTTGACGTACACCCTGAGCGCGCTGCGTTGACACATTTTCGACTAAACACCGAAAAAAGTTCTTTTGGCAATGCGGTGGTGTTGGACTACGACAGTTACGACGATTTGAAAGACTTTACTGACAAGGTCTACATCTCGTTTAATTTATCGGATTGTCATTTTGTCTTTTCAGAAATTGGTGTGTTTGTACCCTCTTTATTAGACAACTTTTTAATTAAAATGAATCAAAATACGACCATCAACATCAGTGGGGAATACCACGGCTTTATGAAGTATTTTCAACTGTCGGACATAGACGTACAGTTGGGAAAAGGGGTAAAAATGGACAAAGCGCAAGCGGCCAAAAAAACGCCTGTAGAGTGGTTGATCAAAACGTTTGGCCCCAAAAATAAAGCGCGGCAAGCCCGCGAGCGCGCCAAACGTCAAAACGCACGGGAAGAGCGTCAAGAAGAGCGTCAAGAAAAACGCGCCACTCGCAAAAAAGCGCAGCAGTAAGCGGGGGGGCTTCACTTACTGCTGTACTGGTATAGGATGACCAACGCTACTCTTCCGACCAACGATAACTCTTCAGCTGAAAACCCGCCAAGTCCAAAACGCGATCGACTACGGTGGTGGCTACAGCCTCAATAGTTTGGGGTTTGCTGTAAAAGGAGGGTACCGCAGGGCAGATGATGGCTCCCGCTTCGGTGAGCGTCTTCATGTGGTTGATATGCAACAAACTAAAGGGCGTTTCTCTAGGCACTACAATCAAACGGCGGCGTTCTTTGAGGACTACATCCGCTGCGCGGGTGGTCAAGTCGGTGGAAATGCCCGCTGCGATGCGAGCCAGTAGCCCCATAGAGCAGGGACAGACCAACATTACCCCATACTGGGCAGAGCCAGAGGCAAAAGGCGCAAAAAAATCATTTTTCTTATAAAAATCAAAGGGATAATCCTCGTAGGAAGTCGTTTCCAATTCTAACTTCCAGTTGAGCTTGGCATTGTCGCTCATTACAACACCTACCTTCTCAATCTGCTCTGACATGGCTTGCAATTTATCCAGCAAAATTTTGGCATAAATTGCGCCACTAGAACCGCCAACAGCCACGACAACTTTCTTCTTACTCATTTCTTGGAATCATTTTTGAATTTTGGTATAATAAGCACATCGGATGGTGTTCCTGTTGCGCTATGCTTCAAAGAATACAGCAAAGTATTCGCTTGGTTCATTGAAGTTGGTTAGTAACTGGTAAAAGCTTTTTTGGAGGCGTTAAGGAGTTATAAATAAATCTTAAACTAGGCGCAAAAAATGGGAAGAGTGCTTTGTGGAGTTTAATTTGTAGTTTTATAAAGGGAGCCTTCCTCGTTTGACAGACGTTCTACCTAATCAAATCAATTGTAACCATGAAAAATAATTTACTAATCATTGGCCTATTGAGCATCTGCTGCATCGCTTTTGCGTTTACAGTTGCTCCTACGCCCGACGATCCCATTGTCCCGCCTACTACGACTGCAAAAAATGTCCAGTGGATGACTTGGGAAGAAGCCGTTGCAACGGCTAAAAAGGCGCGCGCCACAGGCGAGACACCAAAGAAAATCTTTGT
>CAYUZF010000022.1:31063-36252 GCA_964449615.1 uncultured Aureispira sp.
GGTGTGGTTGGTGCAAAAAAATGGATCAAGCGACGTTTGAGAATCCTATGGTTGCAGCGTATTTGAACGAAAATTTTTACCCCGTAAAATTCAACGCGGAACAACAGGCCAGCATTAATTTTCAAGGGCATGAATTTAAATTTGTAGCGCAAGGCCGCAGAGGGTACCACGAGTTGGCCGCGGCGCTGTTGGATGGCAAAATGAGCTATCCTACGGTTGTTTTTCTCAACGAAGATTTTGAGTTGTTGCAGCGCATACCAGGCTATTTGGATGTGAAAATATTCGACGTGATTATGCACTACTTGGCGGAGGAGCATTACAAGAGTACGCCCTGGGCAGAATATCAACAAAGTTACGGCGTCAACAATTAAATGTTCATGAAAAAAAAGCTGTTGCTTACAGGCGCCTCTGGATTTTTAGGGCAGGCCTTGTGTACCGTGTTGGCCGAAGAGTACGAATTGGTAGGGACGTATTTTAGAAACCTTCCTCAAAACCAAGCAGTGGCTTGGCAGTGCATTAATTTGTTAGAAACCAACAAAATAACGTCCTTAGTTAAACGCATACAGCCCGACGCTATTGTACATCTAGCGGCTATTAGTAATACGACGTTCTGCGAGCAGCATCCCGCTTTGAGCCACCACATCAACGTCTACACCACTGTAGCGCTTGCAGAAGCGGCCACCGCGCTTCAAATTCCACTGCTTTACACCTCGACCGATTTGGTTTTTAATGGCCATTCTGCCCCCTACAGCGAGGACGATTTTGCCTACCCCATTTCTCAATATGGCCAACAAAAACAACTGGCGGAAGAATTATTATTGGGCGATTTTGAGCGGACGCTGGTGCTGCGCTTGCCGCTGTTGTTTGGCAAAGCGCCCGACTATGCCAGCAATTTTTTTACTAGGAGCGTAGCGCAGTTGCAGGCGGGAGAGCCTGTAGAAGCCTTCGCCGACGAATACCGTTCTATGCTCAGTCATTTTGCTGCGAGCCGGGGCATCGCTCAGGCTTTGCGCTATGCCTTGTCTGCGGTGCCTGCTTGGGCAGAAAAAGAACGCCTATTCCATCTCGGTGCTGCCGAAGGGTATTCGCGCTATGCGTTTATGCAGCAGGTTGCCGAACAATTGGGCGTCGACCAACGTTTGGTAAAGTCGAGCCAGCAAGAAGAAGCCCCCCATGCTCATACGCGTCCTACAGACGTACGCCTCGACAGCCAATTGGCACAACGAATTTTGGGGTTTGATCCGCCCAGTTTGGCAGAGCAATTGCGGGAAACATTGGAATAGTGCTAGCGGGTATTCTACTTCTAAACCTGCGCTTGAACATATTTTCCAATAAAAATACCGAACTAGTCGTGTTGCGATTACTTTTTTCTTTATCCATTCTAATTTTATCAAGCAACTGTTCTTTATGGGGGCAGCAGATACGTCTGGGTGTCCATGCAGGGCCTACGACCACCGATTTTTACGACCAGCACCACCCTTTGGCCGATAACTTCTGGGGCATTCCTACGTTGGGCGCTACTTTTGGAATGGTAGAACAGCTGTCTTTGTCGAGTTGGGCGCAGTTACAGCTGGAGCAGAATGTTAGTTGGGAGGGAAACCAGGGGCATTTTTGGAACGATAAGGACATCAATTTGTGGTACTTGGCTACACCTATACTGATTAAGTGCAAGTTGTCGCGTAATTTTTGGGTAGGTGGCGGGATGGAGGTCAATTATTTATTTGATGTCACGGGGTCGTCGCAAGTGATTGATGACAAATACTGGAACGGCGCGGCTATTTTTCAAGTGGAGCATACTTTTCTAACGCGATTCGCCTGTACGGTGCGCTATTTACACGGCTTTACGCCCACTTCTATCATTAATTATGTAAATTACGACGGTCAAAACGGCAGCTTGTCTACCTATTCTGGGCGGCGGCTACACGTCTCTTTGTCGTATTTATTTTACGATTACGAAATGCAGCCTAAGTGGGTAGAAGGCGCGCCTTATTTTTATTAGTACCTATAAAATAGCGCTACAACTTTATGAAATACTACGCGGGATCTCTCTTATTGCTTTGTTCTCTATTATGGACGGCTTGTTCCAAAAGTCTCTATCATCCCAAATCGCCTAATTATTCGCCCATTATAGAAGTAATTACCGACTACGGCAACATGGAACTGCAACTGTATTCCAGCACGCCCAAGCACCGCGACAATTTTGTAAAATTGGTCAAAGAAGGTTTTTACGACAGTTTATTGTTCCACCGCGTCATTGATGATTTTATGATTCAGGGCGGTGACCCCACTTCTAAGGGCGCAGCGCCCAATGTAATGCTGGGCAACGGCGGACCAGGCTATACAATTCCTGCTGAATTTGTCGACAGTTTGATTCATCTCAAAGGCGCGTTGGCTGCTGCGCGGCAGGGCGATGGGGTCAATCCTAAGAAAGCATCTTCTGGCTCCCAGTTTTATATTGTGGAGGGGCAGCCCGTTAAGCCCAATATGCTGAAACAGATGGAAGCCCGCAGCGGTATTGAATATACCGAAGCACAACGAGCAGCCTACGCTACGCAAGGCGGTACGCCCCACTTGGACGGTGCCTATACCGTTTTTGGACGTGTTATTTCGGGGATGGACGTGCTAGAAAAAATTGCACAAGTACCCGTTAGTGGCTCGCGTCCTACCAAAGATATAACCATGAAGATGCGGATTAAAAAGGGATAAAAGTTAAACGTAAAATAGATCATATAGACATCAATTGAACGCTGTAAAAGGCGCTGCTTCAAGTACTGGAGCGGCGCTTTTTTTATTAAAAGAAACAACCAATCCCAACCAATGCCCTGTCACATTCGTTCTTAGGGTAGTCGTAGTTGGCAACTGTAGTATTAGTATACCAAAAATATGCAGTACCTAAAAGAAAGGTAGTTAGATGATTTATCTATTGTTAATTTAGGATATGCACTAACTTGACTAAGAAAATAGGCTGCTTTATCCAATTGGAGGTATATTTACCAAGTACATGCTCTCAGTAGCCGAATACGACAAAACCGAACCACTACTTGTATTTTAGATAACCAAATTCTTTAACCTTCCCCAACTATTTTTATTTAATAACCTAAATCATTACACAATGAAACGTTTTTCATTAAGCTCGCTTATCGCGGGATTGGCTATTCTATGCGCCGCTCCAACCTTCGGACAAGATTATCCCATCTGGTTGTCCGATAATAACCAAAATTACAACGAATATCCAACAGCTATTGCCAGTGTTCCAGGTGCAACCGCAACCGTTGGTATACAAGAAGACGAATTTTTACTATATGACATTGCCCAAAATCCTTATTTCCAGGTGGCTTGTAATGGATCAGGTTGTGGGGGGCAAGAGCATATTTTTGTCAAGTGGCGCGAAGAGGCAAATGGCAATACTTGGACGGCTCGTATCTTTTTTGACGGTTGGCTTAACAACCATGTAGGCGCGCATAGTGCCCCACAAGTAGACATCAATGAGGATGGCGAAGTGTATGTTTCCTTTACCTATGCGGAGATTGCATTGGTGCAAGACGCTACGGGAAATTTTACGCAAATCAGTAATGGCAACCAAAACAATTATGATTTAGCGGTGGTGAAATTTGACCCACACGGCAACTATGTTTGGCACATTACCGAAGGGGGAGACGACCACGATTTTGTCACCGATGTAGATTTTAATTCCAATACAAGGCAGCTAGCCATCGCAGGCTATGTAGAGGGAAACAGTGGCATGCCTTTTCAATCGGGAGGTGGTATCAATGGGCTCACGCATTCTTCTACATTAGGCGCTAATTATCCCTTTGGCAATGCCTTTACCGCAGTATATGAGGATAACGGTTCTAATGCCAATTTGCAGTGGTATGCAGAGACCGATGTCCCCGCTTATTCTACCGATATTGCCTTAGGCAACAATGGCCATGTTTTCTTAAGTGGGTTTTATTATGAAACTAAGAGTATTGCAGGGAAGCGCCTCTCTAATAACTATACCGATGGGGGCTATATTTACAATTATTTTATTGCTGCGTTTGAACAGGGTGGTGGGACACTCTGGGCGCAATCCTACGGTTCGATATACAACGAGTTGGATATTTCTGCCGATAAGCACTTGCGCAACTCTAGCCTAGCAATTATTCCCGACAACAACGAACTGTTTTTTGCAATGAACAGCACAGGAGGAGGCAGTGTCTACCCATTTTTTGGCACTTATGTCCACTTTATAAATCCAAACAATGGTAGTGTTATTCATAATCTCTTGGTAGGAAATCCAACGGGCATAAGTGGTTCTACCTACCAAAATACGGAAGGAGGAACACCAACATACAATCCCAACATTACCGTGGATGGCGATAGAGTGGTGCACCTTACAGGCAACTTTCTACTGACAGCATACGGCTCTAGTGAATTGGGAATTGCTTTCCAAGAGTTCGAAATAGGAGGAACATACATAGATATAGGGGATATGTTCGCTGCAAGACACTACGGACACGATGCCGCTGTGGGTTGGTATACCGCCAGCTTAAACATGGGCAATCCTTCTCTAATACAAGAAAATTTGAACGTCAGCTATGTGCCTGCTAACTACGATCCGTTTGATTTGTACAACAAAGTACCCGCTTACGGCACTTCGCACGATGTAGGCAATACGCCATTCTTTTTTAGTGCGTTGGGATTTGAGAATGGAGAAATCGAATTGGATCTTACTGCTAATCATGGATTTACCAACTATTATAATAATATTGGAAATGCACAATACGATGGCTTGTTGGTGCGTACTTATACAGGCAATGGGCAATACGCTAGACCCAACAACACAGCTACAACAGTTGGTGCTAGCAACGTACACAGCACACTTGGCGTAGACGACTTTTCCAACAGCGGAATTACTTGGACGTTATCGCCAAATCCTGTAGCGGCTGGCCAAAACTTGTTTTGGAAAAGCGAAGCAGGGGCGGAGCAGGTAGAGCAGATTCGTTTGGTTGACCAATTGGGCCGTACCTTACGGACTTGGCAACAGCCACAAGCTAGTACGCAAGGCTTTGAATTACCAATCGGGGATTTGACTCCTGGTGTGTACTGGTTAGAAGCAAGCGGTGAAGCCGTGCAACAAACTACAAAAGTAGTCGTGCAATAAAACTACCCATTGGTGTACTGCCCGTCTCGGCTGTGCTCGACGGGCA
>CAYUZF010000023.1:0-4578 GCA_964449615.1 uncultured Aureispira sp.
CACGCGCACGGCCAAGGCTCGAGGCCACGCGGTGCGCGCGCTAGCTTGGGGCCCCTCTTTGATGGTTCGGGGGCTATTTTTTATACTGGTAAGGTTTTCTAGCATGATAATCACGAATGTAAGTATCAATTACATTCATTAGAATAGACTGAGTGGAAGGGTCTAATTCCTCAACTCCTTTCATCCTATTTAGTAAATCTTCTCTCAGGTTTTCACTTGGTTTATTCTGTAATCCTGCTAGAGTTTCTAAGCTTACTCCTAAGCCTAATGAAAGATTTATTGCGGATTCAAAAGAGGGCTTAGAATCTCCACGTTCGTACTTTCCTATCATTACTTGCGATACTCCAGACTTTGTAGCAAGTTGTGACTGCGTCCAACCCTTTTCCTTCCTAAGATTCATAATTATCTGGCTAAACTTCATGATTGCAAGATAGATTTGTCAACGATAGTTTTTAATGGAGGTGAAAATACAGAATTGTATTGAGTAAAAAAACCGCCTGTTTCTGACCTTTTTAGAAATAAATGGTAGATTTGTGTCTATTATTGTTTAATTTGGTTTTCAAATCACCATTATTTCACCAAAAAATAAAACAAAGGCGATTAAGGAGGGGATAACGAAATGTAGATTTCACTCGCGCAGGCAATTGAGGCCGTAAGTTGCTATTTATAAACTTACGGCCCTTTTAGTGACTCGGAATGTGCAAAACCAAATGTGTATTTTTGTGTTTTTAGTGTTTATTTCTTGGACGGTACTTGTGCAGTTTGTGGATGAAATGTACACACTTCAAGCTATGAGGATGGAAATGCCACTCTTATAGGTAGCTATAAGTCGCGCCATCCGACTACTTCATCATTTTCTAACCTTATTTCTATTCGGTACTTCTCTGTACCTCTGTCTGTATAATACCTTCCGTAGGAGTATTTGTCTTTGATTTTAGTCTTGAGGATATCTTGTTTCTTTTTACTGGGCTCTCCTAAGCAGTCTATTAGCATTTCCTTCGTCATACCTTGCCATATGTTACGCGCAACTAATTCACTACCAACCTCTTCTCCATACTTGGAAAGTAAAAAGTCTTTACGAGCTGCTTCAGCTTCAAGTTGTCTCGTTATTTCAGGGTTGTGTTTGTGGTCAAAAGTTCTTTTATCCATTGAAATTAGAAGTACCCCATGTACTATGCCTGCTATTGCGGGTATGTAAGTCCAGCAGGTTAACACACAAATTATCCCTATTCCCTTTTTATTGAGGTAGAAAAATTGGCCACCTATTACTCCCGTCAGGAACGCCAGTACTGTTGCTGTATTCTTGTTCTTCATAGTTGATATAGTTGATATAGTTGATATTGAATAGGACTGTACAAACTACTTGAACAGTCTAAAAAGTCTGAATTGGGGTATTATCTGTGCATACAACTGTGCATCTTACCTGTGCTTTTATCTACCACTCTATTTTTTTACCTCCAAGCACTAGTGCCATTCCATAAACTTCATCCATAGGAATTTCAAAAGAATCAAAAGAAGGATTATCTGACACCAATAATATTTCACTGCTAGTTGTGCCCTTTTTTACTCGCTTCAGTAGTAGTCCTTGATTATGTGTTGATATAACATAGATCCTATTCCACTGGATGTAGTCGCCTTTTTCTATGATTTTACAGTCTACTGTGTCACCTCCACAGTATCTTGGCCACATCGATTCTCCATGAATTCTGACACTAAAGTCCACCTTAGCTAATCCGTAACTGCCAACAGGATAATACCCAATAATATTCTCCTCCGAGATTTTGAAAGCGACACTGTCATAGCCACCTATTACTTCTGTGTCTACCAAAGGCACCATTTGATAATCACTGGGCAAACCCATCAATACCTCCTTTTTGAGCATTTCTCCTCTCCCAGTAACTAACCATTCTAAGTTTAACTCTGGAAAGGAATCCACTATACTCGACAATTTTGAAGATCCAATCTCTTTGACTTTTCCTATAAAACCATTTGAAAGTCCCGCTGCTTCTGAGAACTTCCTATTACTAAGCCCTTTATAGTCAATGAATTGTTTTAAACGCTCTGTAGTTGTCATGAGTAGGTGATTTTAAAATAGAATATAGTGGACGATAAATTTGGTATTATGTAGATTATGGTGTACATTTGTGTATAGATGGGAATCAAAGTACACCGAAGTGAAACAAATATAAGCATGGAACAGGAAAAAAGAAAAGAACTAACTCGCTATTTAAGACACGGAGATCAGAAGCGTATAGCAGAAATGGCTGGTGTAAGTAGAAGGACAATATATAACTGGCTGAACGGTAGAGTTCAAAAGACTACTGCGGAGGCATACATCATACAAGTTGCAATGACAAGAAAAAAACAAATGGAATTACTAGTACAACAAAACATTAGATAGAAGATGAAGAGCAAGGTTTATATATCCGTAGATAATGTTCTATACAGCTCGTTGGACTCTTTGATAGCAGCAGGAATAGCAGAAAATACTGTATGGTCAGGGCTGAGAAGAAAGTCTACATGCTGGCAAGCCATAGAAGACCCAAGCGACCGTCGTCGTCGCTTGATAGCCTTCGAACCAATGAGGGCACAGTACAAGCATCTAATGCTAGAGAAGTATGGCGATCCACATACTTATTTGAACCGCAGAGCCATCGACGAGCAATACGAATTACTGCAACGCATAGAGGAATCTCTAGTGGTTAAACCACGATACTACAACTATTTTCAACTGTATTGCACAAAGGACGACGCTTATTCCTATGCCAAAGCTTGTGCTTGGTTGGACTTGCTCTTATTACTAAAAAGGAGCCAATGCATAGAGTGGGGGTTTAATGGCAAGAAGCATTTCATCTCCAATTTAGCGGAGTACTTGGGAAACCAGAATCTCCCGATAAGCTTCAGCAGTCCAAAGGTAATTGCACGGCGACTGACACAGTACAAAAAAGCGAAACAAGAGAGAGAAGCTGCGGGATTACACAGTGTGTTATTAGGTCGTCTTAATAATCAGAACGCTTGTAAGATAAAGCAACAGCAAGGGTGCCCACCGAATACTTGTGGAAACGCGCTGGACAACCTTATCCCATAACTTGATGAGTCCGATGCTTGTGAGTGGTCTAGATGCGCTCTACGCAGGAACACAATGTCGGTACAAGGTAATCGGTACGCAGTTGTTCTTGGAAGTTTTACTAGTACAACCTGACACTGCGCAAAATCGGAACGCTATTACTCTCAAGGCTCCTCAGAACTATAAAATAGCACCTGAAACGAACTTTGTATTTATTGCATACGATTCGCAAAACGGTACTTGTCCTGTTCAGGTGGATGGATCAAGGGTTACGCATCCTGATGGGCGGATGGTCATTGAGCGCCTTCAGCAAACTAGTGGTGCAAATATGTTTCTCAGTTTCTCTACTGTCTTAGAAATAGTTGTTTAACTTTATTTTTATATATAGTACAAACAGACAAATATATCGGCGGCTATGTAGTGGTTGAACAATGTAGTGCTAATGGAGTTGCGTTTTCAAACATAACCAATAACTCTATCCATGTGATTGTACAGCCACCTTCAAATCATCAGAATGATGAGGATGGGGTTTGGGTACAAGGAGTAGGTGAGCCTATAAAGTTACTTAACCACGAGTTCTGCCACATAACAGGTTTGCCAGAGATGGGGGCGACTACAGATAAATACTTATCCAGCGTAGGAGCAGAGGCTTTCTATAGCATGGAGGACTTAGAGTCGGCTGTACTTGGCGGTAGCTGTAATTTGGTTAGACATTCGATGTACATCCTAGAATGACTCAAATCATGTATCATCGTAAATAACAAAAGCGGCCAGTACCACAATGGTACTGACCGCTTTTACTATGGCGTAAACTTAAACGCTTGAGTTTCGGATGTTGTCACAATGGTTGTATCAGGCGGATTATGAGTTTTGAGGGAATCATCCACGACAAGGCCGACAAAGTCCAGTACATGGCCGATTATATGCGTATAAGAGGTGTCTATTTCCTCCCGCACAAATTGAATTCCCTGTATGTAAGTGGTGTTCTGTAAGTCCAACAAATTGGCTAGCTCCGATATTTTGTCCAGATGCTCGACAGCGCTGGCTTGCTGCGCACTATAGTTGTTGGTTTCGCGGTAATCTTCGCATACGTAATACAAACGAAAGAAGTACTCATCTGCTATTCGACTTTGGCCATCGTGCCGCCAGTCGCCACCAACAAACTCCATCAATACAAAAGGAGTGGTAAGATAATCGGCTGAATTAGTGTCGCCCCTATATTGGTCAAGTTGGCCGTTAAATAAGTCGAAACTAGCTATACCAATTTGTCCCTGCATGACCAAGTCCTGTATCTCCATGAAAGTTTTTACTCTCCACATTATTTCAAAGCTTTTAATAGGTTAAGGCGGATTATCCTAGTGATTTGTTTGTCTAGATCACTACTCTTTCCTATGAATTGACGTCTTGATATTCTGATTTCTAACTTGCTGGACATGGCCATACGCTTGTACATTTCGTTGCCTGTCTCTTTGTATTTTGCCCAAAAGAAAGAGCGTTGTTTATTTGTGACT
>CAYUZF010000023.1:4588-5769 GCA_964449615.1 uncultured Aureispira sp.
ACGGATAGTCCCACCTTCATTGTGGATTTTAGCGTATGGAACTCCACGCGCACCAATTACAATTCCATTCTGGCCAGCCCTGATCACTCCAATAGATTTCTTTAGTCTACCACCACCTTTACCTACTAAAACTGCACGTCCAGCTCCCTTTTCTTGACGTTTGCGTTTTTTCCATTTTCTTACTCTGCCACCGTCTAAGAAACCTTGTCGCCTGAAGTTGTCCTTAAAAAAGTTCACAGCCTCTTGGCCAACAAGTCGAGGGAGCCGCCGCTTGAGCCTTTTGTACTTTTGTTGTATCTGCTTTACTTTGTCCGACATAGCTGTTATTTATCCTCTGCTAATACTTCGTTCTGTACCTTGAATGACGCGCACAAGCATCTCCATTAAACTGTCTTCAACTTGGTTATAGGTGAGTCCTTTTGCGCCTTCCACTACTATCTTATCAGCTCCTTTCATTACTCCGACATTAACCGTGATGTTCCTGACTCCTCCAGTAGTTACCCTTTGTGTGGAAGCATTGAGTTCTTTATTGACTTTTTTTGCTTGATCACTGTTTGTGGAAAGTTTGAAGTCCTTGTTGACAATCGAGTTGTCCTTATCTTTTTGAGCATCAGCAACAGCTTGGCCAATCTCTTTTCCTGATGCAGGCTTTTGCGCTCTTTCTCGTTGAGTGGTTCCATTAATACCTGACTTGACTTCAGATAGACCTGATTTGACTTGGTCATAATCAAAGTTCTTAATGCCCTTCAGCATAGTGAAGATACCTTCTAGAGCATCCTTGAGCCTTGTCAATGGCGTGGATACGTAATCCAGCATACCAAGGACTGCCTCTTTAATGTTATCAAAACCTGTCTTCATTCCCTGTACTAAACTAGACCCCATGACATAATCTACCAAATTACTCAATGCATTAAGTCCATTAACAATGAAGTCAAAGACACCACCTACGGTAATCTTTAGTGCGTTCCAAGTTACAGATAAACTAGTAGTTACAATGTCCCAAGCTGTTTTGATACCAAATGCTACGATTTTAACCGACATCATTTTGTTAGCTAGCCCAGTAAATGCTCCGAATAAGCTGACAACCTTGCTGTACATATTTCCAGCCAAATTAACCGCATCGTAGAGGCCAATTTTAACGTAGGTTAGAAACTTCTGGCCAGTTTGAGCCAAAGAAGCAA
>CAYUZF010000023.1:5779-21139 GCA_964449615.1 uncultured Aureispira sp.
GTGCGCGGGCGAGTCGCTCCTCCAGAGCCATCTGCTCTAATTTGCCTTTGTTGTAAATGCCATTCTTCTTTACTAGGCTGCCGAGCTTCGTTTCAAACTTAGAGAAGTTACTGAGTAGTTCTACGGCATCACCTGATTTATCTCCAAAGACCTGTTCTGCAAGTCCTTGAGTTGTGTCGCCTGACATAGCTGTTTCACCCACCGCTTTACTAATCGCTTTTAATGCATCTACTGCTGTGGCTTTCCCATTGTCTAGGTTCGTCTTGAGCGTTTTGGTAAAACCACTTCCAAAGTTCTTATCCAACAACCGTTGTACATCTCCCCCCAAATTGGGTAAGTTTTCATTGAATGACTCTAAGAGCTTTGGGGTATCTTTTATACCTTTGGATACGCTTTGTTGTAGAATAGCCATTTGTTGATCAGCAGAAGCACCCAGCCTTTGGAATACAGTAGCCGAGTCTTCTATGGTCTTCAACATGTCTCCTCCCAAATTAGCACCAGAGGCATAACCATTCTTAATCAATTCGAAGGCTTCGTTGCTACTGATCCCGAACTCCCGTGTCAATTTGGCCGCCGTTTGGACAGTGCTTGTATAGTCGCCACCGTAGACTTTAGTAAGTGCCATAGCTTTAGTAGTGAGCAGTCCAACCTCTTTGGAATTCCCCTCCAGTAATTGGTTAGCAATTTGCAAGTTCTTCTGCATTTCTACACCAGCCTTTACCATCTCGTACCCCAACTTAGCAGCTCCCGCAGCAGCTAGCCCTAGCCCAATAACCAGTGGATTCATTCCCGATGCAGCAATTCTAGACAGAGAGGAAAAAGAAGACATCCCGTTGCGCGCGGCTGCCAAGCGACCCAAATTATTGACCACCGACATCTTCTTTCCTGTTTTCCCCATGCTTTTAGTCATTTTGCCTTCAAACTTATCTACACTTCTCTGGACACCTTTAAGGATTTTATCTATCTTGCCAAGCTGGGGAGCAATATAATCTTTTAGCTTTATCTTGTATACGGCTAACTCGTCACTCATAGCGATAAATTATTTTGATTTAATAAGAAGCCCTCTACGAACTTTGTTGATAGTTTTGCTAGTACTAAATTTCCAGCTCTCAATAGATGCTCGTTTCTGATCAGTATGGATTTCTACTACAAGCGGTTTATCTTTGTAGTATTTGATTTGTATAAGTGTGTAGCCATAGTCATCGCGAACGAAGTAAACTTCATCAGGGTTATTAACTGCATCTTCGACTAAATCTAGGGCGTGCCATTTCTTGTTTTTGATCATAGTGCTGCGCCCTAGTTCAATCGGACGACCATTGTGATCTAATAGACGAATTGTCTTCTCTTCGTCCAAGTCATGTTTTCCCCTGTGCTTATCGAACCACTCCTCTGCTTTGGCTTGAGTGCGCTTAGTTGTCTTGGCCACTGGGGCTTTAGAATTAATACTGGCATAGGACTCTAGGCCAAAATTCTACATTTGGGCTTCGTCAAACACATAACCACTTGCTGCGCGGTTACTAGCAAAACCAGCTCCTTTCATCATTTTAAATTCATCGCCCATGAGTTCTTTGGCGTCATCTTCAGACATTAGCACTTTTCCTCCTTTAGTAGCTCTTGGAACAAGTTCACAGCGACAGTTGTAACCATTAGGTGGAGTAAATGCTCCAGCTTCTCCTGCTCTGAACAGCATTCCATCTAATGCTTCATGAGAAGGGCGCACTCGGTCATCACCCACCGTTTGGTATTCCCAGTAAGGATAATCCTCTGCTACTTCTAGGTTGCGGAGGTAGTTGGCTGTACTTTGGCCAGTAGCGCGCGCAGTCTCGTATTCTGTACGCAGGTAGTTGACATTGTAGTCATCCAGTAAAGGCGTCACAGCTTCTTTGAACTCGTCAAAGTTATCGGAGGTGCGTAGTATCTGGTTTGCTTTTCTTACCAAGTCTACATCCTTTGTCGCTGAAAAACGGTATAGATTCAGCTCCATGAGTGTCTTGCTTAAATGATCTGGACTGTTGTAGTCGATATTGCTGGGTGTTGGCCAATCTATGTTCAGTTACTGTACAAGTCCATTCGCTAGCTCGTTGAAATAGGTAGGGTCAAACTCCCCATTCAAACGGTCGTTGTAAATGCGTTCTATCAGTTTATTCTCTTCCTCTTCGCTCAACATCAAAGTAAGAACAGAGAAGGGTTCCTGTGCGCACTGACAAGCTTTGTTATATCGCTTGACGCTTAGTTTATCCTTTTTTTTTTCCTCTGTCTCCTTCTCTTCTTCTGGTTCTTCTTCGTCTTGGCTTCCTTCACTGGGTTGTTCTTCTCTGGATAGTTTGATGCCTAAATGCTTCTCAATATAATCGTAAGGTATCTTGCCAATCTTATTGAGCTTGACTAAGAGTTCAACTAAAGCAGTCTTAGAAAGACGCTCTGTGTCGTCGTACTTAAACTCACCACCTTCGACGTCTATACCGTGCAAAGCGAGCAATGGTTTAAGTCGGAAGTTTAGTACCAACTCCACAAACATTTTATACGCGCTGATCAGTGCGTCTTCTCCCTCTTTATGAACTTCCGCTTGGGACTTGGAAGAGCCATCTTTTGAGGTCATTGTTTGCAAAAGAAAGATTAAGAGCAGTTCCTCGTCATTCAAAGCTTTGTTATCCTTGAAAACAGCGGAGCCAGTCCCATCAGCACCTTTGTGTATTTTTGTAGTTGTACCTTTAGGCATTACCACTATGGCCGCAGCTCCTTGCTCTCTTGCGCGGTCTTCTACTTCCTTTCTAGAATTTGGATTATCAGGGTCGTATTGGTACTCCTGAATAGGTACTCCGTAGCGTTCTACAAATTCAGCCATATTACTAAGGCCAGAGCGTTTAAAAATTGCATATTGAGTTGCTGCTTTCAAAAGTCCCAAGTCTTTCTTTTTACCCACATCCAACAGATAATTATTGTAGGGTGGCTCTTTGTAAGGAATACCATCTGTATCTCCTACATTAATAACCACAATACCCTTATCAGGAATGACGTTTTTTCTTGGAATCAAGTCAACATCTACAATTTGGCCGTCTTTAAATTCCAATTCAATCAATGAATGACCATACCATTTAGCGCTGATAATATGTTCAATAATCTCTAAAAAGAGAGGCGTTTTTGTCATTTCAGATACTGGATGGTCGCCGTCTAGCTCTCCTTCTTTCATGAAATTAATAGGTGCATTGGTGCAGTTGAAAAGGATGCGCTGCGTGACGGAAAGAATTAGACCGTCCAGCATAGTATCTTCATAGATATCTAAGAGAGTAGTTCGGTCAGGGTCTTCTACATCCTCCGCTGATTTTATTGCGCTACGCCACGCTTGTATATCGGCATTTGTTCTATTAGGAGCTTCCGCGAGAACAAGTGTAACTAAGCTTTCTTTTTTGGCCGTAGAAAGGCCGAACTTTGTTTTTTCTTTCCCCATACCCGTGTTTTTATTTTGAGGCGCTTAAAATCGCATTTGGACGGTATTTGAACAGGGTCTGTCCTATGCTTATATCCAACTATTGACGATTATGCCGTTGATTAGTAAAAATTGTTTCTTTTTCTTTGTGAGATGATGCTTACAGTGTTGCTCTTTTGGCTAGAAGGTGTATTTTCATCTTGTACCAACAGCGGGAGTCCTGGATTCATTTTTTGAGCGCGGATCTCTTTAAGCTTTTTAATAGCCGCATCGTAGCGATCTTTGGTGTGTTCTGGTATTCTGTTGGCGCCTGTCTGGCTAAATAGATGGTAGGCCAGCAAATCAACAACAATCATCACCACTAGATCGCTGCGCCCATCTATGTCCCGTGAGAAATAATTAGTATCACTTAGCACCGTACCAGTTGGCGCGGCTAGTATACAAGTGTGAGCAGTTGCATCATGGTCGAGGATGATTTGGTCAGGCGTATAGCTGGCCGTCTGGTCGTAGTCAAATACCTCAAAGCCAAACACGGCAGCTGTGTCGTATTGGAAATTGAGGTAAGATGCTGCTTCACTGATGGCGTATTTCTCTGCACGCTTGCGCTTCGCTGAACTTGCTCCAATAACTTGGATAAGCGCTGTTTCGCTGAGTAAGGTATTTAGGTCTGCGTCTGATATGAACATATTTAGTATCGGTATTTTGAGGAGCCTCTTTGACTCCTAAGTGATTTTATAGAGATAATTACGGCATTATCGGTAGACTTTGCACGTTCGTTGAGTAGCCAGAAAGCACCTTCTATTGCATCAGGAGCATCATCTGCTACTTTGCTACCTACACCCAAAGCTTTGAATTGATGGTAGGCTCGTTCCCAGTGTGGGCAGGTTTTAAGTGCCTCTGATATATAAAAGTAGCCTCTCTCAAAGGCGGCAGCCATAGCCTCTAGACGCCCAAGTTTGTTTAGCTTCTTCCTTTTATCTTCCCGAACAAAAAGAGGTATTTTACCCTCGTCTAATACTTCCTGTGTATCGTCTAGTAAGCGATCTTGCATGAAGTTGCTCTCCATATAGTAGCCTACATTAGCACGGTCGTCAACCATTTTATAGACCTCATACAACCAAGAAGCCATTACAGGTATAGTAGTTGGCATCACGCGAATGAATAAGAGGATATATTCTCTGCCTGTTCGTCCTACCAAAACTGTAGCTTTACAGTCGTTCTTTTTTGCAGATTTCCAAGATGGGTCGGTATAGCAAATCAAGTCGTCGTACTGCTCTAAAAGAAGAGCGACCTTATACCTAAAGAATTCGTCTTTGTATATTTCTCCTTCCTCTATTGGATTGTTAAAATACTCTGCTTGTGCTAGGCGATAGCCCATTCTCGCAATAATTTCCTCGCATTTCTTTTTATCGTGCCGAGCAGACCAAGAAGGCTCGCCATCATCATCTAGCAGATTGATTTGTTCCACTTCTGCTGCTTCATTCTCAGTGGCCAGTTTTAGAATAGAGGTTTTACTAGTCAGGTTCTCAACAAATACAAAACGTTGTTTTCCTGCTGGGTCAAAAGTACCCATCAATGCGCCGATCATCCAGTCATACCCTTCTTGGACGCGTTGGGGGTTTTTACGACTTTCTTCATCGTCAATATCATCGACTATAATTAAGTCTGGTCGCTGCCCATTTACATTAAAACCACGAGGGGTTTGGCCACGTCCAATAGCTCGAAAGATGCACCCCTGTTTAGTCTGGAAGTTACCCGCAGTCCATTTACCATAGCGTACAAAATCTCCATAATCATGCTTGAGCCGTGGGTTAGCCTCTAGTTGAGCGCGTATGTTTTCAAGTAGAGCAGTAGCGTTATCATTATTGTAACTAGCCAAGACCAAAAACTTAAAGTCACCTCTTAGCATAAGCCAAATAGCGCTGACCCATGTAGTGGTACTCTTGGCCATACCTCTTGACCACATCTTTACCAAGAAGCAAGTATCGCGTTCAGATAGTTGTTCTGCAAAGTTTATGTGGAAGGGGGCAGCGGGGCTTGCGCACCATATAGAAAAGTAATACTTCCCAAAAGCATTATAATCCTCTAGGAGTCGCTTTTTACGTATTCTCTGTTCTTTGAGAGGTTCAGTATGATCCACCGAGTTGCTATTTTGTATCATAGTCAACATGGCGTGGTAATCTTCTAGCACGCGCTGCTGCTCTTTTGTTATTCGCTTCTTCATATTACTAGTTGGTTAGCTCTATAGCTTTCTTGGTTAAAAAATCCATTTGGTACAACACTAGAGACTCTAGCAAACCTTCGTCTTGTTTACGGATATACTGGGTGAACTCACCTAATACTTGGGTATATAGAGAAAGGTCAGACTCCTTGTCTAGCTGTCGAATACCTGCCATCAATTTAGATATCTGGTCGGTTTCTTTGGGTGTGACAGTGCGGTCTTCCTCTTCTGCTGCGTCGTATATAAATTGAATTTGAGCGTAGGTGTTGGCTATGATAGAACTAGGTGTTACGGTCAGTGAAGCGCGGAGTTCTTTCCATTTACCAGCTTGTGCCCAACGACTAATTTGTGTTGGACTCTTCTTTACCTGTCTGGCGATCTCCGCTTGTGTGAAGCCTCCGCGCAAATACAGATTGCGTGCTATTTTTTCGACGTGTTTTGCTTTCATATTTACAAAAGTGCGCCTTTTTAGCTGGAAATTAAGACCTTATTATTTCGTTTAATCTGTATGGAAGAAATAAAACACTATTAAGGATAGAATAAATACTTTGCATAAAATTTAACACCTTTTTCAGCTATGTTTGTAAAACGCAGGGCGATTTTCAAGCCAAAAAATTAATCCAATACTTGTTTTATGAGCAAAAAAGAAACTACCAAGAACGGTGAAGAAAGTATGTTGTCAGAACCAATCCCTTTTATTCTTTCTGATGAGAGTGTCAATAAATCAGGTTATCGAATCATTACGAAAGGAATAGACATAGAGGAGTTCAAGAACAATCCTATCATGTTCTACAATCACTTGCGCCGCGATACTTGGGATAATAATCCCTTACCTATAGGAAAGTGGAAGAACGTGCGAATAGTAGGGAAACGTTTGCTGGCAGATGCTTGCTTTGACCTGACCGATGAGTTCGCTGCAAAAATACATAGTAAAGTAAAATTAGGCATTCTTAACGCAGCAAGTATAGGCGTTGGAGTCTCCATAACAAGTAGCAATTCCAAAGATCTAGTAAAAGGACAACAGCGGCCAACTATTACTGGCTCCATATTGATGGAGGCATCTGTTGTAGATATTCCAAGAAATGGAGGTGCTATGCGCGTCAACAACAGCATGGAAGGTACAGAGAGAACTGCGGCGAATACACTGCTGGGTGTACACCTTTGCAAAGCTGATAATAACGCTCCACGTGGATACGTAGAGCTTAATGTTAACAATAATCCTCAAGAGCTAGAGGATATTTTACCAATACTAAACAATAATACAATGTCAGGAAACTACGACGGTATTTGCGAGCTACTTGGTTTGGATGTAAGCACCTCCCAAACTAAAATTGTCGCGGCTATTACTACGCTAAAAAATGAGCGTGACCAATACAAACAAGAAGCTGAGACACTCAACACCACTATGAAAGAGGAGCGCTGCAAGGCACTTATTGATAAAGCAGTAGAAAATCGAAAAATTACAGAAGGCCAGCACGCTGTTTGGCTTAAGATGGCACAAAACAGCTATGAGGATACTGCTGCGGCTTTGGAAACTATGCAAGGAGCCAAAAAACTCAGCCAAGCAGTCAATGAAAGCGGTAAGAAATCTGGCGGCTCTAATGTTAAAAAGAGCGATGCTGAACTTTACGAAGCCAAATGGGAGAAAGGTGAACTCCTCTCTTGGAAAGAAGAAAACCCCGAAGAATTTGAGCGATGTAAAGCCGCTTTTGAAGATTAAAATAAGTATAAAATAATTTGCTATAATCAATATAAATAAACTCAAAACCAACCCGAACCACTTTTTTTTATAACCAATCTTATTACAATTATGAAAACACTAATAATTTGGGGCATGCTATTCAGTGCGCTTGCTTTGATGGCTCATTTATTTCCTTATCAAGCATCCTCAACTCCTTGTCCTTGCTCGGATGACTACCTAGTTGCGGTAGACGAAGCTTCGCCGTTGTCAGTTACGCCCATTGAGAGCGAACGACTGGTAGAAGTAGCTAATGAAGGGCGCTATGACTTATGTCCCTTTTGCTTGGAAGACGACGTTTGGGAAGACAATGAATCAACACATATCCCACTGTCTACTGAACAAGACAATGCAAAGGAGTCTACCCCAGTTACCTACAATATGTACAGCACGAAACGCCAATTCCCTTCCTATATACCTTCTCATTTTGAGGGGAAGGGATACACACAGCGTATCCAGTACTCTACTGAGGATAGTACACATTACCACCCTAGACATATCGCTTATCGGTCTAAGTATGGACAGCATTATGCTAGGAGGCAATTAAGTCAGAGAAATCAATAGCAACCCGTTTTACAACTTTCACTTATAACCGAGTAAATAATCAACATACTATGGAGCTATTGTTATTGTTCGACAATAATATCGTCGACTTCAGCAAAGTACTGGAGAATAGCCTTGTAGGCGGTCTCTTAGTTGCATTCGCAGCTACATTCGTAAAACCTGTCCTCAACAGCTTAATATCTAGCAACGAGCAGAATACCAAAAGTAATGCTGATAGCGCGGTTGCTCTCAGTCAGATGACGGCTAATCAAGGACAAGCAAATACGACGATTATCAACAACCAAGCAGACGCCGCCAAGCAAGCCGCACAGTACCATCAGGATAATTTAGAACGCAACATGAGACTAGATTCCGATTTAAAGGAGCTACGCTCCGAAATTGGACAGAAGTTACTGCAAATTCTAGATGCTGTCTCTAGTGGCTAAGAGAGCTGTAGATCACCAGACAATACCCTTATGACCAATTTCTTTGAATAACCATTAAATCAACCGATATGCCACTAAAAAAAGGGCTGTTTACTAAACTCCTTGTAGGTAAGGACAACGAATACTTGCACGAGAATTGGTTCCTTCAGTATGGAATGAATATGGATAAACAAATTGATGAATACAATACCATCCATTTCACACACAAAGGGACTATTGGAGGTGGAGTAATTAAAAATCCTGTTTATCCATTGCCTCTATTAACACGTACGGATCTACCTGATTCTATCGAATGTGCACCGTATGCTACTCCAGCAGGCTTACTCCCTTCTATTGACACACACGGACTTCCTTACGACAAGAGAAAGAGCGTACTTAAAGATTTGCGGGAGGAAATGCTTGATGACATTGTGAGAGAAGGAATCTGGAACACTTCTCCCTATGAAGACACGCTTGATACGCCAATTATTATGGCTACTGGGCCTGTTGTCAATGGCTATAAATCTATTATCAAGGCTGATATTCAAAAGTTCCGTACCGCCGTGAACAAACGATATCCTGGACTAACTAGAAAAAAGTGGGTCATGATTTTGGAATCCGAAGACTTCTGGGAATTGGTCAACAACGATAGCACCTTACAGATGCAAATAGCTTACAACAACAAGGTGGGTGATCTTGATGCGCCTAAGAGAGTAGTCATTAATGAAGTAGAGATTAGAGAAGATAATCGTTTACCATTCTATGATGGAACTACTCAACAGCGTCTACCGTTTGGTTCCGTTCCAGTTCTAGGTACCGATCTTAAAGTTGCCACAGCTTTCATTGGTAACAAGTCTTTCATTAAAGGTTTTGGTAAGCTGGAGTTCTTCGATAACAAGAAGGAAGCGCTGTATCAAGCAGACATTGTCTCGCTCTTACAACACGCTTACATAGGCCCTCCTTCAAAAGACCTCCAGAGCAATCTGAAATTTTTGGGAGGTATTAAAAAAACTCCCTAGCAGAATTATTATACGAGGTAGCAGCACGGTCTTCTCGTGCTGCTGCTTCCATTATTCATTTTTTTAACCATACACAGAATATGGCGAAGAGAAAAGGCCGCTGTCGTGATCAGCATCACGGTAGTTCTTCTTCAGATAACCATCAAAATCAAATAATCATGGCATTAGAGAAACAAGTCGAAGAGCTAGAGACCAAAGTACAACAAAAACAAGCAGAGCTAGACGTGATCAAGCAAGAAACAGCTCTCCAGTTGGAAGAACAAGAGAAGGAATTGACAGCAACTAAAAAAGAACTCGCTATCGCTCGTTCTACTGCAACTAAGGCAAAAAACGCTTTAGAGAGTAATCTACAAGAGTTGACTACTACTCAAGAGAAACTTGAGAAAACCAACAAAAGATTAGCTCGAGAGGTAGATGAACGCGCTAATGCATTAGCAGAGAAAGAGGCGCAAATTGAGGCATTACAAGCACAGCTCTCTAAATCTACCACAAAGGCACTTAGTAGTAAGAAGCTTGCCGCAAAAGCGTTAAAAATTCTTCTACAAGAGGACAAGGCACAAGTCTACGTAGCAGTTGACGGCCATGTCTTCACGAGCGAACACACAGCTATCAACTATCGAAAAAAGTACAACAAAGCTTATAAGATTGCTAAACTTATCAACGGTAAGGAAGTGGCCTTATTGGAGTCTTTGGTGTAGTCTTTTGGCAGAAGACCTAGCTTAAAAAAATCTATTTTAAACAACTTCTAAATACCTTATACATGGCTTATCCAAGCTTCATCGTCAATATTGAAAACGGCAACCTCAATCGTCCAGACGCCAACGTCGATAACGTAGCTGCTTTGGTAGTTTCTAGTTTCAATGGGCTAGCACCAATGGAGCCTGAGATTCTGTACAGTTTGAAACAGGCAGAAGATTTTGGATTCTCTGAAGCAAGCGACGCCGCTTCTGGCCTGTTGCATTATGAGAACATCAAAGAATTTTTTAGAGAGAATCCCAACGGAGAACTGCATGTCGTAGCCACTGCCTCTACTGTCACAGTGGATACCATGTTGGGAAACAATACTACGCCTGGTACCATAGAGCCATTTATTATAGCTCAAGGTGGACGCATCAAACAGCTGGCCATTATGGCCGACGAAGCAGACTCCAACTGGTTTGAGGATAATCTGGTCGCCAACGACTATGTGAGCAAAGCTCAAGCATTCTGTGATCGATTATCTAAAAATCATATGCCACTAGATGTCGTATTTTTGGAAGGACATGGATTCAACGCTACTCCTGCTGATGCGCTAGACTTGCGTACCAAAAACGCGTCTAATGTTGCTGTAGTTATTGGAGGAGACTACGATGTATCCAGTTTGATGACCAGTATTGATGGACAGGGCTACGCTTCAATCGGTACCGTGCTTGGTAGTAGTACCAAGAAGGCTGTTCATGAATCAATCGCTTGGGCTAAACCAGAGAACAGTATCACTAGTGAAGTGGGTAATCGATTTTTAAAGGTACGGTACGTCTCGGATATGACTGTTGGTGACCCCTACGCAAGTAATCCAGATCTATTAGAAGTATTACATAACAAAGGGTACATTTTTCCTCGTCGCGTTCCTTATCTATCTGGGTACTTCTGGAATCAATCCAATAACTGCGTACCAGTATCTAATGATATCGACTCCATTGAATTAATGCAAGTTATGAACAAGGCTATACGCCTTACAGGGGAAGTTATTACACCTTATTTAAATCGGAGTTATAACTTGACTTCAACAGGTCGTCTAACTGCGTTGCAGCGTCAGACGATTGTGGCTGAAATTAGAACGAAGTTAGAAACTAACATGGCGAATAATATCAGTGCAATCTCTACGATTGTAGTTGACCCAGATACAGATGACAACAACGCGCCTTATCTATCATTAGTTGTCGATAAGACGCTGCGTGTCCGTCTGGGGCTTCAACCAAAGGGTAAAACAGAGCAAGTTATTTTTAGTGCTGGATATCAGGCTACAGCATAGGATAGTATGTAACAAAAAAATATTTAAACAATTTAAAAAAAATAGGTATGGCGCTTGAATTTCAAGGACGTGATTACAGTTACGCGGACATTAGTTTCTCTTTTATGGGAGCAACAGATATTGGGGGAGTCACCGCTATCAGTTACAAGATCAAACGTAATAGTGAGAATATTATGGGGGCAGGTGCAGAACCAATCGGATACACACTAGGTACCAAAGAATACGAGGGTTCTATGACGGTTACTCTTGGAACTTGGATGGAAATGTGCAAAGCTAATGACGTAGCTACCCTGACAGACGCTCCAGCTTTTAATATAGTACTAGGGCTCAGTGATGGAACAGAAGCAATGGATACTATTGAAATAGGATATGTCCGCATTACTGAAGATGGTTTTGATGGCAGTTCGGGAGACAGTACGCTTCCAGTCGAGCTGCCCTTCATATTTGCACGACTCAAACGAGGCTAGAGCAAATACCATAGGCTACATTCTCAAACTACCAACTATACTACAAACACAAGAGTAAAAATTATGGACAATCAATATACGGCGGATGAACGCCAACTGGAGGAGCTAGAACTTTCTAAGGAGCAGCTCAAAGCATGGGGAGATAGATACAGTAAATACACTCTATCCGAAGAACAAGTGCAGCAACTGAAAAGTCAGCACGGAGCGGGTAAAATAATTGTAGTGACTGTGTGCAATCAAAAGGTCTATTTTCTTGATCCTAATCATTCCAAGAACTACTTTCATACGGCCAAACGTGTGTTGAGGCTTCAACAAATGAAAGATATGGCAGGGGCAGGTGAAGTCATTTTTAACGAGTGCTATCTTGGCGGCATCGGTGTCAACAGTATAGACGAAAAAATTAATGAAGTCGACCGAAATACTCCTTTGTATTTTAGCCTTTGCGTTGCGCTCAATAATCTTATGGAGTTGCATTTGGGCTCTTTTACGACCGCGTAGGAAAGCTCTTAGAACAGCATCCATCCATCACGAATTCAAAATGGGACATGTTTCGGAGGATGGATGCTTGTATTTTTTCCTACGCAAAAATAGATCCCGCAACACTATCGCCAGAGGAGTACTTCAGATTTTTTAGGTACATCGAATATACCCGAAAAGAAGAACGTAAAAACAGCACGTAAGATGGGAGCAGATTTCAAAATTGATTTAGCACAAGCATATGCCAACACATTCGGTGTACGTCGACAGATATTTGTTCCAGAGCCAATTGAAAGCAACGAAAGCTCAAATGGCTTCAAAAAAGGAGAAGCACCTCAAAATAAGGTAGTTAAATTTGATTCACTTCCTAAGTTGAAATTTGACGATTCTTCTGTAAAGAGCAGTCTGGGAACCTTAGTACTATCGCCTATTACCTTCAAAGGAGGGTCGTACAAAGAGCGACAAGAGGATGGACGAATTATCAATAGTACCTACAGCGAGTTACAACTCACACCCACTGCAACTTTGGATGTAACATTTAAGAAAAGAATTGTAGAAACACCTAGATACGGGGGGAATGGCTCTTTTGATGAATTAACGGGAACCGAAGACCCAAGCGTTGTTATTAGAGGATTTCTTATAGGAGAAGACTTGAAACGGCCAGAGTCTCAAATTAGAGACCTAGTTAATCTAGAGCAAGTACCACACGCTATACAGGTGGTTTGTGATTATCTAGGTTGGCTCAATATCCACTATTTGGTTGTCAAAGAAGTGAAGTTTCCTATGTTGAAAGGGCAACCGTCGACACAACCTTTTGAGATGCTTTGTAAAGCAAGTATTCCTGATAATTAACTACTATGGACGCTAAGAACGAATACTACAAATCGGTAGAAGAGGGACAAGATGTGTATGACCTTTGCTTACAAGAGTACGGCGATATCAATACTATATTTTTACTGCTAGAAGATAACCCAGCGCTAGATTTGACCAGAGCACTAATAGCAGGCGAGCAGATGAAGTTCAGGGTAGAGCTTCCTGATGAGGTGAAAGTTGATAAAAAATCAATGGACGACTTCAGAACGAAGACTATTAGAGTAAATGGAGATGAGCAGGAGCTACTGGTGGACGGAGTTTACAATACAACCGTCGGAGGGGCTATCGACAGTACGCTTCCTGATCTAACACCTGTAGGAGCAGGAGGTCAAACACCAAATACGCTGACTGGAGTACAAACTGCAAATGGCAATACGATCAGGACTCGTTTGGGAGCACTACTTCTTCTACGTCAGGCTCCTGTACTTCTTACAAGAACACAGCATACCTTGCTCAATAGCACTGGAACTACAATAAGCGTAAGACAGCCTGTATTTACTTACTTGACTACAAACTCAGGGGCTTATATCCAATCGGCCAACAACCGATATTTATTAACACGCTAACCTTATAAAAATGCCAGCAGATTACATCGACCAGCTTCCAGCAATCGGCTCTATCAAAGGAGATGATATTCTTATTATTCAACAGAGAGTAGGTGCGCAAGAAACAACCTACCACACTACCGTAGAGCAGTTATTAGGTGCATTTGTACCAATGCCAGCTATCACTAACACGGCATGGGATATCGAGGCTAAACAGCTGACGATCGAAGGAGAAAACCTACTACCTACTAGCCTTATTACAGTAGATAACAAGCACTATAAAATAGATACTTATGAGCATCTTTTTCTAGGTGGAGACGATGACACTGGTGAAGGTGAGTCCAATAATCAACGAGTCATTATTATCATGAATCAAGGTTTGTCGGATGGCTCCCACACTATCGTTGTAAAAAACTGCTTCGTGAAAGTAGATACTCATGTTTTTGTTTTAGGTACGTTGCTCTAATGAGGAAATTAACTGTAGAGATCACAATAGGGCAGCGTGCCTTTTACGACGTAGGTGATGTAAGTGTAGAAAGTTCGTGGTCTTTTCTGGCAGACACTGCTACTATCGTACTAGCGCGGCGCAACTTTCCTCAAGGTAGTATTAGAAATGTATCAGGAAGTGATATTTCTACTAAAATAAAGGTAGGTGATGCAGTTAGCATTCGACTGGGTTACGACTATGAGTTTGAGACTGAGTTTGAGGGGTATATTAAAGCTATTAAACCTAATGTGCCACTTAAAATAGAGTGTGAAGATGCCATGTGGCTTTTGAAGCAAACAAGCTATAAAAAAGCTTGGCGTAAAGTTTCTTTGCAAGAGCTATTGGAGTTCATTATTCCTCCAACCATACAGTTTGAAACATTTGGAGAGGTGAATTTGGGTAAGATGCGCATCGATGGTGCGAGTGCTTATGAAGTACTAAAAAAGGTAGATGAGACCTATAAGTTGGTCAGTTATTTCAAGAAGGGAACCCTATACGTTGGCTTCCCTTATCAACAAGAGGCTAAACGTGTAACTATCCGCAAACGAGACCATGTAGATGTTACCAAAAGTACTCTATCCTACAGAACGGCAGATCAAGTGAAACTTAAAATCAAGGCTATATCACTTCAGCCAAATGGTTCAAAAGTAGAGGTAGAATTAGGAGATCCAGAAGGACAGCTTCGGACAATGCACCTTCCCATAGGCCTGAATGAGACAGAAGCTAAAAAAATAGCTGAAGAGCAGAAGAAGCTCTTCAAGTTTGATGGCTACGATGGCAGCTTAACCACTTACGGGCAGCCCTTTGTAGAACACAGTGATATAGTAGAAATCATCGACTACAAGTACCCTGATCAACAAGGCGCTTATCGTGTAGATAGCGTCAAAATACGGTTTGGAGCAGAAGGCTATAGAAGAGAATTAGCACTTGGAAGCAAGGTTGAATAATACACTATTTTATTTTAATTTTTAAACACATTTACTATGCATTTAGGTATCAATAATCTTAGTACTGTTATCACCTTTGGGTTGAGTATTGGGCAAAAAATTGGCGACTCTCTAGAAGATGGACGGCTCGACTTGATGGAGTCCTTAGAATTCGTTGGAGAAGTGAAAAAGATTCCTGAC
>CAYUZF010000023.1:21149-23566 GCA_964449615.1 uncultured Aureispira sp.
CCGCTATAAAAAAGGCTCCAGAAGAGATTGCTGATTTGGATATGGAAGAGCAAGAAGAACTCTATCGCATGATCCAAGAGGAATTCGATCTTGCGAACGACAAAGTCGAGCGTGCCATTGAAATTGGCCTTCGTGCTACCTTGAATTTAGTGGGTACAGTCAACGAAATTCGTGAGCTGTTTCCCAACAAAGCAGCGTAAGTAAGATGGCTATGACTATTGGAAAGGTCAAAAAAGCGTTAGAGCAGTTCGTGAATGATCGGACTGCTCAATCGTTTTTCTTGACTGGAAAGGTTACTGCGGTGGATAAAGATACAGCGACTTGTGATGTGTCACCAATAGATGGCTCCACAGAATATCAGGATGTGCGCTTATTACCAATTGCTGATACTAGCAGCATAGGTATTCTTACTTATCCTAAAGAGGGAAGTATAGTTGGACTCATTAGAATTAACGAAGAAGAAGCAGTTGTGTGGAACTGTCAGGAGATAGAACACCTAGAAGTTGAGGTGGCAGGAAAGTTCAAATTAGTTGTGGATAAAGATGGAACTTGTAGTTTCAATGATGGAGATAACGGTGGACTGATCATTGTCGACAAGCTACGTCAGGAGATAGATAAGAATAGCCAAATGCTCCAGACGATTCTGTCTGTTTTGTCGGTACCAGTCGTAGAGGCTGGAGGCGGTGCGCCTTCGGCATTACAGCAAGTACTCAACGCAGCCTTGCAGGGAAAGTCTACCGCTAATTTGAGCAGCATTACTAACGATAAAATTAAGCACTAATGTCTTTTACAGTTTACATAGCAAAAGATATTGCTCATACTGAAGATGGTAAGCTCATAATAGAGGATGGCGATATCAAAGTAGAAGAATCGGACAATATTCATCAAAAGGATATTATTATTAGTCATAGAGGTGACTGGCGTTTCAAGCCACATGTTGGAGTGAACATTTTTCAATACCTCAACTCTTCGGGCGCTGCCGATGAAATTCGTCAAAGCATACAAGAGCAGCTAACCAGAGACGGTTACAAAGTAGAAAGCATTATGCTGACAACAGAAGGTCAGCTTACTATAAACGCTAAAAGAATCCGATAATGAGCGATAATTATTCACAAGTTTACCAGTCACAGGAGTGGAATTACGAAGACTACAAAAAGCTGGCTATTACAGCTAAGGACGATGTCAAAGCTATTAGAGAAGAGGTGTACAGCGAGTTGACTTCAGATGCTACTCTAAACCTAATGAATAGTTCTAGTGATCCAGCACTATGGGAGCTTTATGCAGATGTTATAAGCTTTGTTTTCTACCTCTTGCACAGTTTATGGACGGTCTATGAACAGCGTCTAAAAAGTGCAGCGGCAGCGGCCATTGCACATAACAGTTATTGGTACGCTTTGCGCTCTACGGAGTTTCAACTTGGCGATACACTGACGGTTATAAATGGAGCGGTTGTCTATCCCGTAGTGGATACCACTAAACGTATTATAGCCGCTGCTGCCGTCAAAGATGGCGATCAGGGTTCACTTATTATTAAAGTGGCCAAGAAGCCCAACACAGCGCTAGAACCTCTGACTCCTGTAGAATTGGCAGCTTTTGAAGGTTATGTAAATGGGTTCAAAGACGCAGGAGTAGACACCCTAGTAATTAGCCAAAATCCTGATGTTTTGAAGCTAGAATTAATTATTTACTACAATCCGATAGTACTTGTCAGTGCTTTGCAAACAGAGGTAGAGGCGGCAATTGTTGATTATATTGAAAATCTACCTTTTGACGGTATTTTTAGGAGAACGAAGCTCATCGATGCCATACAGAGTATCGAAGAGATTAAGGACATTCAGATCACTACCTGTGAGGCATCAGTAGCTTATACCTCTTCTCCTAATTACATGCCTATAGAGGTGTTTTACGAGACTTTAGCAGGTTATATCGTTATCGATACCAATTACCCTCTTAGTGGCCAAATTAACTACGTACCTCATGCTTAACTTTAGTTTTAGAAATACTATCAAAAGGCTTCTACCAATAACGTACAGGTGGCGGGAAAATATTGCTTTTCTGATGGGGTTTTTAGCACCAGCAAGAAGAAAACGAGACCGATTTGTTCAGCTACAAAATAAATTAAATTACGATACTCAATTTAACTCCCAAACTTTATCTATAGAGGCGCGGCTCAACGAGGAGTACAATCTCGCTAGCGGCACCATTTATATTGAGACCGTATCACGAGTAAATGATGCGATTTACATAAGTTGGTTGTCAGAAAATCAAACTCCAATACACACACGTTGGTTCTCAGAGACTAGCGCCACTCCTATTTACACGCGCTGGCTTTCAGAGCCTAGTCAGTCAGGAGCAAATATTGAATTTATTGTATGGGTTCCACTCGCACTCAACTTTGACCTTGAGCGAATGAAGGC
>CAYUZF010000023.1:23576-33906 GCA_964449615.1 uncultured Aureispira sp.
GCTATAATAAATTTATATAAACTAGCTGGTAAGCGATACGCTATCCAGCGCTACTAAAAACAGTCAAATTGAAAAATCAAATACATTTCATGGATTGCCTCAAAGGCATGGCTCAGTTACCAGCAGACTCTGTTGACATGGTATTTGCTGACCTGGCTTATGGCGTGCTAAAAACAGAACACACAAAATGGGATATTAAAATTCCTTTTGACAAGCTCTGGGAACAGTACAGTCGTGTAGTTAAACGCTCTGGAGTAATTGCGCTCACTGGCGTTCACCCGTTTACAAACGAGATCATCAACTCCATTCCAAAAGGATATAAATATCGAGAGTTGATTTGGTACAAGAGTAAAGGAAGCGGGTTCCTGAACGCGAAAAAGATGCACATCAATCAGCATGAGAATGTCATTATCATCTACAGAGCCCGCCCTACTTATAATCCGCAAAAATTTCACATCGATAAGAGGTTTGTAGCTAAGGGAAAGGCAAAGAAGTCAAACAATGCCATGAGTAGCAAAGCCTTTACAATCACTGGAGAAAAGACCAAGAACTACACCTATGAAGACGACGGGTCTCGTTACCCAGACTCTGTTTTGGAATTTGAAGGTACTGTTCTCCCTGTTAAAAGTGCGCATAGAAAAGGAATGCACCCGACAGAGAAGCCTGTTGATTTGGTAGCCTATCTTATTAAAACGTTTACTAACGAAAAGGAAACCGTTCTGGACAATTGTATTGGCAGTGGAACCACTGCGGTTGCGGCTATCCTCACTAGACGTAAGTTTATCGGCTTCGAAACAAACATTGACTATTATAATATGGCAATGGAGCGCATCGTTGAGACCCGCGATTTGATGGAGTGCTGGGCAACTGATGAGAACCAGCAAGACGAAGAAAGTTTAGGTAGTCATGCTAGTGTTACTGCCAACTAAAAAAAGAAAGAGCAGTACATTCAAAAGATGTACTGCTCCTGTTTATACACTGTTTTTTGACTGTCCAAAAAAGAAGAACGACGCCACACAAAGCTCTCTAACAGACTTGTTATTCCTAAATTGATTTAGGTTTGCTCTTTGATTTTTTTTAGACGCTTAGAAGTCAACTCATAGCCGATGACAGGCTTTTTTGTTCTTAAGCGTAAAATCACCCCAAAAAAAACGTTAACACTTTTAACACTTTTCGTCTCTCAAATGCCCTCTAAAGCCCTAAAAAAAATCTACATTTGGTTTTCAAAAAAAATCTACATTTAGTTTTGCGGCTTTAAATACGTGTTCGAGCCTTCATCTCCGCCTTTTTCTAGCGCCAGTGTGGTTTGCTCCAACACCACCGTCCAACGCGCTGTGGCCACTGCCGCCTGGGCAAACGCTTCGTGCAAGTCTGCTTGGGGCGCCTCCAGCCCTTGTAAAGCCCGTTCAAAGAACGGATAAGCAATGGTCCATTCTTCTTTCATGCTGAGCGTTTGGGCATAATGGAGTTGGTAAAGGGCATTTTCGGGGCGCTCTACGGCCAGCAAGCCTTGTAATTCTTCTGCTAAAACAGCAGCATCTTGCCCCTGCTCTTTTAGGAGGGCTTTGATTTCGGGGCTGTTGACCCATTCGAGTTGCAATTGGCAACCCAGTTCACTAAAACCGTAGGCGTTTCCTTGCTCCACCTCTTGCCAAGCCGCCAATACTCCTTTAGAACGGTAGTACAACAAGGCTCGATGGGCATACAACGCAGGCTCCATAGGTGCCTCTTCTAATGCCTCTGTCAAATAAGCCACCGCTTGCAAGGGCTGTATCTCTGTCAAAACGGCTCCTAAAGCAGCAGTGATGCTGGCATTCTTTACGTCAGAATGGTACAACGGCTCTAGCAAATCCAAAATAGACGCTTCGGGCGTTTCGTACAGCGCCAAATGGGGCAATTGCATCAGGCTTGGTTCAATTTGGTTGGTTAGTAGCCAACACATCAACAACAATTCTTCTACATCGCGCTCATTTTCTTCCCACAAAGACAAGGGCAGCGTTTTGGCTTTTTGTAAAAGGGGCAACGCTTGTGCAGGCTGCTGCTGTTCTAATAAAAACTGCGCGTATTCTTGCAAAAAAGCACGATCCGCTTCAAAATTCACTTCATACGCTCGGTACCACTGATCCAGTGCCCCGTTGGCAGCCGCCAATGCCGCAGCGTCGACCGTTTCAGCCGATAGGAGCGTTTGCTTTTGCTCGACCAATAGATCCAATTGGTAATCCATTGCCGCTTGGTAGGGCGCTAGTTGCAAACAGGCACTGAGCGCCTCGTCGCGCGCCGTTAAATTACCGAGTTGGGCATGCGTTAGGGCCAAACCATAGGCCGCTTCTGGGCGCTCGGGTACTTGCGTCAAGGCACGTTGATAGGTTTGCAGCGCCTCTTGGGCATCGCCTTGTTCTAGGTAGCTTTGCGCTAGACCCACTTGCACCTCATAGTGGTCGGGCTGCACCTGCAAAATGGCCTCGTAGAGCAACGCTGCACTGACAAACTGCTCGGCATAACTCAAATAATTGGCCAGTTCTAGGGCGTAAAAAATGTCCTCTTCGGGTGCTAAGCGAAACGCGTTGTCTAGGCAAGCGATGGCTTTTTCGGGTGCATCAGGGGCTAGTTGTTGTTGGTAATACAGCCCTAAATAGTAATACCCAGCGGGGTCTTTGGGTTGCTGTTCAATATAGGTTTTGGCTTGCGCTTGTAGCGTTTCCCAAGCTTGTGCTTGATAGGCAGCGGCCAATTGATCTTTGTGCGAGATTGGTTGCATGGTTCATTGTTAGAATAAAAAAAAACAAGAGCTAGGGTCGAACGATTATTAATTAAACAAATTTTGGTTGGCCCAATTGTAGAACCGAACAGCGGGTAGGGAATTGAACATCTCCTCGCCGCGCTGCTGAATAATTTGCCCATACCGTTCCAATGCCTTAGAAGATCGGTTGCGCACCGATTTGCAAAAATTGATGACGTGGGGATGGATGGAAAAGCTGTAGCCGATGCCCTCTTGCACGATTTTGGGCCACTGTAGTGGATTCGCTCTAAAAGAAGAGAGGTGCGGATTCTCAAATACAATGCGCGGAAAAACAATGTAGGCGAGTTTAAAGCCTCCAAAAAATTTGTATTCCAAGACGGAGTTGTAGCGTTTGATGTCCTTGAAGGGGCTGGCCATCATCAACTCGTGCAACAAGCCCGCAAAACCCGACAACCATTTGGGAAACTCCAATTTGAGTTTGGCCCCGCCCACCAATAGGCTTCCTTCGGGAGCCATTTTGAACTGCACTTTGGGATCCATCCTACCATTCTTACGGTTGGCGTGTACACCCAATGCTAGCGCTCCCTCTGCATACAGACCTGCGCCTGCCTCCACTTTGCCAATGATGTCAATGTGCTCGTCCAAGGACAGCTTTTTAACAATGCGCTCTGGAATGATTTTGAATCCAGGCACGCCTTTGAGGCCAAAGCCAATTCCAATGGAGCCAATCAGCGCCGCGCGGAAGGTTACTTTGGTAGAAGCGGCATAGGTCATGCCCCAAAAGCCCCCTGTTTCTAGCCGAACATTGTACAAACGAACGCGGAAGCTGGCGCGGAAATTCCAATCGACATAAGCGCCATAGCCAATGGGCGTTTGCTTTTGAAACGGCGTATCTTTCAGGCGCTGGGGTTCCCATTCTCCGCCTTTGATGCGCGAGTTGGCCACCGAAACCACTACTCCGATGGCGGCGCGCAGGGCTTGTTGTGCATTGCCGCCTTGATTGCTTCTTCGGCGGGTAGGGCGATCTTGTCCCCGCAATTTTGCATCAACGGCTTCGTTGGCTTTTCGGCCAACACTGTTGCGAAAAGCGGGCAAATGCTTGCGAATTTCACCGATGGGCACGTTGTAGCGATGGAGCAAAAGGCGGCGCTGTTCTTTAAAGGCTTTGTTGCTGCTCACGGCCGTATCGCGTGCAATTTTGTGTTGGCCTCTAGAGGCGTTTTTGTTGGCGGCTACGGCGTTCATGCGTTCAATCACTTCGAGGTGAAAGGCCAGCCAGTGCATGGCGTTGCGGATTTCTTTCTGTCTGCTCATTGTTAATACTGCTTATAATAGGGGGTTATAATTGATGGATAAAATCGGCGCCTGTTTCTACAGCAGTAGCTTCCTCCTGCTCGGTAGGCTCCGTTGTAGTTGTAGTCTCCTCAGCCGTTGCGGTTGCCTCTGGCGGCGCTGCCTGCATGAGGGTTTCGTAGGTGCCTTCTGATTGAGTGAGGTCTTTTTGAGCTGCTTCAAAGGCCACTTCTACTTCTTGGTACTGTTGGAGTTGTTTGTCCACTTGTTGCTGCAAGCGTTTTAGTTGGGGCTGTTGCTTTTTTTCAACCCCTTGCAAGAGCGGTTGGAGTTTTTCGGTTACCGTCCCCTTAGCAGCGGCCAAAAGCTGTTTGGTTTCCTCCAGTGCTTTGGCCAAGGTTTGGGCGTGCTCGGGGGTCAATTCGCGCTCTTTGATGGCGGGAATGACCTCTTGTGGTAAGACCGTTTTGAACAGGGTTTGTAGGCGTTTTAAAAGTGGTTTGATGGGGGCATTATCAACAGATTCGTTGGCGACTTCATCCATAGAAGCACTGGTCTCCTCTACTGTTTCATCGGTGGTTTGGTTTGATGTAGGATTTGCTTCTACAGGGGGCTCTTCTTCAGGAGTAGTAGGAGTTTCCTGAGGGGCTTGGCCTGGCAATTCTAGAACAAACTCATAGGCAGGCAGGTATTTTTTAAGCGCTTTGAGGGCTTCTTTCCAGCCTACTGGCTTCATTTTGGAGGACTTAGACACCTGAAAGACCAACACTTCCTGACCATCGCGGGTTTGCACACTGATGTCGCCCGTAGCGGTATCATCTTTTTGGGTGGTTAATCCCTTTCCTTTTTCTTCTTTTTTAAAATGAAGTTGAAATTTCTTCTGCAGGCCAATGTTGATGAACAGTCCCCATTTGTCTCCTAGACTGTCCCCAGCGGGCTGGCCTTGCTTTTCAAAATAACGCAACAGCAACTGGAAAGGGGCAGTGGTGCCGTTCTTAGCGGCTAATTTCTTTAGTATTCTTTTTGGTATGTAGTTTGACCACTTGGCGGGTAAACGTGTCTTTTTTGCCGAGGAATTCCTCAAACGGCAGGGTACTTTTGATGGACATGCAAATTGGCGTAAAAAGGTGATGAAAAATAGTTTTTTCTTATACATTTCTGTATTAGAAGTCACGGGCCTAAAAAACGGACTTTTAAGGGGGGCGAGCAACCATTTTTAAAAGCCTCACCAAAACTTAATTTTTCACCCCTTAAATCTCACACAATTTTCATCCCTTCTTAATTGTCATTTTACAATCGTTTCCTTTTAAAAAAAAAACGAATTTTACAAGCTATTTTTGGAATTTATCTTCTTTCAATCTGCTGTCGCGCTCTAAAACCGCTGGTTTTCTAATTTTCTAGCGGGAACAGTGGTGTTCCTCCCCGAACAAAGTTCGGGACAAGCGCTCGGAAGCCTTCGGACTAGTACCGTGCCAGTTCCGAATGAAATTCGGAACCGCTTGCGCTTTGCTGCGCTCTGATCACGGTACTAGCTCGCTATGCTCGCAGCTCCTTTGTACCACAGGTACAAGCCAGCGCAGACCTCCCGTCCGCACAGCCTGCCCGAACAAGTTCGGGACAAGCTTAAAAAAGCCTACGTTATGCGCCCTCCACCGCCCTAGCATGCGTTTCGAATGGTGTTTGTAACGCTGGCCAACAGCTGTAAAATTAGGCACTTTCTAGTTTTTTGTAGACCGCTGGTAGTGTCATTGCAAATTCTTTTTCGTATACTTTGCACGCGTAGAAGTATAGTTTGCTGAATAGTAGAGCTTGCATTCCACAAACTTAATCAACCTAATTCTACTTTTTTAAACCTATAATTTACATTAAAAAACACAAAAAACCAATGTTAAGCGTTAATAAAAAACTAAAAATTATAGCAGCGCTCCTGTTGCTAATTGGACTCTGTAACGTACAAAGCTTTGCACAAGTCTGCAACAATCAACAAGATGACTACTGGGTATTTGGAGAATACATTATAGCAGACTTTTCTGGTAACAATTCCCCATATTTCGGTCAGAGTCAAAGCGGTATAAGTGCCCATGAAGGTTGTGCCTCTGTCGCAGATCCTAATGGTAATTATTTATTCGGAACTAATGGAATAGATGTCCGAGGGTCTGGTAGCTTCAACGTTAACTATAACGGTCTATTTCCGCTAAAGGGTGGCGCTTCCGCTACCCATGCTGCCGTGGTTGCTCCAAACCCAGGCAATCAGCAAGAGTATTACATATTTACAGCGGGAGATTCAGAAGCCAATCAATATGGTATCAATGCCGTAAAGATACTCTTGCAGAATAATCCTCCTTATTCAGCTAGTCTATCATTGCCCACTAATAATAGTTTAGTACCTGCTGGGCAAAATACAGAGAAACTGGCCGTAGCTAGACACGCTAACTGTAAAGACTATTGGGTAATAACCCATGATTTTAGTGCAACGCCCACTAGTAATACGGGTAAAAATTATATTTCCTATTTGGTGGATCAAAATGGCATCAATCCAGGAATCAATTCACTCCAAACTATCTCTCATGTTACCGCTGCAGGAAGGGATTACTCCATGCGAGGGCAATTGAGTTTCTCCGAAGATTATACGACTTTAGTAGCTGCTGTTTATGGCGAACTGGAAAGTAACGACCCATATAATCCTCAAACTAATGTCAGTGGATTTGTAGAAATTACAGATTTTGACAAAGCTACAGGAACGGTGACCCCGAATAAGGTGTTACCTTTAGCAAACTACAATCCTTATGGGGTCTGTTTGTCTCCCTCTAAGAGATATTTATACGTCACCGTAAGGGATTTTAACCCTGCCCTTGGTAAAATTACACGAGATAAATTTGTGTTTTATGATTTACAAGCAGGGACAGGTAGCGTTTCAGATATTCTTGCTTCTGAAAAGGAAATTCCTCTAACAGGGACATATGCAGGTTCTCCTGAACCAGGTCAATTAAAAATTGGAACGGCTAGAACGCTAGGAATGAATGGAGTGGTACAAGAGGATAAGATGTTATACTTAGCCGTTTATGGTAAAGGTGTGATTGGACTAGATCCAGAAACACCCTTTAATTATGCTTGGCCTGCGAATGCTACTTTCGACTATGTATACAATAGGCAATTTGTAAGAGTAGGTCTACCACAAACCATCCCTGATTACTGCGAACCTAGTGTTAAGGTATTCGCTTCTCCAACACCATTTTGTATAGGCGAGCCAGTGTCTGTGTGGGCTGATCCAATAGATGCAGCAGAACCCGTACAATACACTTGGAATACAGGATCAACGACGGAGATACTAGTAGATAACCCTCAGCAAAGTACGAACTATAGTGTAACGATAACGGATCACTACGGATGTACCGCAACAGGTACAGCAAACGCTACCGCTCAAGGAGCGATTGCTGTACCTGATTTTCACTTTGAGGATGCCTCAGGAACTGTAAAAACTAGTTTTTTATGTGGAGAAGATGTTTTTCTCAATGGTTTTGCTAGCAGCAATGAATCCAGACACTGGATAGATTTGTGGGAAGTAACTCCAAGCGGTCTATCTTATGTGGCAGGTGGTGGATGGCAAGCAGGAGCGATTAATACGCTGTATGATCTAGATGATTTCTTTTCAGTGAGTTTTCAAACAGGAAAAACCTATCAGGTAAAATTGGCCGTTCAAACTCTTCCCTGTACTGGATGGGATGAAAAAGTGTTGAACTTTTCGGTAACGAATCCAACACCCAATCCTGATTTTGTAAATAATTTTATAGGAGGCACAGGTACTAGCACTACAGTGAACCTAATTGCTGAAACCAACCCGATAACTGTAGAGCATCGCTGGATCATTAAAAGAGTTGGTTGGTGGGCACCCATATTGAATACAGGATGGGGTAGTTATGCTACGTATTCTACTACTTTAACGCAAGGTGATTATACGATTGAACACTCGATTCGTAATACAGCTTGTGCTGTTTCTGCAACTAAAACCAAGTCGCTCAACTTGTATTGGGAGTCACATGGAACAGAAAAAAGTAACTTGAACGCAGTAGCGTTAGATAGCAAAATGGCAACATTTGACTTCGATTTGTACCCCAATCCAGCTACCGACCTCGTCAATATTACAACGGAACAGGCCATAGAAAGTATTCGAGTGCTGGACATACATGGAAGAACGATTAAACAACTTCATGGTTCAGAAATGGCTATTCCTATCAAGGATCTTGCAACAGGCGTATACGTCGTAGAACTAACGACCGCTAGCGGAATTGCTCAAAAGCGATTCATTAAAAAATAGCAAGCGCAGCAAAACTGCCCGATAAACGGAATCCCGAATCCTAGCCTAAGCTGAGATTCGGGATTCTTTATTTCTATCTAAAAAAAGCAAGCAGGGGCGAGTTGCCTTAGTCCCCGAGTCTTACTCAATAGCCTCCAAATGCGCTTTCAACAACGCAAGAATTCGCGCTTCCTCTTTCTGAATCAACCAATGCCCCGTCTCTTTTGAGCGAAGCGCTCAGGAGCTTGCGAGTAAGCTAAATAATAAGGGTGGTTGGGACTCGCCTAAAAAGTCCCAAGTTGCGCCATGTAGCTTGGGGCTTTTCAGGTGTTGGGCTGTCTAACCCCCGCACGCCCTGCACTGCTCTCAACACAGAACGTGCAACAACGATCCTGCGCTCCATTCGGAAGAAGAGCAGCCTACAAATAGTTTTTGCATTTAAAAAATAAGGTAGTTGACAATTAAATAGTATCTTGTTAGATCAAATTTGAACAGCGAGCTACAAGGTCTTTATTTTAGGAACGTTGTTTCGCAATTCGGTCTATTAACAAGCACAAAAATAAATGAACCAATCCGTACACAATAGATTAATCAGCTTTATCTGGTCCATCGCGGACGATTGTCTGAGAGATGTTTATGTAAGAGGTAAATACCGCGATGTCATTCTTCCAATGGTGGTATTGCGTAGGTTAGACGCCTTACTAGAACCCACTAAAGATGCCGTGATGGAGGAACTTGCTTTCCAAAGAGACGACGCAGGGTTTACAGAATGGGATGAAAGAGGCCTGAGAGATGCAAGCGGTTATATATTTTACAATACGAGCGAGTGGACGTTGCAACGCCTATACGACACGGCTACCAACAGCCAGCAGATTCTACAAGCCAACGTAGAAGATTATCTCAATGGCTTTAGCCCCAATGTCAAAGAGATTATTGATAAGTTTAAGCTCAAAAGCCAAATTAGGCACCTAGCCGCTAAGGATGTCTTGCTGGATGTCCTCGAAAAATTCACCTCCCCCTACATCAACCTCACTCCCTTTGAAAAGCAAGATGCGGACGGCAGAAAACTGCCCGCTCTTTCCAATCTTGGAATGGGCTATGTATTTGAAGAGCTGATTCGAAAATTTAACGAAGAAAACAACGAGGAAGCAGGAGAACACTTTACCCCTCGGGAGGTCATTGACTTGATGACCCACCTCATTTTTGACCCCATCAAGGAGCAGTTGCCGCCTGTAATGACCATCTATGATCCCGCTTGTGGGTCTGGGGGCATGTTGACCGAGTCGCAGAATTTTATCAAAGACGACACAGGCGCCATTCGTGCAGCAGGCGATGTGTATTTGTATGGCAAGGAAATCAACGACGAGACCTATGCCATTTGCAAGTCGGATATGATGATTAAGGGAAACAGCCCAGAAAATATTCGAGTGGGGTCGACGCTGTCTACCGATGAATTTTCAGGAATGACGTTTGACTTTATGCTCTCCAATCCACCCTACGGGAAGTCTTGGAGCAGTGAGGTGAAGTACATCAAAAATGGCAAAGACATCATTGACCCCCGCTTTGTGGTGACGCTGAACGACTATTGGGGCAAGGCCGAAGAGGTAGCGGCAACGCCCCGCTCCTCCGACGGACAGTTGCTGTTCTTAATGGAAATGGTTAGCAAAATGAAAGCGACCAGTCAAAGCCCCTTGGGGTCTCGCATTGCCTCCGTACACAACGGCTCTAGCTTATTTACAGGCGATGCTGGCGGAGGGGAAAGCAATATTAGAAGATATTTGATTGAAAACGATTGGTTGGACTGCATCATTCAACTGCCCAACAACTTGTTTTACAATACGGGGATCACCACCTACATCTGGCTCTTGCACAACAACAAGGAAGCCCGACGAAAAGGGAAAGTATTGCTCATTGATGCGTCCCAATGCTTTTCTAAATTGCGCAAAAACCTAGGCAACAAAAACTGTGAGCTTACGGCCGACCACATCCAAGAAATTCAGCAG
>CAYUZF010000023.1:33986-35835 GCA_964449615.1 uncultured Aureispira sp.
CTAAAAGCACAATTTTCCGAAGCGCGCTTGGCCGATCTACGCTTTGACAAAACGCTAAAAGAAGCCATGCAATGGGCCTATGAAACCTATGGTGACCAAGTCTATACGGACTTAAAAGCCCTTCAAAAGAAACTGCTAGAATGGTGTGAGCAAAACGACTTGAACCTAAACGCCAAAAAACGCAACGCCCTTACCAATCCCGCTACCTGGAAAACGCAACAAGACCTGCTAAAGACCGCTCAACAACTCCTAGCGGCCATTGGTACCAAGGAATACCGCGATTACAACGCCTTTTTGGCGTTGATCAACCAAACACTGAAAGTCCAAAAAATAAACTTATCGGCCAGCGCCAAAAATCAAATCTTGGCGGCCATCAGTTGGTACGACGAAACCGCCGAAAAAGTCATTAAGAAAAAACAACAACTAAAAGGAGACAAACTCCAGCAACTCCTAGCACATTTGAACTGTACCGTAGCGCAACTGCCCGATTATGGCTACTTCCCAAGCGGCAAACCCAACGAATACCTTATCTACGAGGATCAAACCAACCTGCGCGATGCTGAAAGTGTCCCCCTAGCAGAAAATATCCACGACTATTTCTTACGGGAAGTAAAACCACACGTAGAAGAGGCTTGGATTGATCTGGACAAAACTAAAATTGGCTACGAAATCAGTTTTAATAAGTATTTCTACCAACACCAACCGCTGCGCTCCCTAGAAGAAGTCAGCGCAGAAATACGGGCGCTGGAACAAGAAAACGAAGGACTAATTATGGAGCTTCTAAACCTGAACTAATATGAATCCTACTACAAGGAATACACGGTTTGCAAAGTATCCTGCTTATAAGGACTCGGGAGTGGAATGGTTGGGGGAGATTCCTGTGGGTTGGGAAGCCGTTAGAATGAAATTTTTATTTCGAGATGTTTCTATAAAGAACAAGCCAGAAGAGGAATTGCTTTCAGTAACCCAAGATAAGGGAGTTGTCCCAAGAACTTGGGTTGAAAACAGAATGGTTATGCCATCAGGTAATTTAAAGAGTTTCAAATATATTCGTAAAGGGGACTTTGCAATTAGTTTAAGATCCTTTGAAGGAGGATTGGAATATTGTCACCATGATGGTATTATTAGTCCAGCATATACAGTACTAAAGAAAGGAAATGGATTGGTAGGTAGTTTTTATAGGTACCTTTTTAAGTCTTTTTCTTTTATATCAGAAATACAAACAAGCGTTGTGGGGATTAGGGAAGGTAAAAACATTAGCTACCCCGAATTATCTTATTCCTTATTACCAATCCCCCCACTCTCCGAACAAACCGCCATTGCCACTTTCTTAGACGACAAAACCGCCAAAATAGACCGTGCCATTGCCCAAAAAGAGCAGCTCATTGCCTTGCTCCAAGAACGCAAACAAATCATCATTCAAGATGCCGTAACGGGGCAAGTAAAACTAGAGCAGGGACAGTGGATTAGGCGTCCCAAATCTGAAATGAAGGACTCGGGCGTGGAGTGGATTGGGGAAATTCCTGTGGGGTGGGAGGTGAAGCGATTGAAGTACTGTACAGAGATATTTAGAGGAAAATTTACACATAGACCAAGAAATGATCAAAGATTGTATAATGGAATATATCCATTTTTTCAAACTGGTGATGTTGCTAAGGCAGGGAAATTTTTATATAAATTTAAACAATCTTTAAATGAATATGGCTTAAGAGTATCAACGTTGATTCCTAAAGGAACTATTGTGGTTACAATCGCTGCAAATATTGGTGATATTTCAATTCTTGGTCTTGATGCGTGTTTTCCTGATAGTATAGTTGGATTAAAGCCTGAAAGTAAGATAAAAAGAGAT
>CAYUZF010000024.1:0-6438 GCA_964449615.1 uncultured Aureispira sp.
GACCAGATTTCCAATTGGTCCACCGCTGCCGCTCTAAAAGTATCGGCAGCGCCTAGCAATACTTTATGACCTGCTTCTTTGTATTTGTTGGCTAATTTACCAATAGTAGTCGTTTTGCCAACTCCATTGACGCCAATTACCAAAATAACATAAGGCTCGTTGCTTTCGGGTACGTCGTAGGTCACCTTTTCGTTAGAATTGTTGAGCGCTAAAAGCTGGACAATTTCGTCGCGCAGCAGTTCGTTGAGGTCTTTGGCCGTGACGTATTTGTCGCGCGCGGCGCGCGCTTCGATGCGCTCTATGATTTTGATGGTGGTGTCTACTCCTACATCCGAGGCGATCAAGATGTCCTCCAAATCGTCCAGAACTTCCTCGTCGATGGTGGTGCGGCCTGCAAAAGTAGTGGCAATTTTGTTAAAAAAGCCTTTGCGCGATTTCTCCAATCCTTTGTCCAAATCCTCTTTGATTTGTTCTTGTTGTTCTTCGCTTTTTTTGCCAAAGAATTTGTTGAGCAGTCCCATAGTCTATGCTGTTTGTAAATGTTGTTCTAAAAGGCTGTTGTCTGTGCTGTTGTCTAGTATAAAAACAAAGCAGTACAAAGGGTTCAAAAAAAACGCGGCCTGAATTACAGTAGGCTTCCCGAAGTGAATTCGAGAAGCCTACTAGTTAACTATCGGTTGACATTCGCAAGCCAATTATTTAGCTGCGAAGAAGTTTTTTACTTCATCTTTGTGGATGATGACTTCTTTGAAAGAAATCTTACCAGTGATCGGATCCTTAATGGATTTGACACATTTTACGTGGTCTTTACCCGAACCTGCATTGGCCGCACGTTGCGCGACTCTCGCGTTCTTTGATACCTTCTTAGCCATAATTATTTGATTTCTTTATGAACAGTGTATTTTTTCAAAATCGGGTTGAATTTTTTCAACTCTAGGCGGTCAGGCGTATTTTTGCGGTTTTTCATCGTAATGTAACGAGAAATACCTGGCATTCCTGTCGCTTTGTGCTCGGTGCATTCCAAAATAACTTGGACGCGGTTGCCTTTGCTTTTCTTAGCCATAGCTTATGATTAATTTTAGTCGTGTTTCGAGATTGCTTATTTAATAACGCTAGAAAGTCTAACTTTTTTGTTGTTGCTAACAGCGGGCTCATACGTAATCGAGTATGATTTGTGGCCGTTGGCATCTACATGCTCTACACGACGGTAACCGCGCTTAGAGTTCTTAGCAGCTTCCATTTGTTTAGCATCCTCTACCCAAACTTTAGGATCAAAACCAGCTTCTAATTGCTGTTTTAGATACTTGTGGGTACCAATTTTTTCCATATTGCGCAAAGCACGTGTACTCAATTTAACTTTTATCCAAGCATCAATTTCTCTAACGTAGATGCGTTTGGTCTGTAGGTTTGGATTGAAGCGTCTTCTCGTTCTGCGCTTAGAGTGCGATACGTTGTTGCCGAATAGGGGCTTCACTCCTGTTAATTGGCATATTTTGGACATGACTTTCTTTTAATTTAAAACGTCCCGACCGTTTATAGTCGGGACTGTTTATTTATCGTATGATCTCTGTGATAATTGGTGACCTCAGAGGGAGTCGAACCCCCAACCTTCTGATCCGTAGTCAGACGCTCTATCCAATTGAGCTATGAAGCCGAGTTGCTTGTTTTTCGACGCACTTACCGTTGTTTATTCCGTGTTGTTTGTCGTTGTAAGCGGTTGCAAATATACGGCAAGATTTTAAATCTGCAAACTTTTGACAGAAAAAATTGCCCTTTTTTTATTTTTTTTTTGAAGTAACCAAAGCAGGGACACCTATTGGCTGCCCCTGCTGTACTTGGTTGGTTTATTCTTTAAAAAACTTTGGCGTCTCTTGTTTCTTGGCCTCCCCTTGGGTAGTTTTCTTGCCTTCTACCGTTTTGGTAGCGTGTGGTACCAACATTAAGCGCTCTTTACTGATCAATTGACCCGTAGCCGAGCAAATGCCGTACGTTTTGTTTTTAATCCGCACATTGGCGTATTCTAAGTTGCGAATAAATTTCTGCTGGCGGGCAGCCAATTTACTCAAATGTTCGCGTTGCCAATTCGAAGCGCCATCGTCGAAGGTTCCAGCGCGGTTCTCGTCGCCGCTGTTGTTGAGTTCTTTGAGTTGGTCTTTTAAGTCTTGCAGCTGCATTCTCGCTTCTGCCAATTTCCCATTGATCATCACCTCAAATTCTGCTAATTCCTCGTCGCTGTATCGAATTGTTTTCTTTGGTTCACTCATAAATACTTTCCTTTTAAATTGGATAAGAAAATGTGCCTTTGGAAGCCATCCAGAAGCTATTCATAGAGCTCTTGCCATGAGCTTAGTCGTTCTACAATGCACAAAAACGAACATTACTAGATAATGTTTCAAAATCTTGTCATTAATTTTGGCTTTCACGACAAGTATTTTTGGGCTAGAACTAGGTTTTACGGTATATAATTGCCCCTAGAAGGGATTTTTTTTCTTGTATAGCAAAACTCCCCCCTATATAAACGACTCATAGTGAAGGACAGTCCAGCTAAACACATTTGTTTTTGTATCGTTTATAAGAACATTTAGAGGGAGTTTTTTCCAAAATGATCCCATCCTTATTATCACAAACCATTGTGGTGTTCTTCGCAAAACGACAAAAACGCCTGCAAACGTGTAATGGTTTTTTCTCGCCCCAATACCGCCATGATGTCGTAAACACCTGGCCCGCTCATCGTCCCCGACAAACCCAATCTAAAGATCGGCAGCACATCCCCCTGCTTATCGCCAATAACGGGCTCTATAGCCGCTTCTAATGGTGCTGCTTCAAAGTCGTTCACAGCAGCTAAGGTATCTATTAAACGTTCCAACAAGGCCTTTTGTGCTGGACTCCATTTTTTGACTACTTTATTCTGAAACGTTTTTTGATTGCTGGCAGCTACGGCATCCAAATCCAAGTCGTGAAAGAAATATACCCCTTGCGCGTAAAAATCCACCACGTAGTCCAAGCGCACTTTCAACAGCTCCGCGATGCGCTCCAACGCCTCTTGTGTCCGCTCTACGCCATGCGCCTCCAAACTCGGGCGTACCAAGTCCACCAACGCTGCATTCTCCAACTGCGCCAAGTATTGTTTGTTGAACCACTTCGCTTTTTGAAAATTAAAGCGGGCTCCCGAGGAAGAAACGCGATCCAAGCTAAATTGCTGAATCATTTCCGCTTTGGTGTACAGTTCTTGGTCGGTGCCATCGTTCCAGCCCAACAAGGCCAGTATGTTCAAAACAGCCTCTGGCAGAAAGCCCCACTCTCTAAATCCGTTGAAGCTCTCTTCGGGCGTAGCGCCTTTCCAATCTAGGGGAAAAACGGGCATCCCTAAACGATCGCCGTCGCGTTTGCTTAGTTTTCCATACATCACATCCCGCAAAAATGTCTTTACAGCTTGTTGTAACTTGCTGTCTTTCTTTTCGTTGATGCGCAAGCGATCCGATATATTTTTATAGTCTTGTAGCAAGCTTTGTACCGTCTTTTGAACTTGTGCTTCCTTCGCCGCAAATTCCTTCTGCTTGCGCAAAAAGTCCCCGCTAAATCGCTCTGTAAACGCAGGAATGGTTTTCTTACTCACATAGGCCGTCGGTTCGGGCTTCAAAATCAAGGGCAAGTGCGCAAAGATCGGCGTGCTCTCGGCCCAACCCAAATACTGGTACAACAGTACGTGCAAAGGCGTAGAAGGCAACCACTCTTCCCCCCGAATGACGTGCGTAATCTCCATGTGGTAATCGTCCACAATGTTTGCCAAGTGGTAGGTAGGCATGCCGTCGTTTTTCAACATTACCTTGTCGTCTAGCTCACTGCAATTGAAACTTACTACTCCGCGCACCTCATCGGTAAACGTCACATTGCCCTCGCTAGGAATCATAACGCGCACCACTTTGGGCGCCCCTGCCTGCTCTAGGGCTTGGCATTGCTCAGGCGTCAAGCTCAAAGAATTTTTGAGGTGCAGACGCGTCTGTGCATCGTACTTAAACTTCTGCCCGCTGGCCTCTGCTTTGGCGCGCTCTTGGGCAAGCTCTTCCTCCGTATCGTAGGCGTAATACCCATAACCGTTATCTACCAACTGCTGGGCAAACTTAGTATAAATGCCTTGCTCCTTGCGCTCCGATTGGCGGTAAGGGCCATAAGGACCTCCTTTGGCAGGGCTTTCATCAAATTCCAACCCCAGCCATTCCAATGCCTCTATGATGTACTGTTCGGCTCCTTCTACATAACGCGTTTGGTCGGTATCTTCTATTCGCAAAACGAAGGTTCCGCCTTCTTTTTTGGCTAATAAATAATTGTATAAGGCCGTGCGAACACCGCCAATATGCAACGCACCTGTGGGACTCGGGGCAAAACGAACTCGCATCATCGGTTGTTTTTTAGTGATAAAATGACTCTTTGGTAACGCTTTAACAGCTACCTCGGTGTATCTGTTTTTATATGCGCTGCAAAGATAAAAAAAAATTGTGCAATTGCTAGCGTCTTTTTTAGAAGGCCCTTTTCAGAAAAATAACTTTTTGGGGAAGCCGTGGAACTATTAGGCGGGCTAAAAAGTTGCCATAACATCCCAACGAAACCCTAGTAAAAAAATCTTGGGCCATTGCCCGCCGATTTGCCCTTATAAAAACTATCTTTGGAGTTCCCTTTGCGGGAATATCTTTATTAAACACTGCCTAATCGACGCATTAATTGTATGAGCCACGACAACCACGAGTCTAACACCTCTGAATCGCTGAACTTTATTGAGCGCATTATAGAAGAACACAACGAAACGGGAAAGTTTAACCAACGCGTACACACGCGCTTTCCGCCTGAACCCAATGGTTTTTTACACATCGGACATGCCAAGGCTATCTGTATTAATTTTGAGACGGCTAAAAAATACGGCGGCAAAACCAATTTGCGTTTTGACGATACCAACCCAGTTGCCGAAAAAACCGACTACGTCAATGCCATTAAGAAGGACATCAAATGGCTGGGCTACGATTGGGAAGACCGGTTGTATTTTACATCAGATTATTTTCAAACGCTGTACGAATATGCCGTAGACTTAATAAAAAAAGGCTTGGCCTACGTCGATTTTTCTTCGCCTAAAGAAATGGACCAGCAAAAGCGCGAAGGCAAAAACAGCCCTTACCGCGATACCGATGTGGCCACCAATTTGGAGCGTTTTGAAAAAATGAAAAACGGCGACTATGAGGCAGGAGAATGCGTTTTGCGCCTCAAAATTGATATGAATGCCGACAACCGCCACCTACGCGACCCGTTGATTTACCGCATTATTAAAGCCGCCCACCACCGCACGGGCGATAAGTGGTGCATCTACCCGATGTACGACTGGGCACATGGGCAATCGGATTCTATCGAAAATATTACCCACTCGCTCTGCTCGTTAGAATTTGAGAACCACCGTCCTTTGTACAATTGGTGCCAAGAAAAATTGGACATCACGCGCTCTCAACAAATCGAATTTTCGCGTCTTAACTTGGATTATACCGTAACGAGTAAGCGCAAGCTAAGAGAATTGATAGAAAACGACTTGGTCAGCGGCTGGGACGACCCGCGTATGCCGACCCTTTCGGGAATGCGCCGCCGGGGCTATCCACCTGCCGCTATTCGCAATTTTATCACGCGTGCGGGCGTGAGCAAGCGCGAGCAGCATTTGGCCTTGTCTTCTTTGGAGAAGAGCGTGCGCGATGAACTGAACCAAACGGCAGCCCGTGTCATGGCAGTGTTGCGTCCCTTAAAAGTGGTGGTGACCAACTACCCCGAAGGACAAGTGGAACAAATGTCCATTATCAACAATCCAGAAGACGAAAGCCAGGGCAGCCGCGACGTTCCTTTTGCTAGAGAAATTTACATTGAGCAAGACGATTTTAAAATTGAAGTCAATAAAAAATGGCGCCGCCTAGCGCCCAACCGCGCCGTGCGTTTAAAAGGAGCTTATATTTTGCAATACCAAGATCACCAAACAGATGCCGAAGGCAACGTAACGGAAGTACATTGCACGTATTACGAAAACAGCCGCTCGGGCGAAGATACCAGCGGTGTGAAGGCCAAAGGTACCTTGCATTGGGTAGCGATTGACCACGCCGTACCCGCCGAAGTACGGTTGTACGAGCGCTTGTTCAACGACCCCAAACCGACCTCGCACAAAGAAACGGTACTTAATGCCGACAACAAGGAAGAAGAACGCGCGGTAGACTTCAAGCAGTTTTTAAATCCTGATTCGTTGGAAGTAGTGCAGGCACACGTAGAGCCGAGCTTAAAAAAGGCCAAAGCAGGACAAGCCTTCCAATTTTTGCGTTTGGGTTACTTTGCCGTAGATCCCGATAGCACAGAAGACCAACTGGTCTTCAACAGAACGGCTACGTTGCGCGACTCTTGGAGTGGGCGTGGGTAGGTACT
>CAYUZF010000024.1:6448-11363 GCA_964449615.1 uncultured Aureispira sp.
TGTATAATCGTTGGTAAAGAGCGGGGTATTTTGTCCTCTTTTTACACTCGTCCTTTCAGTTTTTTTTGCGCTTTGCTGTATGGTCTGCAAAAAATCTTGAAAGGACGATTTTATTTTGGGAGATGCTTCAACTAACGTACGGCCTCAATTCCTACCGTATTTTTCACAACAAAAGTGATCGTTTCATACTTTTAATAGATAAAATCTAGTAACCTAATTTTTCTACAACATGTCCCTCCTCCCTCTGCTGATCCTTGTCGCTGTCTCTGCTTCCCTTCTGGTAGGAGCGCTCTGGGGCATTTATGGCCGTTTGCCCGAAAAACTAGAGGGTTTTCTATTGGCTATGGCGGGGGGCGCCCTGATGATTTCGGCAGTAGTGGAGTTGATTCAGCCAGCGGTGGAGCAACACTCTATGTTTATTACGGCTTTGTTGGTGTTTTTTGGGGCGGCGGTCTTTAGTTGTTTGGATTATTTGGTAGACGAGCAATGGAATTCGGAGGGCGGGGGCATGTTGGTGGCCATTACGTTGGATGGTTTGCCCGAAAACTTGGCGTTGGGGGTAGCGCTGATTGGCGCAGAGCCCATGGCGGTAGCGGCGTTGGCAGGGTCTATTGTGTTGGCCAATGTTCCCGAAGCGGCAAGTAGTGCGAAGGATATGGAAGCGGGGGAAATGAGCAGAGGAACGATTTTGGGTTTGTGGGCGGGCACGGCGTTGGTGTTGGCGCTGGCAGCCATTGCGGGCAATTTCTTTTTGAGGGAAGCGCCAGAACAGGTGCTCAACTACATCAAATGTTTTGCAGGGGGTGCCGTGGTCGCCTCGTTGGCCTTAGAAGTGTTTCCGAGAGCGTACAAAAAGAAGCTTTTTGGACAGGCTTTGCCACGGCGTTGGGTTTGCTCCTCGCCTTTTATTTAAACACCTTAGCAAAATAAATTTTAACTTTTCTAGACTTCTATGCGTTGTTCTACTAGTACCAGCAGTTCTTCGGCCAACCGGCGGTAAGGGGTATGGGTTTCTAATACGTCCTTTAAATAGCGTTGGCTGCGGCTCCAATTGTTGGTTTGGGCTTGCAAAAGTGCCAAGTACCAAGCGGCTTCTGCTCGTGTGGCGGTAGACGTTGGCGCATCGTAAACAATTTTGAGTTGCTCATAGGCTAGGGTATGATCCTGGTCTTGCAAATAAACAATACCTTGACGCAACAATACTTCTAAATTACTGGGGTCTTGCTCTAATACGGCTTCTCCTTTTGCTAAAACGTCTAACCGCTCCCCTGCCCGCAAATGTTCGTCCATACGCATCAAAGCGCTGTCAATAGGCGTTAATACCAGTTGTTGCTGTGCGGCTCGATCTTTTTCTAGGTAAGTTGAAGTGACTACTTCTGCGTCTTGAATATACTGGTGAACTACATTTTCTAAAGAGCTGTGGGCTTGGTAACGTTGCTGAAGAAAGACTACACCAACAACGAGTAGCGCTAGAATTCCTAAGTTTTTAATACTATCCATGGAGATTAAAATTTGAATTTGAAAGGAGTTTAGTGAGCCATTCTAGGGTTTTTAGTGTTATAAATTTACCCCTTTAAACGGAGTTCCTACAATTTTGTTGCCTTTTTTATCAGGAAGCTTGTTTTTGGGAACATTTTTGTTAACATTGCTATAAGCTTTATCCTTGTTCTAATCACCTTGTTAGCCTTTTCTTATGGGGAATGGTCGTCGGCCTACCGAGGCTTTTTAAAGTGGTGTCAACCGCTGCGCTGTTGTCTTAGGAGCAATTCGGCAAGGTGCGTTGCTGTGGCGTATCGGCAACGGTTTAAGCGCTTGAACTGCTCCCTATTCATCCATTTTCACAAAAGCATTCTATCTTCTACATGAAATATTTACTCTTATTCGCTTGCTTGTTGGGCAGCACCGTTGCGCTTTTCGCACAAGACATCACCATCACGGGTTCTGTGATCGACGATGATACTGAGGAGGCCATGCCTTTTTGTAGTGTCTATGTATTGGGTACCAACAATGGGGTAACCACCGATATTGACGGCAATTATACCATTACCTTAAAACCCGACGAAGGGGACAGTTTGGCGACCAACTCGCTGGGCTACGACGATGTTGCCAAAGCTATAGACAAGGCAGAGACGGAACAAGTAATCAACTTTAGAATGCGCTCTAGCACCTTGGATTTGGGGATTAGTGTGGTTGTACAAGCGGGCAAAAATCCCGCCAATGAAATCATGCGCCGCATTGTTGAAAACAAGTCTAAAAACAACCTCGACAACATCGTCGAGAGCTATGAAACGGAGTTGTATACCAAAATGGAGCTGGATTTGGTCAATATTACGCAGGATATGAAAGACATGAAAATCTTTAAAAAACTGCAATTCATCTTTGACAACATCGATACGGTTTCGGATGTTAAGCCTTTCTTGCCTGCTTACGTGGCCGAGCGCTTTTTCGATGTGTACTACGTACAAGGCAGTCCCAAAAAGGAGGTGCTAAAGGCACAACGGGTGTCGGGGGTAAAAAACCAGACGGTGGTGGATTTTATTGGAAGTATGAACGAGGAATACAACATCTACGACAACAACATTCGCCTGTTGGGCAAAGAGTTTATCAGTCCCTTCTCGGATGGTGGCTTGACCTACTACGAGTACTACATCATGGACAGCACGCAAATAAAAGGCCGCTGGAGCTACAAACTCAAATTTAAACCCAAAGACAAGGCGGGGTATACGTTTTATGGCGATTTCTGGGTGGCAATGGACGAATATGCGCTGCTGCTGGTCAACATGCGGATGAACCCACAGGCCAATGTCAATTTGGTCAACCGCATCCTTATTTATCAAGAATACGATTCTTACAACGAACAATATTGGTTGCCCAGCAAGCAAAAAACCGTGATTGATTTTGCCACTACCAAAAAAGAGCGCGGCTTGGGAATTATTGGTCGAAAGACGGTTTCTTATCAAGATTTTACCATAGACGAACCCGAAGTGGTCGAAATATATGCAGAAAAAGACCCCGAAGATGTCCGTTACGACGAATTGGCCAAAGCCGACACCTTCTGGAAGTCCAACCGACACGAACGGCTCTCCAAAAACGAAGCGGGTATTTACGAAATGGTAGACAGCGTACAGAACATTCCCATTTTTAAAACCGTCGCCGATATTGCGGAGGTGGTGGTGACTGGTTTCAAGGATATTGGCCCCATCAAGATCGGGCCTTACTCCAACTTGATGACGTGGAACGATGTGGAGGGTTTTCGCCTGAGCTTGGGCATTGGAACGAGCAACAAACTGAGCAAAAAATTTCAGATTTATGGCTACGCGGGTTATGGTTTTAAGGATGAGCGCTGGAAATACGGCGGCGATATGCAGTATGTGTTCAACCGTTACCGCCGTTCGGCCATGGGCGTTTCTTATGTCAACGATGTGACGTTTGAGAATCGAAGTTCGGAGGAACGCCGCACGCAGAGTTTGTTTGCGGGTTGGTTGCGCCGTCCTATTCCCCAAAAAATGATGTATATGCAAGAGGGCAAAGTTTGGTTCCACCACTCTTGGAAACGCGGTTTTTCCAATCGCTTGGCCATTTTGCACCACCGCCTACAACCCGTCGGTTTCGAAGCGACCAAATTTGGCGGCCTCAATTTCAAATTCTTGCGCCGCAACAGCTCGCCCGATGGTTTTGATACGCTCACGAATATCCGCACCACCGAGGCGATGTTGACCACGCGTTTTGCTTACAAAGAGCGCAAATTATCTGGGCCGTTCGAAGATGTGAGCTTGGGTTCGCGTTTTCCCATTGTCAGCTTGGCGTATACGTTGGGGGTGAGTGGCATTCTCAATTCCCAATACGATTACCACCGCCTGCGCCTGCGCATCCAACACTGGTTTTTTATCAGTCCGATTGGTTGGTTGGAATACGACATCGAAGGCGGGAAAGTGTTTAGCAACGAACCCCTGCCCTATCTGCTGCTGGAAACGCATCCTGGCAACGAGGCTTATTTTTACAACAAATCGTCGTTCAACAGCATGAACAACCTAGAATTTGTAAGCGATTTGTTTGTGCATGCCCGCCTGGAACACCACTGGGACGGCTTTATTTTAGACCGCATTCCCTTTGTCCGCAAATACCTGCATTGGCGCCTAGTAACGGCTGTACGCGCCGCTTGGGGCACCCTAGAAGACCGACACGCGGAGGCCAACCGCCTCAACGAATACGACCGCTCTATACAGCGCTCCAAAGACCGCAGCGCGCCTTTTACAGAAGGCCCTTTCTACGGCAGTTTTGACCAAGGCCCCTACGCCGAAGCGAGTGTGGGCATTGAAAACATCCTTCAATTCATCCGCGTGGATGCCCTGTGGCGCTTAACGTACTTGGACAACCGCGATGCCCAGCCGTTTTCGGTGCGGATGACGCTGAATTTTACGTTTTAAAGTTTTGAAGGTATTTTTCCTATTCTTTGATTTGGATAGTATAAAATAAGTCTTTATATTCAAGGTAACAGAAAGAAAATGTCTATTAGAATTGCTCAACTGCTTTGGTGGTTGGGCATATTCTTTTTTTTGAGGGGGAGGATTAGGGTTCGTTGACAAAAGAGGCTTTGTAGTCTTGGTCGCTGATGGTGGTATCGTACAATCCGATGTCTTTCCCTTCGTGTTTGTCTATTCCTGTATAACTGAGGCTGGCGTCTTCGTAGCGCTTGAATTTATAAACGGCGTCGTTCATCAATCCATTGTTGAACAACCCGAGACTGACCAACAATTCAAAATCTTTTACTTGTAATCCGGTGACTTTTTTAAAAAGTCCAGGCTCCAATTGCGTGATCACGTCTTTTAAGCTTCGTTCTCTGTAATCCGTCAAATACATAAATACAGGCACCCGAGTAGCAAACTTTATCAACCGTTCTTGTATATCTTTGCGC